>JBOGOU010000219.1:0-8146 GCA_050748205.1 Pyrinomonadaceae bacterium | reverse complement strand
GGTCACCTGAAATCTGCGATCAACACGGCTGAAGATCGTGTCGGCCTCGAACTTCGTCAACTGCCGCGCCGTCCCAACGTCCACAGGCTGCCCCCGGATGTTCGAGGCTTCACCGACGTTATCGATGTAGGTGAGCAGCCGGCCGTCCGGCGTCCAGCGCACTAAGTAACCAGTCGCGTAGCGCGTGTCCGGAGCGTTGTCATACACGCGGACCGGCTCGCCCCCCGCCGCCGGAATGACCACCAAGTTGTTTTCGGTCTCCCCGGAGCTGAAGAAAGCGACGAGCTTCCCGTCCGGGAAGACCGACGGCTCATAGGCGTGCCTGTCGCTCAGTTCCGTGGCCTCGCCGCCTTCGATCGGCACCCGCCATACGTGAGGAGCGGCGGACGAGCCCAAGCGCCTCAAGACAACCCACTGGCTGTCGGGCGAGCCGCGCCGCTAATCCAAGCTACCTGCGTTCCGCCGATGACAGGTATTGGGGTATGCGTCGCCGAGAAAACTATCGGATAAGTTGTGCAAATGCACGCTCGTAGTAAACGTAATTTGAAGCGGGGAATGCCGATAGACCAGATTCAAAGGTTTCTCGGCCACGCGAAGCTGGAGACGACGCAGGTATACGCCGAGGCCACTACAGAGATGATCAGGGCGTTTTCAGAGTAAATGCTATTGTCAAGACTGGAGGTCGCTGAACAATACGATCTGATGGCTGAGTTGCCCCCTCGCAACCACTAAGTGCCTGCCGTCGCGTGACCAGTCGAAGCTGAAGATAGTGTCGGTGTTGAAGCTAGTCACTGGCCGAGGCGTCCCCCCACGAACGGACAGCCCGTAGATGTTGGAGACTTCACGCTTGTTGTCTATGTAAGTGAGCAGACCGCCATCCCCGGCCCAGCGTGTAATCATACTAAATAACAAGAAGCGGCTGTTCGGCGAGACATCAAACGTCTTAACCGAGGCTCCGCCCGCGGACGGGATGAGTACCAACTCGTTCTTCTTCTCCTCGGCGGCGAAGAATGCGATGAGCTTACCGTCGGGCGAGACGGACGGAGCGTAAGCATTCTTACGTGTCAACTCGACCACCTCGCCTCCCTCTATCGACACTCTACACAGGGTCGTTGCTTGAAGGGGACCCCTCTTGAACACCACCCACCGGCTGTCGGGGAGCAGTAGGGGTTAGTCATCGGGCCGCCGCCCGCGTGTTCGATGTTCGCGTATTGTTCGCGCCCGCCAAGTCCCCCGGATCGCACGCCGTCGTTTATCAAGTCGACAAACCGCCGACAATCGACATGGTGTGCGGCATACCACTGATTTTCTCGGTTTGATTGAGCGATGCGAGAACCTGCGCTTCCCGTTTGAAGCGCATCAGGCGTTCGTCGTCTTGTGCAAAGGCCTCGGGCAGAACTTTGACGGCTACATCTCGGTTCAACCTGGTATCCCGCGCCCTGTATACCTCTCCCATGCCGCCAGCTCCAATTGAAGCTATGGTCTCGTATGGTCCAATTCTGAGGCCTGAATTGAGCACTATCTTTGCAATGTTGCCGTCCAATTTGCAACCAGCGTCAGTGAAGGCGATGCATTTGATTCGACAGGAGCAGGTAACAAGATTCGCTTGGGGTCAGAGCTTATGTACACGGGAACATCCCAACCACCCAGAGGATGAGGCAATGACCGTAACGGCTTGCCTCCGAAAACGATATGCGACTCTCCGAGTACGAATTCCTGCCCTTTGACATTGACGTTTACGAGGATCAATTTGCGTTCCGCATTGATGTACGCAAGCTTGCTCCCGCCGTTCAACCATTGCGGGGCGTCAGCTCCGTCGGAAGATATTTGTCGTTTCACACCCGGAGAAGGGAAGGAAGTCACGTACAGTTCGTACCTTCCAGATTCATCAGAAATGAAAGCGATCCAATGACCGTCTGGAGAAATAGCTCCCTCTATCTCGTTTGCCGGGGTTGCCAGGAATGGGTAGGCTTGTCTGTCGCCGTTCAAGGGCTGGATCCATAAGTCCACTCCCAGAGAGGTTTGAGAATTGAAAACAATCATCTCACCGTCTGGGGACCAACTGGCAGGGATGAGCGAACTTTGTGTCGTGGAGATTTTTTGAGGTTCCGAACTTGAGTCAGATGGTTGCAGGTAAAGAAATGAAGACCCTCCTCCCATGGTATAAGCCACAAGCCGGCCGTCCGGTGACCATGTGCCAGGATAGAAGTCTTCCGAGCCGCCGGTGAAACGGCTGGCGATTCCGCGGTTTAGGTCATACATCCAAAGTTGCGAATGCGTGTTGTCAAAACCCAGAACGAGCGCCTCAGCGCGCTTTCCGTCCGGTGAAATAGAGATCGAAATGAACGAGGCTGGTCCGCTCACGGTTCCAAGGCTCTTTCCCTCAATATCAAACCAAGTGAGCTGGCTTTTCACGATACGTGACCCGCCGTCGAACACGAGCAATCCGGTGGCAGATAACGAATAACCTCCCGTCAAACGAAGGGGGTTGAAAGACACCTTTTCAGCAATCGATACCGCTTGGCCGCTGGTGCGCAGTCGGTCGGCGTCGATCGGTTGGGCCATCAGATTCCCGTCACGGACAAATACCAGGTACCCGGGCTCAACATAAATACCCTCACTCTTTTCGTTGGCGATCTGTTCAACTTTCTTTGTCTCCAGATCCAGACTATAGATCCCATCTGTCTTTTCAGATCTTGACGAGCTGCTCCCGCGGAAAAACAACAGTCGTTTACCGTCAGGCAGAAAGTGCGGATTGCGGTGAGTAAGATCGTTTCTTTCGACTGATGTCAGTTGGACCGGCGTTCCTCCCGCGGCTGAAACTTCGGAGAGAGGGCCGAAGGCGGCGGAAGCAAAGACAATTACATCCCGGTGGCTCCAGGTTGCCCCTCGGCCTTCAATCGCGTCACACAAGTTTTGCACAGTGCCGGTTGAAATCTCCATCCTCTTGAGTTTCTTATCAGCGAAGAACCCGACGAACCTGCCGTCTGGCGACCAGAAGGGATAGGTCGCCCCGTTTGTCCCGGGCAGTGATTGCGTAGTCATGCTGTCCATCGACCGGATCCAAAGTTGCTGGCTCGTTCCATCAGAACCGGTGGCCGCAAAAACTAACCGTTTACCGTCAGGCGACAGCGCGAGCGATGAGTTTTCTATATCCAGAGTGAAACCTGGAAGGTTGATGGAGGAACGGAGAAGGGGCTGCGTTTTCGGCGTGCGCGAAAGGTACATTAACGAGATCGCCAACAAGCCGGCTGCTAGAAGGACAACCGTCGTCCAGGGCAAGAGACGTCTCCAGGTTGATTGGGACTGCGCCGGGGCAGCGCTTGCTATCGACGCCTGCTGCACCTGCGGTTCGCTCACAGCGATACGAGCTTCGCCAATATCGCGCAGCCGCAGTTTTGGATCTTTTGTCAGGCACCGGTGAAGCAGCCTACGGATCGAATCCGGCGTGGACTGCGGCAGCGTCTCCCATTCCGGCTCCGCTCGCACCACCGCCGCCAGTGTGTCGGTTAAGGTTTCCCCACTGAACGTCTGATTTCCCGAGAGCATCTCGAACAGCACGCAACCAAACGCCCATATATCTGCTCGTCGGTCAACTACTTTACCTTTCGCCTGTTCCGGGCTCATATAGGCCGCAGTGCCGAGAATGACCCCTGCCTGAGTGCCTTTGACGAGAGTAGGTGAATGTGAAAGATCGGTAACCTGAGCTTCGACTTCGAACACTTTTGCAAGTCCGAAATCGAGCACCTTGACCGTGCCTTCCGGAGTGACTTTCACGTTCGCAGGTTTCAGATCACGATGGATGATGCCGCGTTCATGTGCCGCTTCGAGCGCTTCCGCGATCTGTCTTGCAATCGCCAGCCCATCGTCTAACGGAATGGGTCCCAGGGCAATGCGGTCTGCGAGTGTTGGCCCTTCAACCAACTCCATTACTAGCGCACGGAACCCATTTTCTTCTTCAACGCCATAGATCGTGGCGATATTTGTGTGATTAAGCGACGCTAAGACTTGAGCTTCGCGCTGGAATCGCGCGAGACGTTCGGCATCATTCAAGAAAGTTCCCGGAAGCACTTTGATTGCAACGTCACGATTCAACGTAAGGTCGGTCGCGCGATACACTTCGCCCATTCCGCCCTCGCCAATCTTCGAGCGGATTTCGTAACGGCCCAGTTTGGTGCCGGCGGCGATCGTCACTGCCTGAAGTTGCTAATCAGCACGACATCGCTTGTTGAAGTGCCGCGTGAAAGGACAATTTGTTTTCGGTCCAGCGAAAAATCGAAGTTAAAGATTCGTTCAGATGTGAAGTTAGTCAGTTGTTTCGTCGCCGAGCCGTTGATAGGTTGCGCCCATAAATTTGTGACGCCATTGCGCGTAACCCCGTAAACCAGCGCGCGGCCTTCGCTAGTCCAGCGCAGGTTCGTGTCCACGCCAGTTGGAAAGGCAAACGTTTTAATCGGCGCACCACCATCGCTTGGGAGTATGGCCAGTGTGAACGGCGCGGTTGGTTGCCCGAGGTACCCACACGCGATCTGTTTTCCGTCGGGCGAGAAGACCGGCGAAGAGGAATACCTGTCCGTAATCTGTAGAGGTTGACCGCCGTCGATCTGTACTTTCCAAACTGTGCACTTATTCAAGCACGACATGTACACTACCCAATGGCCATCGGGAGATGCGTGGGGATCATAGTTCTGATACTTGTCGGTTAGTTGCTTCGGGTTCGATCCGTCCATATCTATTCGCCAAATATGCGGCGCACCGGTCCGATCGGACCTGAACACAATATAGCGTCCGTCGCCCGAAACTGATGGGCTAAGATTATCGCCGGCATCGGCTGTAAGCTGTTTGTGATTGCCGTTGGATGGATCGAAGAGGTAAAGATCGGCACCGCTCGTCGCCTTGAGCGGATAGATTATCTTGCCGTCCGGAGTCAACGCAGGCGAGCCTACGAGGTTATGGCCTTTGGTAATTTGTTCAGCGCGCGCGGCATCGAATGCCGGCATCAGCCAGACGTTGTTGTCAACTTCGGTCATCACGGCAGCGAGCAGCTTCGAGTCACTGGTCAGACTGATCGTCGGATACGAATTCAAATCGTTCGTGAGCTTCGTCGCTTCGCCTGACGGATAAGAAATGCGCCAGATGTTGTAAGGGAGCCCGGCCTGTTCCGAAGTGGTCGCGAGAATTGTGTTGGCATCAAACCAGATGGCTTGTCTGACAATGTACCACTTACGCGGAGTAAAAAACTGCAATTCGCCCGATGCGACTGAAACAGTCACAACGCTCATGTAGTTTTGACTACTGCTTGCTACCGGACTGGCAATGGTCTTTCCATCCGGCGACCATGACACCGTGCTCCAATCCCCTCGGAAGAAGTATTCGTCACCGTGCCGCATTGCGATCTGACGCTGATTGCTCCCGTCCGCATTGGCAATCATGAGCCGGTCTTCTTCCTCGTAAACATTGAAATACGCTATTTGCTTGCCGTCGGGAGAAAATGCCAGATTGCTCTCGATGCCCGTGAACAACTTGCGCGGCGTGCCGCCGAGAACCGGAACCTGATAGAGCGTCCCGGAGCCTCCGCTCGCGGTACGGGTAAGGTAATAAACGTAATTACCATCAGGCGAAAAGGCGAGGCCTCGATATCGAACATCAGCTGGCGGCACGACTTGCGTGTTGCTGTTCGCGATCGCGACCTGCCGCAACCACAGACTCTGTTGTGCGCCATCATCCTGCACCTGAACTAGCCACTTGCCGTCAGGCGAGATTGCGGCGCCGGTTGCGTTGCCTGTATTCGTAAGCCGCATGTATTTCGCCGCTGCCAGCGAAAGTTCGCTAGATCTTCGACCGCTAAAGAATTTGTAAGCCGCTATGCTAAGTCCGACTAGAACAATAAGCGCAATCGCGACTGCGACCGCCGAGCCTGTCTTGTGACTCTTGATTTGATTGACGACGTACTCGGCGCTGGAAACATTCGTTGGCGCTGCTGCCACTTCCGCGGTCTGCGAGCGAAGGCTTTCAGAACTTGAAGTGGTCAAGGCAACGCTGGGCTGAATAATTTTACTTGTTGCCGCCGGAGCATTGGCGGCGGTGCTCAGGCGCGACAGAGCGTTCCACTTCGGCATCCGCATCAACGCGCTGCTTGAGCCGCTGCACCTTTTTCATCAGTTCGCGAGCGGTTTGAGTTCGCTCGTCGCGATCTTTTGTCAGGGTTTCAGTGATGATCCATTCAAGCGCTTCGGGGACGTGCGGCACATAAGCCGACAATGGCAGCGGTTCTTTCTCCAAAATTGCGACGACGATATGACTCGGCGTCGCGCCCATAAACGGCACATGACCGGTCACCATTTCATAAAGCACAACTCCGACACTCCAGATGTCTGTGCGAGCATCGACCTCTTTCCCGCTCGCCTGTTCGGGCGACATGTAATTGGCCGTGCCCATCACGACGCCAGGGCTTGTTTTAACCCGCGTGGCCATTTCGCTGTCGGAAATTTCTTTGGGCGTCGCCGCAGCTTGAGTTACTTTTGCCAAGCCGAAATCGAGCACCTTCACGCGCCCGCGCGCCGTGATCATGATGTTTGAAGATTTGATGTCGCGGTGTACGATGCCTTTGCTGTGCGCCTCGTCAAGGGCATCGGTGATTTGAATAGCGAAATCCAGGATTTCACTAATTGAGAGCGGTTGGGCAGCAATCTTCTGATCTAGTGGCGTTCCCTCGACATATTCCATCGCTATGAAATAACCGCTTTCCGCTTCACCGATTTCGTAAATGTGCGCAATGTTGGGATGTGACAGTGCTGCCGCCGAGCGCGCTTCTTGCAAAAACCGATGCAGCCGCCGCTGATCACACGCGATGTCCGCCGGCAGCAGCTTGATTGCAATCATCCGATCAAGCTGCGTATCGCGCGCGCGATACACCTCGCCCATCCCGCCTTCGCCAATCTTCGAGCGGATTTCGAAACGGCCGAGTTTTGTGTTGGCGGTGAGTGTCACCTTTAAAGGTTGCGTTTCCAGAAATCGAGCATCAGGTGGTACAGATGAAGTGTGGCGGCATCATCGGTGATGCCGTGTTTGCGCATCGGATACGCCATCATGTCGAACGTCTTGCTGGCGGCGACCAGCGCGTCAATGAATGCCATCTCGTGATATGGATGTACGTTGTCGTCATAGGTTCCATAAACGATCAACAGATGGCCGTGCAGATCTTTAGCGCGCGGGACCACGGACGTACTTGCGTATCCTTCAGAATTCTCCTGCGGCGTTCGCATTGCTCCTTCGGTCCACTTTGAGTCGTAATATCGCCAGTCGGTAACTGGCGCCACTGCGATGCCGGCTTTGAATTCCTGCGAACGCGTCATCAAATTCAGAGTTATCCATCCGCCATAACTCCAGCCCCACACGCCCACGCGCTGAGGATCGACCCACGACTGTTTCTTCAGCCAGCGCGCCGCGGCCACAAGATCAGGTGTCTCCGCTTCGCCCAGACGCTTGACGATCGTGTTTTCCAACTGCTTGCTGATCGCGGTCGCTGACCGATTATCAACCTTGACAACAACATAGCCGGCGTCGACCAACATTTGGTTCCACAGAGTATCTCGCTGCCACGAGTTTGAGACCTGCGGCGCTGCGGGTCCGCCGTAAACAAACATGATCACCGGGAACTTATGATTAGGTTGAAAAGTTTTTGGCTTTTGGATTTGCGCCGGCATTGAAAAGCCGTCATCAGCGGGGATCGTAACTATTTCCGGAAACTGAACATCGTAAGACGCAATTAACTGCGGGCGCGGAGAAGCCACCGTTTGCAGCGTCGAACCGTCGCCGGCATGAAGTCGTAGCGCCGGCAGTGTGCGAATGTCCGAGTAGGTATCGACAAAGTATCGCGCGTCGGGCGACATCGAAATGCGATGGGTCCCCAGCTCTTTCGAAATCCGGGTGAATCCTGATCCATCCGCGTGCACGCGATACAAATGTCTCTCGATTGATGATCGCTCGAGCGCCGTGAAGTAAATCCAATCGTTCTTTTCATCAACACCAACCAGCGCCTGATGGACCCAGAAGGCGATGCCGCCCGCGCTCGCTAACGCCCAGGGGCCCTTCGTCACCTGATTCTGAAGCGTGCCGTCAATTCGATAGCGATAGAGATGCATGT
>JBOGOU010000218.1:0-2082 GCA_050748205.1 Pyrinomonadaceae bacterium | reverse complement strand
TGAAACAAGTCGCAAACAAAGATGCGATCTTGCGCATTAACAAAGAAGCAACATGGATCGAGGAAGGGGATCTCTCATTCGAAGTTAATGAATCGGATGGGTATGCCCTGGAAGAGGCTCTGCGGTTAAAAGAGAAGAAGGGCGGCGAAGTAATTGTCTGTTCAATGGGACCGCAGCGGGCCAAGAGTGTAATCAAAGACGCACTCGCGCGAGGCGCCGATCGCGCGATTCATGTGGTGGGCGATAACCTCGCGCATCTTTCTCCCTATGCCGCGGCGAGTGCCCTGGTTGAAGCAATTCGTGACGAGCAACCGGATCTGATAATGACCGGGCTGCAGTCTGATGACTACGGCTATGCGCAAACGGGCGTGATCATGGCAGACCTGCTTGGCTTACCGCACGCGACAATCGTGATCGAAGTTGATGCCTCGGGCGAGAGACTGCGCGTCAAGAGAGAACTTGAAAGCGGCTGGTATCAATGGTATTCGATGCCGACTCCGGCGCTGTTAACGATCCAGTCCGGCATCAGCCAAATCCGTTACGCAACGCTCAAGGGCATAATGGCGGCTAAGAAGAAAGAAATTAAGGAGCTTACGCCGTCCGCGGAAATCGTCAGCCGTCCTTCACATCAACGAATTGAAAAGATTTACTTTCCCCAGAAGACAAAGCAGACACAGTTTCTGGGCAATGGCGATGCGAAAGCCGGCGCAGTAGCGCTGGCTGAGAAACTTCACACTGAGGCGCGAGTGATCTAGGGTGCCGGGTATCGGGTGCCAGGTATCGGGTGTCAGGTATCGGGTGTCAGGTATCGGGTGTCAGGTGCCAGTATGAAGGTATCCGGAGAGGAACCACCGGCAGGCACCCGATACCTGACACCTCTCATACTGGCACCTGACACCCGACATCTGACACCTTTGACCGACACCCGACACCTTTTCTTGAGGTATAAATGAGTCAAGGCCTTCTTGTTTTTGTAGAGCATCGTGGCGGAGCGTTCAGTAAGCATTCGATTGAAGCAATCGCTGCTGCACAAGATCTCGGATCACAACTTAAACAGCCTGTGACCGCGGTGGTGCTGGGCTCCGGCATGAGTGCACTCGCCCAGGAGACAGCCGGCTATGACCTTGCGAAAGTAATCTACGCCAACAACGCAAAGCTCGCCGACTACACGCCGGACGGCTATACGGATGCGATGGAGCGTGTAGTGAGGCAGGTCGATCCACAGCTCGTTGTTATGCCGCACACGTATTTGGTCCGCGACTACGCGCCCAAGCTCGCCGCCCGGTTTGGTAAATCGCTGATCAGCGACTGCATTCGAGCCAAAGTAACAAATCGTTCAACTACGTTCACCCGCCGGATCTTCCTCGGAAAAATTGACGCGGACGTTGTCTCCGATGACGAGGCGCCGATCTTTGCTACTTTTCAGTCGGGGGCTTACCGCGGAGAGCAGGCCCTGAAGGGAAGTGGTGCGCCGGTCGAAACGCAGGAAGTTGAGGTTGGCGATATTCGCATGAGTCCGGAAGCGCCATTTCAGGAAGTGAAACAGGCCGTTGACTTGTCGAAAGCGGAGATCATCGTGGCGATCGGTCGCGGAATTAAGAGCAAGGAGAACATCGCTTTGGCTGAGAAGCTCGCTGAGGCTCTCGGCGGCGATATCGCAGCTTCGCGTCCCATCTGCGACGCGGAGTGGCTGCCCATCGACCGTCAAATTGGATCCTCTGGACAAACTGTGGCGCCCAAACTGTATGTGGCCCTTGGAATATCAGGCGCCATTCAACATCTCGTCGGTATGAAAAACTCGAGTACCATTGTGGCCATCAACAAGGATCCCGAGGCTCCCATCTTCGACATTGCCGACTATGGCATCGTCGGTGACTTGTTTGAAGCGGTTCCTGTGCTGACCGAAGAGATCAAGAAAATCAAAGGAAGCTAGTATCCCATTACTTCTCTTTCTCCCATGTCATGGAATAACGCCAAAGCAAGTGTTTCCTAACGGTAGCTCCTGGAAGAATCTCATTCGTGATCTGCCGCACCCGAGGGAGCGTGGAATAAGAATCGTGTTGTTCATGTTCTACCCAGGCT
>JBOGOU010000217.1:0-34154 GCA_050748205.1 Pyrinomonadaceae bacterium | reverse complement strand
AAGCAACATTAACTATCCGTGTCACCGCGTCCCCCAGCGTCACAAATGACAAATGAAAAATGTCAAATGACAAATGGAAAATGACTACTCCGTGTCATCCTCTGGTTTTCGTTCGGGGCGCATATGAGGAAAGAGGATCACGTCGCGAATCGAAGGGCGATTTGTGAGCAACATGACAAACCGATCGATGCCAATTCCAATTCCTGCCGCGGGCGGCATGCCGTAGGATAACGCGCGGATGTAGTCTTCATCCATCACCATCGCCTCTTCATCACCCCGCTCCCGCTGCGTCATCTGTTCACTAAATCTCTCGTACTGTTCGCGCGGATCATTCAGCTCCGAGAATCCGTTGGCACACTCCATACCGTCTATGAAGAGCTCGAAGCGCTCAGCGATTGTCGGGTCGCCTGGGGAAGTCTTAGAAAGCGGTGAGATTGGCTTAGGAAAATCAGTTATGAAAGTTGGTTGAACCAGCTTTTGTTCGGCGGTAACTTCGAATAGCTCGGCTAAGACCGCTCCGTCAAGGTTCTCGATATCACGTCTGGCCACCTCTTGAGAACCATACTTTCTAATCGCCTCTTTCATTGTCAGTCGTTCAAACGGCTTGGAAAAGTCGATGTCGTGTTCGCCATAACGCACATGCGTGTGTCCGAGAACTCTGAAGACGTTCGCGCGCAGCATGTCTTCACACAAGTCCATCATCTGGTTTACGTCCGCATACGCCCAGTAAAACTCAAGCATAGTGAATTCTGGATTATGAATACGATCGATGCCTTCATTGCGGAAATTGCGATTGAGCTCATAGACCTTCTCAAAGCCGCCTACCAGAAGCCGCTTTAGGTAGAGCTCCGGCGCTATCCGCGCATAGAGATCGATATCAAGCGCGTTGTGATGCGTCCTGAATGGACGGGCAGCCGCGCCCGTCGCCTTTGACGTGAGCATCGGTGTCTCGACTTCCACGTAACCCTGGTCTTCGAGAAAACGGCGCATCTCACGAATGATTGCCGAGCGCCGATCGAAGACTTCTCGTGGCGTTAGTTCGCCCTCTTCGCGTTCGTGTTTCAGACTGCCGGCGATGAGATCGGCGTAGCGTTGCCGTTGACGAATTTCCGGATCGTGGATGCCGTGCATCTTGTCTGGCATCGGCACGAGAGCCTTAGCCAGGAACTGCAGCTTCTCAACATGCACCGATAGCTCACCCGTCCTGGTCACAAAGAGGTAGCCTTCGATGCCGACGAAGTCTCCATGATCCAAAAGCTCAAAGAGCTCCCAACCCTTACCTTCACCCTCCATTGAAGTGCGAGTGTCATTGTTGACAGCTTTCGCATCAGTCTTGCGCACATAGATCTGCAAGCGGGTAACGCCGTCGGAGAGATGAACAAATGCCGCCTTGCCCATAACTCGTGGCGGCGAGGCGATGCGCCCGGCGAGGCGCAAAGTGATCTTATTGAGCTGTTGGTTTGCGAGCTCGATTGCTTCGGAAGCAGGACGTCCGTCGGCGGCGGGCTGTGGTTCAAACGCGTGGAACTTTTTGACTACAGCAGTGATCGTATCTTCACGACCTTCTTCGACAATCTGGCTCCGCTCGAACTTGTTTGGATAGGCGTTGCCGACGAGCCGGCGCAGGGCCTCGAGATGTTCGTGCCGGGCGCGCGTTTGATCGTTCTCGCCGTTGATCTCTGTGAAGGGTGTGGACAATGATCCTCCTGAAGCAAAGGGCTGATTATAGAGAGCGAACCAGTTTGAGCGCAATTCAGCCGCGGATCTGAAGAAGGCCATAACAGCCGCGGATTAACGCGGAGAACGCGGATCTGAAAAAGCGATAACACAAAACAGGCACAGCCACAAATAAACACGGATAACACGGATCAGAAAAAGCCCATAACACAAAACAGCCACAGATGAACACGGATAACACGGATTAGAATAGGTGAGAGGTCAAGACTGCTCGCAACCTGTCATGGCTTCCTTCAGATCCGTGTTATCCGTGTTCATCTGTGCTGTTTTGTCTTATCGCTTTTTCAGATCCGCGTTCTCCGCGTTAATCCGCGGCTGATTTTTGCCCACCTCGAGTTAGAGACCTGAGGCCTATTTAGCGACTAATCTCCTGCCGTGCTAGATTGTTAGGTGAATGAGCGGGAAGATATTAAGCCACGAAGAGCTGCTTCGGGAGCGTGATCGTCTGCGCGCCGACGGCACGTGTTTGGTCTTTACCAACGGCGTCTTTGATCTTCTGCACGTCGGACATGTGCGCTATCTGGCGCAGGCGCGGGCCCTTGGAGAGGCCCTGGTGGTGGCGATAAACAGCGATCGCAGTGTGCATGAGTTGAAGGGTAATGACCGGCCGGTAATTCCTGAACAGGAGCGTGCCGAGATCCTCGCGGCCCTGAGGCCCGTAACCTATGTGACTATTTTCGATGAAGTCTCTCCACGACGGCTGATCGCCGAGGTGCTGCCAGACATTCTGGTCAAAGGCGGTGACTATGGTATCGATGAGATTCATGGACGCGAGGAAGTGGAGGCGGCCGGCGGCAGGGTGGTTTCTTTGCCTTTCAGCCAAGGTGCCTCTACAACGGCAATCATTGAAAGAATGCGGAAGCAAGGGGTAAGTGATGACTATCAATGAGTGATGAGTGTCCATCGTTCTCAAAAGACAGAGTACGATTCCGCGAAATCACACGAAGAATGTAATGAGCAGTACGATTCAAACAACTCCGGCCTTACAAACCGCGCTGCAGGCTGTCAGAGAGACCGCTGAGTTTCAGCAACTCGCTGCGGAGATAGCCCGGGGCGCGCGCGTAGTCTCAATCAGTGGGTTGATCGCCGGCTCCGCCCGTGCTCTTGCTCTCGCGGCCCTGCAGCGTGAAACCGGGCGGCTATTCGCCCTCGTCACTCAATCCAACCGCGATCTTGAGGCGCTGGAACGCGACCTGCGCTTTTGGTACTGCGCCTCAAGGGGCAAAACCGATTGCGAAAACGAAGTGCTGCTTCTTCCCGCCTCCGAAAGCGATCCTTATGCCGGCTCCTCCCCTCATGCGGAAACACTCGAGCAGCGCGCTCGCACGCTCTGGCGCCTGGCCCATCATTCCCAGGATTTCGTACTGGTGACTGCTCGCGCGCTAGCGCGTAAGACGGTCACCCCGGCTGAAATTGCACGGGCCGGAGCGATATTAAAACGCGGTGAAGATCAGTCGCCGGACGAACTCGTCGAAAAACTGTTGGCCTCCGGTTACATGAGAGAAGATCCGATTGGCGCCATCGGCGAATTCTCGATTCGCGGCGGCATCCTCGACGTGTGGCCTCCCGGTGCCGACTCGCCAGTGCGCATAGAGTTTTTTGGAGACACGGTCGAGTCAATTCGCGAATTTGATCCCGAAACTCAGTTATCCATCACGCAGTTGAGCGAGATTGAAATTGCGCCCATGCGCGAACTAGCGGTTACAAGCCGTGACTTTCAGTTCTGGGCAGAGGCGGCGCGAGACCGTTGGGGCGAATCACGTTACGCTCGGTCACTGCGCGACCGCACCGCATTCGCTGATGAAGGCGAAGCCTTTGCCGGCTGGGAATGGCTGATGCCCATTGTGCGCGAACGCAGTGCGAGCGTGTTTGATTATCTTAAGAATGCGGTGCTCGTGATTGACGAGCCAACGGCAATTGAATCCTACCTGGGCGAAACCTATCAATCACTCGACGAACGCTACAGCGAGACCGATGCTGCCGATGACCTTGCCCTGGCTCCTACGGAACTTTACCTGCCGGCTGAAGAATTACGCGCGCGTTTGGATCAGTTTACGCGAATTGAGCTGCGCACTCTGGGGCGGGCCGCTGCGGAATCAGACGAGCGCCTCGCGCTGGAAGCAGAGTCTCCCAAGGTTCAGCTTGGACGCCCTCGCTCCCGGCGCCAGCCTTTGTTTTTGTTTCCTACCGTCGTACAAGCACTAGAAGTTGAGTGGAAGACTCAATCAGTGATGCGTTACCACGGCAGACTGGCGGATCTTGCAGCTGATGTTGTACGCGGCCGTCAAAGTGGAACGACAACCTTGTTCGTGATGCCGAGCCTCGGTGTGGCTGAGCGCATCGTCGACATCCTGCGCGAGTATGACGTAGAGACGTTTCTTTTCTTAGCGGATAAAAACGGCGAGGGCGGGGCCTCCACTCAGGCAGCACAAGCGATCGTCACAGTCGGGCGCCTCAGCGCGGGGTTTGAAATGCCCGCGGCCCGTCTGCTGATCCACATCGAGGGTGACCTGTTCGACGAAGCCGGCGACCAGACACTGGAGCGGCGCAGCGCCGGGCCGGGAGGCCGAAGGCAGACGGCGGAGGGCAGAAAGCGAAGATCAAAAACCGCAGCTTTTCTTTCTGACTTTCGAGATTTGAAAGTCGATGATTTTGTCGTGCACGTGGATCATGGTATCGCGCGTTTTGGCGGCTTGCAGACTCTCGATCTCGGAGCTCGCAGCGGCGAGTTTATGCTGCTCTACTATGCTGAGGACGCAAAGCTCTATGTCCCTGTCGAACGACTTGACCTGGTGCAGCGATACTCGAGCGGTGAAGGGCATCAGCCAACGCTTGACCGGCTCGGCGGTCTGGGCTGGCAAAAGACCAAGGCCAAAGCGAAACGCGCCATGCGCGATATGGCTGACGAGCTCTTGCGTCTGTACGCGGAAAGAAAGCTGGTCGGAGGCTACGCTTTTGCTGCCGACACACCATGGCAGCAAGAATTCGAAGACGGTTTTGAATACGTGTTGACGCCAGATCAGGAGACTGCGATTGAAGACGTAAAGCGCGACATGCAAGAGCCAACGCCGATGGACCGCCTGCTGTGTGGCGATGTAGGTTATGGCAAAACCGAAGTTGCCATGCGCGCGGCTTTCAAGGCGGTAATGGAAGGCAAGCAGGCAGCAATACTGACTCCTACAACGGTGCTGGCTTATCAGCACTACGACACGCTCCGCACTCGCTTCGCGCCTTTTCCCGTGAAAGTCGAACTGCTGTCTCGATTCCGGTCGACCAGGGAACAGAAAGAAATTGTTAGACGCGTTGACTCAGGAGAGATCGACGTAATTATCGGGACGCACAGACTGCTTTCAAAAGATGTCCGCTTCAAGGAACTGGGACTGGTTGTGGTTGATGAGGAACAGCGCTTTGGCGTGGCCCATAAGGAAAAGCTCAAGCAACTCAAGAAGCGGGTCGATGTTTTGACGCTTTCGGCAACGCCGATACCGCGCACGCTAAACATGTCGCTTTCTGGGCTCAGGGATATGTCGCTGATTGAGACGGCGCCCAGCGATCGTCTGGCGATACAAACCCAGGTTGTGCAGTTTTCTGAAAACGTGATCAAGTCGGCGATTGAGTTGGAGCTTGCTCGTGGAGGCCAGGTCTTTCTCATACACAATCGTGTCGAAACGATAGAAACCATCGCCGCGCTGGTGAAACGTTTGGTGCCCCAGGCACGCATTGTCGTCGGCCATGGAAAAATGAACGAAAAGGAGATGGAGCGAGTAATGCTCGACTTCATTGACTTTAAGCATGACGTTCTTGTCGCTACGACAATCATTGAGAACGGAATAGACATCCCCCGTGCCAACACAATCATCATAAATCGCGCCGACGCCTATGGTCTTTCCCAGCTTTATCAATTGCGTGGACGCGTAGGGCGCTCGAATCGCCGGGCTTATGCTTATCTCTTGATACCGGGCGAGCAGGAGCTTTCAGCCATCGCCAGACGCCGGCTAGCGGCTATTCGGGAGTTCTCAGACCTGGGAGCAGGGTTTCGCATCGCGGCATTGGACCTCGAGCTACGCGGTGCCGGAAACCTTCTGGGTGGCCAGCAGTCAGGCCATCTGGATGCGCTCGGGTTCGACTTATACACGCAGATGCTGGAGCGCACTGTCGCGGAGCTTCGCGGCGAGGAGGTTGAAGATGAGACGAGTGTTTCAATCAACCTCGGCGTCAACGTGGCGATTCCCGAAGATTACATTCAGGACATGGGCCAGCGGCTGCGAACTTACAAGAGGGTTTCTTCGGCGAAAGATGAGGGGACGCTTTCCAGCATTCGCAGGGAGACAGAAGATCGCTATGGCCGCGTGCCGCTCCCGGTTGAAGAACTTTTCGCATACGCCCGCCTGCGCCGGTTAGCCGAAGAGGTCGGGGTAATTTCAATCGATAAGACAGCGGACGGGATCGCTATTAAGTTCAGCGAGAAGGCGCGCATTTCACCCGAAAAGCTGGCTGTTTTCGTTAACAGGGGCCCTGCAACCTTCACGCCGACCGGCGTCTTACGCCTGGATCTCAGCGAGGAAGAAGCCGACAGCGTGCTTCGGGTAGCGCGTGACGCGTTGCTGGAACTTAGGGCTGAAGATTAGAATTAGGCCTTTGTCGGTGGTACCTCTTGGTCTTTGGCCTTTGGTTTTTGGTCTTTGAAGAACTTTGAACTTAGTTCTTTGTACTTTGTTTGCGTTTCCCCGATCCAAGTTCAAAGTGAAACAGCGCAGAGCACAAAGTTCAAAGTACAAAGTACAAAGCTCAAAGACCAAAGACCAAGACCACTTTCATTTTAGGAGTAATTTGTGAAATCCAAACTCATATCATTTGCTGCGACGCTGCTGGCGTTTGTGCTGTTCGCATTCTCTGCGCCGGCTATATTTGGTCAGGAGGGTGAGCTCCGCGTTGTTGACGAAGTTATTGCACAGGTCAACGAAGACGTGATCACGCTCTCGATGGTCAAGCGGGAATCCAAAGAACGCATCGAAGCCCTGAAGCAAAACGGGGTGCCTGAGCAACAGGCAACCGAAGAGGTCGCAAAGCGCCAGGCAGAATTGATCGCCACGCTTATTAACGAACAGTTGCTGCTCCAAAAGGGTAAAGAACTTGAGCTCACAAACGAGGTTGAGGCTGAGGTCAACCGCCGCATGCTTGAGGTGGCCAAGGAACAGGGCATTACAACCATCGAGAAGCTGGACCAGGCGATGAGGGATTCTGGGTTAGATCCCGCGGCGACTCGACAGACGTTGCGTACTGAGATCATGAAGCAGGCCGTAATTCAACAAGAAGTAGACCGGAGGATCTTCTTCGGGCTGACCATGGATGAGTTAAAAAAATATTTCGAAGCCAATCGCGCCAAGTTTATTAAGCCAGAGTCAGTGGTCCTCTCCGAGATATTTTTGAGTTATGCGGGTAAGAACGAAGCTGACGTGAAAGCGAGGGCGATGGAGCTGCTAACCCAGTTGCGCGCTGGAGCAGATTTCGGATCGGTTGCTGCCGCAAACTCTGAGCGCGAAATGAATGGTGTGAGGACGGCGCCGCAGAATAAAGGTAAGGTTGGCAGGTTTGAGATGCCCAATCTGCGCGAAGATATTGCGACATCGATCAGGAACGTGAAAGTGGGCGGCATTAGCGATCCGCTAAGAAACAACGATGGCTACCAGATCTTTCGCGTGGATGAACGGACGCCAGGGGGTACCACTGCCACCTTCAACGAAAACCAGGTGCGTGAGGCGATCACCATTGAGCGTTCGCCCAAAGAGCGGGAAACGTATCTACACAACCTGCTCAAGGAATCGTACGTCAAGGTCGCTGAGAATTATCGGGAAACTGTGGAACCGCTATTGAAACTCACGCCGGCGACAGCCGCCAAGAGCTCAGAGCCCGCAAAGGGAAAGAATTCCGACAAGAAGAATAAGAAACCCTAGTCATCTCATTTTTCATATTGACCCTTGGTTATTTTGAGGAGTAGTACCTCAAGCTGCGCACTGTCAACGCATCAAAAAAACCCCACGAACCACACAAAATGACAGATGAAAATTGTCAAATGACAAATGGAAAATGTCTTGCGGCTTGACCTTTTCCTCAAAGCCAGCCGTCTCTGCCAGCGCCGTGCAATAGCCCAGCAGTTGTGCGACGCTGGACTCGTTCTCGTAAATCACAAGAAAGCGAAGCCGGCTCACGCGGTGAGGCCCGGCGATGAAGTTACTATCAACGCTCGGAATCGGGTGACCCGGATTCGCGTTCTAGCAGAGCCTACCGCGCGCCAAACCTCTCGCAAGGAAGCAGTCGCTTTGTACGAAATATTGAGTGAAGACCCCAAGGTTCCAGGATCTCAGTAGCTGAAGCCAAACTTCTTTAGACGAATGAGTATCTGAGCTATCATCGCCCAGGGAGCGGTTAGCAGGCACTGGCGAGGTCGCGCCCGTTGTCACTCTTGCCGCCTCACATCAGACGGCATCGCCATAGCAACGCCTGGAGGCCTGGGTCGCATCGCTGACTGGGAAACTGCATTGGTACCGGTGGGCCGAGTAGCCATGAAATACCTTCTCTTCGCGGCAATCTCGTTTATAGCCTTGTTACTTGGGCTGTGCTCTCAGAAAACCGACGGCGCGCCGTCTCAAGGTGCGACGGATCCCAAAGAGAACCAGCCGCAAGGTCAGGTGCAAGAGAGAGAATTCTTGAAGCTCCCGCTCAGAGACCCTCGCATAGTTGTTTGGAAAAGCAAGCGGCAATTGGAGCTTTATTCCAACGGCATTGTGGTGCGGACGTACCGCATAGGACTGGGACTGAATCCGGTTGCTGATAAGCAAAAGGAAGGTGATCGTGCGACGCCCGAGGGCGACTTCTATATTTTTGTCAAAAATCCGAAGAGCAATTACTATCTGTCCCTGGGGATAAGTTATCCGAATGTGGAAGACGCGGAGCGCGGGCTACGCGAGGGCCTAATTACCCAAGCACAGCATGATGCAATTGTTAAGGCGATCAGAAACAAGACAGCACCGCCGCAGAATACAGCCCTGGGTGGGTTAATCTACATCCATGGACATGGATCCGGGAGCGATTGGACTTGGGGCTGCGTCGCGTTAGAGAATGAAGACATCAGCGAAATGTATAAATCAGTGGAAAAGGGCACTCCCGTTACAATAAAGCCGTGATGGCAGAGATCAAGACATTTAAGATTCGGGATATCGAAATCAGCCCACCGCTGATCCTTTCACCGATGGCGGGGGTGACAGACGTCTCGTTTCGCCGTTTGCTTAAGCACTGCGGCGGCGTGGGGTTGTCTGTGTCGGAATTTATTTCCGTTGAGGGACTAACGCGCAGCAACCCGAAATCAAAACGCCAGATGCGCTTCTATGAGGATGAGCGACCGTTTGCCGTGCAGATATTTGGCGGCCAGCCTGAGCGAATGCGCATGGCAGCGGAGATGGCCGAAGAGGTCGGCGCCGATATTTTGGACATTAACTGCGGCTGCCCCGCGCCAAAAGTCGTTAAGCACGGCGGTGGCTCGGGCCTGCTGAAAGACCACTCGCGCCTGGAGACAATTCTCAAAGAAATCAAGAAGGCAATCAAAATCCCGCTGACGATTAAGATTCGAGCAGGGTTTTACGATCACGCAATCAACGCCCTCGAGACTGCAAAGCTCGCCGAAGCCTGCGGTGTCGAGCACATCGCCCTTCACGGACGGACAAAAGAGCAGGGTTACCGTGGGCTGGCAAATTGGGACCTTGTGAAACAGATCAAGGAAGCCGTGAGTGTCCCGGTCTCTGGCAGCGGCGACGTGACCACGATTGAAGGAGCTTTTGCGCGCTTTCGTGAAACCGGGTGCGATGGTGTTTTGATTGGTCGCGGAGCGATGGCCAACCCCTGGATCTTTCGCCAGATTGAAGATGTGATGCGAGGGGAAGAAGGCTTTCAACCAACACTCGCTGATAAGCGAGCAATCTTACTCGAGTATTTCGATATGCTGCGCGAAGACATGCCTGAGACTCCGGCCATCAACCGCATGAAGCAGCTCGCGGGACAGTTTACCCGCGGGATGCAAGGTGGAGCCCTCTTCCGCACTACGATCTATCACTCACACTCGGTAGACGAGATACTCTCGCGCATCGAGGAGTACTTCGAGGCAATTGAGGCGGGACGGCCTTATCTTGGTGAAGGAGGGACCACCTTGGAGGAAGCCCCGGCCCTCGATTCATGTGAAGCAGCGGCCTGACGCTGAGCTCATCTGCTCGCCGTTGTCTCAACAGCTTTTGGAGCAGGCTTACCGGTGCCCGTATCCAGTGCCACAGGCGCCGGATACCCTTTTCCGCTCAACGTGGCAATTTCAACCACCAACTCTTTCTGATTCTTGCCAACAGGCTTCTTACGAGCCGTTTTTGCTTTCTGATCATTCGCGTTGCCCGATGTGTTGGCGGGAGGCTCGGGCGACGGCTTCGCCTCTACTGGTTTGATTGAGACCTGCTTCTTCGGGTGTGCGGACATGGCATTCAGCGCTTCCAAAACCTCTGTGCGTTCTCCTTCGCTCAGGTCCTCCCACTTAATGCCATGCTTCTCCAAAGCCGCGCGCAGATTCTCCTCCGTGTTGGTGTTCTGATCATAGACGTCGCGATAGATGTGGAGTTTGCCGTCTTCGACGACTATGGTCTCGTAACGCAGTTCGACAGGCACCGGCTCATCGAGTTTGACGACCCGCGTTTTCGTCGGGTCTCTAAGGTACGCGGCGATTGTTTTGTCGGACACATCTTTCCCAGCGGCGTGTGCCAGCGTCCGAGCAAAGTCTTTAACTTGCGCGTTAGTAAGTCCCACGCATCCGTGCGAGGCGAACGTACCAATCTTTGAAGGCGACTTCCCACCGTGAATTAACGAGGGCATCCCAATGGGAATCTTGATCGGGCCCAGCGGATTGAGCGGACTGCCCGCTTCGATTTTTTCGCCAGCCGTAACGTTCTTCATTGTGGCCACCCATGGAGAATCAGGCGGCGTCCACGTGGGATTGAAGATAATCGTCTGGGCCTTGCGCAGTCCGGTGGGTAGCGGAAATTGGGGATAGCCAATACCGATTTTGTACGACTTGATCAGGGATCCGTTCTGAAAAAGATCCATCCTGAACGCTGGTATGTTGACCACAATACGCGTGTCGGGCGGCACGGCGTTTGGTCCCGGCAGCATCGTGATTTCGACTTTGGCTTTGCCCGGCTCAAGCTCTTCGCCTCCCTTAATCCAGTGCTCACGAACCAAAGCGAGAAGTTCGTCCGTCTTTTGCGCGCCGATTACGTTGCGGATTGATTCTGTGGCCAGGGCCCTGGCCTCCGCCGCGCTTCCCGGCTGCTGCTCGGCGTTCGTCTGGCGCAGTTTGGCAACTTCTGCGCTGGCGCTGTTACGCAAGCCGCTGATTTGCTCGTCGCTCAGTTGGAGTTTGGATTTGAGCTCGGCTTTGAACGCCTCATCAGTAAACAGCGCGTCCAAAACCGGCAAGGTCACTGGAATGGTGCTGGCCTCGGTAACGACCCCCGTCGTCGGAGATGCGGAGGAAACCGGTGACGGCGTGGTTGTCGCGACCGAGTTTGAGTTTGGCGGCGATTGGGTTACGCAGGCAATGCCAGTCAAAGCGAATGCGGCAATAAATGCTAACTCAGCGGCCAACAGGGTTCGTTTCATCGTTATTCTTCCTTTACGTTTCCGACAGGAAAACCGGATTCAGGCTGCATAGTTTGTCTCGTCTCCACACGATTAGCAACAGCTGTTCCCCACAGTGCGAAGGCGTATTTGCCTCGTTACCCTGCTCTAAGCTCGTTACTCTGCTCTAAGAACGACCGCAAGCTAACGCTTTTGCACCATAAGCGGACATCTGGAGGCTCCGACTCAAGCTCTTCACTGGGACCGCGGACGTCCCGTCCGCAACAGCGAGGCACAGCCTCGCTGAATGCGCCGACAGTCCGAGCTTCCAGCAAAGCTTCAGGTGATTAGACCAAGCGGACGAGACGTCCGCGGTCCCAGTAAAGAGCTAGTCCTAAATTCGGTGTGGTTGAATGCCAACTGCTCATTGCGGACGAGACGTCCGCCGCCCCAGTGACTAACTTGAGACCTGCAACGGTACGAAAATATTTAATCAGCTCCCACCTATCATTTGCGGAGTAACGGGTAGGGGTTGATGTTGACGCCTTCCCAATAGCGTTTCGGATCGGCAACGACCGCGATTGAGAAATGCAGGTGGTAGTTTCCCGGGCCTGCGTTGCCGGTATCACCAACAAAGCCAATGACCTCTCCCTGGCGCACGAACTTGCCCGCAACGAGCCCCTCAGCGTAACCCTGCAAATGCGCGTAGTAGAAAACCAGTTTCTTGTCTGCACTCAATTGATAAATGGTTGTGCCGCCGCGCTCGCTCTGAAAGAGTTTAATAATCTCGCCGTCGGCGGCAGCGAGCACAGGCGTCCCGGCAGGCGCCGGTATATCGATCGCGTCGTGCGCACGTCCTTCCGAACGCCCATCGGCGAATGTGTCTTGTAATTGATCTGGCCGAACCCCGGCAACCGGCACGATGAGCCTCAGTGTTCCTACAAAACCACTCAACGGCGGGCTGGCGGCAGGGCTCGCTGTACTTTCCGGCGACGTGACTGGACTATTTGCCGGACTGCTGACCGGCGCGACATTCGACGGGGATGGCGTCGGCGGCGTCTCGACAGACGTTGCTTCGCCCGGCGGCGAGGCCATATTTGCTGACGAGGTGTTTAAGGAATCTGGTTTTGGATTTTCGCCATCCGCTCGGTAGAAACCGGAGCGTTTTTGGAGAACTCCTACCAGGACGGCCAGAGAAGCAATCCCAATCACTAAACCTAGCAGCACTCGTACGCGTGCGGATCCTATCACTGGCGTTTTCTATCGACGCTAGCCGTCCTGACGTATTCCAAGGGGCACAAGGGGACGTGGGGAAGTACCTTCAAAGAACCAACTCGCGCCCACTCGAAGTCGATGATGCCAGGTTGGCAGGCGTGAGGTATACATTGCGAAACGTGCCTGGCGCGCGAGCGGGCCTCCAAACGCTTTGCCCCCGGCGAGTACAGCCGCGCGTTCGGTCCCCAGACTCACCGCCTCACCCAGTTCCTCGAAATGCTTGGTGTGCAGCTCGCCACCGTCAATCAGAGCTTTCACGTTGCGAGCCGCGAGTCTGGCCTCCTGTAGAGCAAGTTGAGCTGTGCCGGCCAAAGTCGGCGTTGCGTCCTTGTAGTAGGCAATATCGCCGAGCGCAAAAATGTTTTCGTGAGATCGAATCTGAAGCGTCGGCTCGACCAGTATCAAGCCACGATCGGTTTTATCGATTGCGAGTTTGTCGACAAGGGGATTTACTCGAACGCCGCCTGTCCAAACCACGCCGGCAGTCTTAATTTCAGTCCGCACGCCATTGTGTTCGACCGTCAGGGCGTTCTGGCTGAGGCGAACAACCCGAGTAAGCGTGTGGACCTCGACGCGTGACTCGCGCAGGGCGTCCTCAACAAACTCGCGGATCAAATCGCCCATGCCCGGCACCACCTTGGCTCCCATCTCGATCACCAGCACGCGCGGCTCGCCCGTTAGTGCACGTCGCTCGAACGCATCGCGCAACAGGTCAGCCATCTTCGTTGATAGCTCAACACCACTGGCCCCGGCGCCGACCACGGCAAAGGTGAGCGCGCTACGCGTGTCCTGCGGCGGAAGATTAGGAGGCACTTGATCGAGCGCTTCCACCATGCGACGGCGAACAGCGTCAGCATGGGCAAGCTTGCGGAAGGGCAGCGCAAACTGCTCGGCGCCCTCCACGCCGGCGTAGTTCGTCACGCCGCCTACGGCCAGCACCAGGATGTCGTAAGGGATTGTGCTGGCTTCGGCCCCACCTTTACCGCTTTGCGCCGGATCAATGGTGACGGTTTGCGCCGCCAGATCGACGTGCGCAGCTTGCCCGCGAATAACCTGCACTTGCTCGTCGAGGAGTTCTTTGTAGTTTGGCGCGATATGCCAGGCTTCAACCTCTCCGCTCAGGTATTCGTAGAGCATAGGAGTGAACAAGAAATGGTCTTCGTCGCTAATCAATGTGACGGCGCCGGCGCCAGTCACCTCCAGGGCAGTAAAGACTCCGCCGAAACCGCCTCCTAGTATCACGATCCTGGGTTTTGCCGCTGGCATTAAACCTCCTTCCAATGACTGATTCTGTCGAAACTGCCAGATGGTAACAAACCTGATGTGATGTGGCACGCTGGGCCGCGTTTTAAAGGTCGTAAAGAAAAAGTGGCACGGGTCTCGCCCGCGAGATCGCGAGCAAGATGCGCGTGCCACGTCAAAACTGAACCCACCGCCTTCCCAGCGTGTAGTGATGATTCAGTACCTTCCCAGCGTGTCGGCTGGACAGTGCTGGAACGGCCGTGTTAAATTGGGACGCTTTTTAAGTTTAGCGGTTGCCGTCTTTAGGCGGATCTACTGCTGCCCGGGAGGATCATCTAAGTAGTGGTGTTAGCAAAAGAGACGAAGGAGCAGATTGTATCTGACTTCCGTACCCATGAGGCCGATACGGGCTCACCCCAGGTCCAGGTGGCTTTGTTAAGTAAGAGAATTAACGAACTTACCGAGCATTTCAAGACTCACAAGAAGGACAATCATTCGCGGCGCGGCCTACTTAAGATGGTCTCGCAGCGCAGGAGTATGCTGGATTATTTGAAACGCACTGACATCGAACGTTACCACGAGGTTGTGAATCGTTTGGGCCTGCGTCGATAAAGACCAGGACCTTCTATAAACGAGAAATCTTCGAGTCTCCATTTTTCCCGAACGCCCGCGTCCATCGAAGAGCTTGCGGCAGTGCCGAACGTGACGGCGATTGACTGGTAGCAAGCGGACGCGTTAGGCCTAAGAGTAAACATCAAAGGCGGCATGAGCTTCACGGTATGAGGCTGTGCCGCCTTTCGATTTATCAGAGCTTTTCCGAGTTCCCGTCACGTTGGCCCAAGGTTCACTCGGAAAGCAAGAAACTTAAACCAATTAAAGCGGCGGATGAGACGCCCGCGCGCCTGAGAAACCAGGCGTCGTTGTTTGAAGGAGACAAGAATATGCCAGTTAAGAAGTACCTCAAAGAATCGATCAAGCTAGGTGACAAGGAACTGACCGTCGAAACCGGGCGAGTAGCCAAACAGGCCGACGGCTCGGTCATTATTCGCTACGGCGACACTATGTTATTGGTGGCGGCCGTTGGCGCACTCACGCCCAGGGAAGGAGTAGATTTTTTCCCGCTGACTGTTGAATACCGGGAATCGCAATTTGCGGCCGGTCGTATCCCGGGAAACTATTTTCGCCGCGAAGGGCGACCCAATGAGAAGGAAGTGTTGACGAGCCGGTTGATTGACCGTCCTTGCCGGCCACTCTTCGCCGAAGGTTACCGTAACGAGACGCAGGTCATTGCCAGTGTCATATCTGCCGATCCTGACAACAACCCTGATGTGATCGCGATTACGGGAGCCTCCTGTGCTCTCTATCTTTCAGATATACCGTTCATGAATCCCATCGCAGGAGTGAGGGTGGGCTTGATTGATGGTCGTTACATCATTAACCCAACCTACGATGAGGTGCGCGAATCGCGATTGAATCTCATTGTGGCGGGCACGGAAGAAGCCATAGTCATGGTAGAGGCAGGGGCCAAAGAGGTTTCCGAAGAAATTATGCTCGAGGCCTTGATGCTTGCCCACAAAGAAATCAACCGGCTTTGCCGCTGGCAGAATGAACTTTACAAGGCATTGGAAATCAAGAAGCGCGAAGTTACTCCACCGGTTCTCGATGAGGAAATGCTCGCTGAAATTCAGCGAAATTATAGTGATCGCTTACGGGCCTCGCTGGAGACCACGAATCAGGAGAAGCGCGAAAGCTATGCCGCTGTTGAGGCGCTAAAGAAAGAAGTTGTTGAATCGTATCCCGCGGATCAGGTTGAACAGCGTCAGATGGCCAAAACGATCTTTGACCACTTGAAAGAAACCATTTTCCGCGACGATATCCTCAACAAGCGCCGGCGACCTGACGGCCGGCGTTTCTCGGAGATTCGCCCCATCACCTGTGAGGTTGGCTGGCTGCCGCGAGTTCACGGTTCCGCGCTTTTTACGCGCGGTGAGACGCAGGCCCTCGTCAGTACTACCCTGGGTACTAAAGAGGACGAGCAATATCTCGATGACCTGGAGAAAGGCGAAGTCAAGCGCCGCTTCATGCTGAACTATAACTTCCCTCACTACTCAGTAGGAGAGGTGGGAAGATTCGGCAACCCTGGCCGGCGCGAGATCGGACATGGCGCGCTATCGCGACGCGCGATCGAGGCTGTACTTCCTGATGAGTCGGTTTTCCCTTACACAATCCGCATCGTGTCGGACATCACGGAGTCGAATGGCTCTTCGTCGATGGCCACAGTGTGCGGAGGAATTCTCTCACTGATGGACGCCGGAGTGCCTTTGACGGCGCCGGTTGCCGGAGTAGCGATGGGACTCGTGATGGAGGGCAACAAATACGCCATCCTATCGGATATCGCCGGCGCCGAGGACCATTACGGCGACATGGACTTCAAGGTCGCCGGAACTAAAGACGGCATCACTGCTCTGCAGATGGACATAAAGATTGCCGGTATCAATGCCCAGATCATGGCCGAAGCGCTCGAACAGGCCAAGAAGGGCCGGATATACATCCTTGGCGTGATGGCCCAAACGCTGGACCAGCCACGCCCGCAGATTTCGTCATACGCTCCACGCATCATTCAGATCAAGATCAATCCCGACAAGATCCGCGACGTCATTGGACCAGGTGGCAAGATCATTCGTTCGCTAGTTGAAGAGACCGGCGCGAAGATTGACGTATCTGACGATGGCACGATCTCGATCGCCACTCCTAACGGCGATGCGGCGGAAGCCGCCGTGGCTCGCATTCGTGGGTTGACCGCGGAAGCAGAGGTGGGCCAGAGCTATCTGGGCACCGTTTCGCGAATTGTAGACTTTGGCGCCTTCGTGGAGATCTTTCCCGGAACTGACGGACTGCTGCACATTTCAGAGATCGCGGATCGCCGGGTCAAAGATGTGCGCGATGAGTTGAAGGAAGGGCAGCAGATCCTCGTTAAGTGCATTGGCAAAGAGGGCAACAAGATCAAGCTCTCACGCAAGGCAGTTTTGCGTGAAGAGGGTCGAAAAGCAGAAGCGGCCAGCACCAGCGACACTGACTAGGATTGATCGTAAACATCACTCCTGATTGAAGACAAAGCCGAGCCGGAAACTAAAACCGGCTCGGCTTTTCTTTCTTCAGCCAACTGTCTGCTAAAACCTTTTAAACAATGGCTCAAGTGCGTGTCTGGAGTCTAGACTAGCGGTCTGAGATCCGGACGAATTCGTTTAACTTCTTTTTGCTTAGATATTAAAACCGTAGTTTTACTTGGCCCATCATCGCCGTTTGGATGGCCTCGTGCCGTGGACTGCAAATTGCCGCAGGGATTATTGAGTTCCTCTGTCTTTAGGCCGGAGTTTGTGCTGAGCCGAACGTTTTTGGGTCCGGCCTTCGCTAGAGCCGTAACCCTGGCGTGCGCGTTCGCTCTCACAATTAATTCCTTGTCAGAGCACTAACTAGGTCTCCAGTTTTCTACTCGATTTCTCTAGCGATTGAGAAGAACTACTGAAGATACTGAACTGGAAAAACTTAGCTATTGATCGTCTGATCTAAACACTAAGGAGCCTCCAGAGGTCTTCAGTTTTTATTGCTCGTAGTATATCGAGGTATATCGACCCAAGCTTCGCGAAGTTTAAACAATGCAAATCTTTCCCACATTTTGTCGTCAAGAGGAAAAGGTCGCCGGAGGAACTTCCAAGCGATGATGAGTCGAGCCTTCCGTCCTATTGCCGCGATACTCAGCGCCCTGCTGTTGGCCGGTACGCCGGTACAAGCTGGGCCGGTGGCGATTGGCGAAGTACTACAGATCATTAGCAGCTCTCAAAATCCGCCGGAACTTCGGCTTCGCAGTCTTTACCACACCAGTGCCCTACTATCAGGAATAGACTCGCGAACTATATCTCGCGTCAAACAATCACCAGACAACGGCTCGACTGAAATTCAAGACACCTCGGTGGTACCTCTAACCGGCTCTTCAGATTCACTGCTTTCCGGCATTGCATTTGGGCAGCAGCGCGGCGTAGAGATCATCGATCAAGGCGACGTGGATGGCACCATCTGTGACTGCGGCGAAATTACTCTGCCTGGTGGCTTTCCAAAATGGCCACTACTTCTTCTCGCTGGTATTCCTTTGTTTTTCATAGGCGATCGCGACATTGATTTCATTCCACCGATTGTCACGCCTACGCCGCCCCCACCTCCCAATACGCCGGTTCCCGAGCCGGCATCACTCCTTCTGTTTGGCTCTGGCCTGGCAGTTTTCGGGGCTGGCTTGCGCCGCCGTCACGCCAAGGCAAAACTGTCTGCGCAGGCTCAGAACACGGAGGAGGGCTAAGCATCATGAGAGTTAGCATGGCCCCGACCAAATTCCAGGTATACGGTAAGCTGGCCTTCGCGTCATTGTTGGTTCTTACCGTTTTCTCAGTCCCAACGTCCACCGCTTACGCCAGTCGGAAGCTCGCAAAGTATGGCACCATCAAGGTTCAGACCAATCCTGCCGGCTTACCAATTGAAGTTGACGGCAGGCCCGAGGGCAATACGACTAGTGACTGGCGCGCCTGGGACAAGGATCCAGGAGTTCATACAGTCGTTATTTCTTTGCCAAATGGCCAGCGTTGGACGCGCGAAATTAGTCTTGAGGCTGGACGCATCAAGTGTGTGACACTCAACTACAGGCCCGGACCGCCTCCAGTCGCCAAGTCTCCTTGCCCCTTCCCGGTGAATCTCTCGGCTCCTACTTCAGTCAATGAAGGAGAGGTAATAACTTACACCGCGGATGTCACATATGCCGGCGCGTCGCCGCTCAACTACACTTGGACAGTAAGTCCTGCGAGCGCCAAGATTCTCAGTGGCCCGGGAACTCCAACCGTCACAGTCGACTCGACTGGATTCGCCGGACAACGCATTACGGCAACGCTTGTTGTGGATGACGGCTCGGGGGAAACTACTTGTCGGCAGGTGGCCCAAGCGGCGACTTTTATTCCGCAACCGCCTCCCCGCGAAAATCCAGCAAGAGAGTACGATGTTTGCTGTAGTTGCTCGTACGACGATCAAAAGGCTCGTCTTGATAACCTGGCCGTTGAACTTCAAAACGATCCTTCGGCGACCGCCTATGTCTTCGCCTATGGTGGACGCACTAGTCGTGCGGGCCAGGCGGATCGACTCGGGTCACGCGCCAGAGAGTATCTCGTGTCTGAGCGTGGCATTAACACATCGCGAATCGTCGTTATCAATGGTGGTTTCCGCGAGGAAGATTGTGTTGAGTTGTGGATTGTGCCAGCGGGAGCGACAGCGCCGCAGCCCAGGCCGACCGTGCAGCCTGGTGAGGTCAGACCTGCGCCTGAAGCGCCGTCGCGAAGACGCCGTCCGTGATTGAATAAATACTCTTCCTTACCGGTCTCATGCATAAAGGGAGACAGGAGCCTCACCGCTCTTGTCTCCTTGTTGTTTTGACTGTTGCCGTTGACGGTTGCTGAGCGCTGTGGTAACAACCAACTCACAAATCCCCTGACGTTACAGCCCCCAAAGATTGGTTTCCACTTCATAAGAAGGAGGAGTCCCTCATGGCTGACGACAATGGCGGTGGTGGTGGAAGTGCGGGAGTTGTGGCTGTTCTGGCAATCTTCGTAATCATTGTGTTGGTACTGCTCTTTGTCTACAGGGGCCGCTTGTTCGGCGGTGGCGGCACCCAAAGGATCGATGTTAACGTTCAGACACCGAGTAGATAGTTAAAACCTGATTTTTGGCGTGGTTTGTTTTCTGAAAAGAGGAGCGCGTCGGCGCTCCTCTTTTTCTTCGATGGAGCAGGTACTACTTGTTGAGTCGCAGCGGGCCGGATTGCCGCAGTAAGCCGCGGTGCTCCTCAACTAGTGTGTTGCCGCTTTGTTGTCTTTGGCTTGTGTTGGGAAACCACACGAACGAACACGATGATTTTGTTAGTGATATTACGTGGATCGTTTTTGATTTCGGTCATAACTCACACAAAGTTGGGGGGACGAAACTGAAGTAGGACCCCGGGAGGTCATCTCTAAGATAGCCATTTATCATTTACTAATTTACTATCTAGCATTTACTCACCTATGACAGCTCCGAATATTGAAACAATCGTATCTCTCGCCAAACGTCGAGGCTTTGTTTTTCCTTCGTCCGAGATCTATGGCGGGCTCGGCAGCGCCTGGGACTATGGGCCGCTTGGCGTGGAACTTTGCAATAACGTCCGTGCGGCGTGGTGGCGTTGGTTGGTTTATGAGCGCGATGACATCGAGGGTCTGGACTCCTCGATAATACTGCACCGGTCGGTCTGGAAATACTCGGGTCATGAAGAGACGTTCAACGATTTGCTGATCGACTGCCGCAAATGCAAGAGTCGCTTTCGCGCTGACAAGTTAGTGGCGGAGGGTGGCCAAGTGACCGCAGGGCAGTCGCTGCCTGCCGACGTTAAGTGTCCCAATTGCGGCCAGGGTGACTGGACCGAAGCGCGCCCCTTCAACACGATGTTGCAAACCAGGCTGGGTGCGGTAGCCGAAGACGATCCAACGGCGCTTGCTTATCTGCGACCCGAAACCGCCCAGGGTATATTTATAAATTTTCTAAACGTGCAGACGACGATGCGGCGCAAACTTCCTTTCGGTGTGGCCCAGATGGGCAAGGCCTTTCGCAATGAAGTGACGCCGGGAAATTTCATCCTGCGGACCCGTGAGTTTGAGCAGATGGAATTGGAATACTTCGTCAAACCCGGAGAAGACGAAGAAGCGTTTCAGTATTGGGTAGATGCATACGTTGATTGGTATACACGCCTGGGCCTCAGCCGCGATAACCTGTACCTACACGAAGTGCCAAAAGAAGAGTTGGCGCACTACTCGAAGCGAACGGTTGACATCTATTACCGCTTTTTCCCTGAGCGCGAAGAAGGCAAGAAGCAGTTTGAAGAATTAATGGGGATAGCTAACCGCACCGACTTTGATTTGAGATCGCACTCGAAGAATCCCGTGGACGCGGAAGGCAAGCGTCTCAATCCGGATTCAACCGACGACCTATCGTATTTCGACGAGGCGACAAAGCAACGCTTCTATCCTTATGTCATTGAGCCATCCGCCGGCGTCAACCGGTCCGTGCTTGCTCTCTTGATGGACGCTTATAGCGAACGGACAAACGACAAAGGGGAAAAGCGTGTGATACTGAAGTTGAACCCGGAGCTTGCGCCAATCAAGGTCGCCGTTTTACCGCTGGCAAAAAACAAGCCTGAAATTGTTGCCATGGCGAAAGGAATCAAACGAGCGCTGCAACCTACCATGCGAGCGGTTTACGATGACACGGGCGGAATCGGGAAGCTGTATGCGCGACAGGACGAGATCGGCACACCATTCTGTGTGACTGTAGACCATCAGTCTCTGGAAGACGAAGCCGTCACCGTGCGTGATAGGGATACGTGGGAACAGGAGCGGGTCAAAGTGTCGGAGCTAACCGATCATTTGCGGCAGAGATTGAGATGAGAAGTCCAATGCCCAAAGTCCAACGCTCAAAGTTGGACATTGGACATTGGACGTTGGACTAAGCCATGCCAGTAGTTAAGAAACGCAACCTGCAAACTGAGACTCGACTATTGTTGGAAGGTGATGAGCCGTTTGAGCTTCCGCCGGCGGACATCGAAGACCGCAATGTGCTGGTGCAGTTTGATAAATTCAAACCGTACATCGTGGAACTACTCGCCGAATTGCGCTCTGGCACAGTGGCTGAGCCGGTTCCGGTGATGAACGACGGCTCGACTTTCGCAGTTCATGGGGAGACGCGTACGTTTTGGGTAAAGCTTTGGCACGCGGCGGGAACTAACCTCACAAAGATCGATCGCGTTCAGGTAATTAGCTGCATTCCTTCCACGCGCGGTGTCCAGATCATTGTCGACTCACCTGACGAATAGCAGTCAATTGTCTAAATGCCTGAAATCCCTGAAAAAGTCTTCCAGTTGGCGCGCGCGATTCGCGCGGAACAGGGCCGGGCCCTACTCGTCGGTGGTTGTGTCCGCGACCTCATCATGGACCGGCACCCGAAAGACTGGGACCTGGAAGTTTATGGACTGGCACCGGAAAAGTTGCGCGCAATACTTGATCAATTTGGTTCGGTAAACGTGGTTGGAGAAGCATTCACCGTTTATAAACTCGGTAACGACCTTGACGTTTCGTTACCGCGCCGCGAGCGGAAATCAGGCCGCGGTCATCGTGCATTTGTTATCGAAGGTGACCCCGCAATGACGGTCGAAGATGCGACGCGCCGGCGCGACTTCACGATCAATGCAATTCTCTACGACCCTCTGACTGAGGAAATAATCGATCCTTTTAACGGACGAGAAGACATAGCGAAGAAGATCTTGCGTGCGGTTTCGCCCGAGACGTTTTGGGAAGACAGCTTAAGAGTGTTACGGGCGGCACAATTTGCTGCTCGCTTCGGTTTTGAAATCGCCCCTGATACGGTTGCACTGTGTCGCGCATTAGATCTTTCCGACCTGCCGCATGAACGCGTTTGGGGTGAGATTGAAAAGCTCCTCCTGAGAGCCAATAAGCCTTCGGTTGGGCTCAAGTGGTTGCAAGCGCTCGGCGCTACTGAGCAATTGTTTCCGGAAATAGCCGCCCTGAGTGAGGTGCCTCAAGATGCGGACTGGCATCCGGAAGGAGATGTCTATGTCCACACCTTGCTGGTGGTCGATCGCGCCCGCGAACTAATTGACGACTTGCCCTATGCAAAACAGGTCACCGTCATGCTCGCCGCGCTGGCGCACGACTTTGGCAAGCCTGCGACCACTGAATTCCTGGAGGGCCACTGGCGCTCGCGCGGTCATGAGGAAGCAGGTGTCGCTCCCGCGGAACGCTTTCTTGATCGCCTGAAGATGCACACCTTGGAAGGTTACGACGTGCGAGCGCAGGTGATTACCCTCGTGCGTGAACATCTAAAGCCCGGCGAGTTTTACAAAAAGCGCGAAGAGGTGGGCGATGGCGCATTCCGTCGTCTAGCGCGCAGGTGCGAGCTCGATTTGCTCTACCGAGTGGCGAAGGCTGACTCACTCGGGCGTAATGCTGATTGGGTTCCTCGTGGCAAGTGGTACGACACCGAGGCCCAGGAGTGGTTTATCAAGCGCGCGAGGGAGCTGCAAGTGTTAGAGCGACCTCCCTCACCATTACTAATGGGCCGTCACCTGCTGGAGATGGGATTGGAGCCCGGGCCACGAATTGGCGAGGTCACGCAGGCAGTCTATGAAATGCAGCTCGACGGCCGTGTCCAGACTCTCGAAGAAGCCAATGCGGCGGCGAAAGAGATCTTGGCCGCGGATAAACGCGGATAAGCGAGGATCAGGACAAAGCCAGGAACGAAGGACCGCTGAGCTGGTGCTTATGCTTTTCAGATTCGCGATATCCGCGTTAATCCGCGGCTAAAACTTCGGGTTGTTGTTGAGTAACGCAGTGAATTGTTCCCATGCCCCAGACAAGTGGCTCGCAATTGATACCAACTGCTCGGCGATCGGGAAACAATTGTTGAATAGTCTCTAAGGCACGCCCGTCGTTTTTGTGGCCAAAGACAGGAACGAGCACGGTCCGGTTGGCAATGTAGAAATTGGCATAACTCGCCGGCAGGCGGTCCAGATTACGCGAAAACCTGTCGTCTGAAGCGCTGACAACGCCCGGCATTGGCAGGGTCGCAATCTCAAAAGCGCGACCCTGGATGTCAGTTGCGTGTTGCAGTCGATCATAGTTGTCTTGTAACAACTCATGATTCGGGTCAGACCAATCTTCTTCAAGCGCGCAGACTATCGTCGTCGGCGACACGAAGCGCGCGATATCATCGATGTGTCCGTCGGTATCGTCACCAACAATTCCTTCGCCGAGCCATAGCACCTTCACGACTCCAAGATAACGTCTCAAATACTCTTCAATTTCACCGCGGTTAAGCTGAGGATTACGATTAGGATTGAGCAGGCATTGCTCAGTCGTTAGCACAACGCCCGCGCCATTCACTTCAATTGAACCACCTTCCATAACGATTCCCGGCTCGAAGCGAGGAACACGCAATACGTTCTCGAGTTGCTCAGGAATGGAGTCGTCCTTCTTAAGTTCCTCATACTTGTTACCCCAGGCGTTAAATATCCAGTCGTTGTAAGCCAGCGCCGCTTCGTCATTCAACAGAAAGTTTGGCCCATAGTCGCGAATCCAGGAGTCAACGGTAGGGATCTTATGAAAGCGGATGTTCTTTGCTCCGGGAAAAGAGCACCGCTTTCGCACTGCATGTTCAGTCTCGTCATCGTCAACCAATAAATTAACAATCTCATTCGGCGCCAGGGCGCTCATCATCTCGAGAAAGATCTCTTCGACTTGGGGCACGCGATCCGGCCACGTGAGCGGATCTTTTGGCCAGGTAAGCCAGGTTGCATGATGCGGATGCCACTCGGCAGGCATTTTGTAGCCGAGGTTGGCGGGCGTTCCAGTGGGCATCACTTTGTTTGGGCGGGCTCGATAAACCGCGAGGAGAGCGGCATGTAGAAATCGATGCGCCGGTCGCGCAGGAAAGGCCAGTTTTGGCGCGTTTCCTCAATCTTGTCCACGTCACATTCAACTACCAGCACCTCTTCCTTGTCAGGTGAGGCCTTAGCAATAACGCGGCCGAAAGGGTCGGCAACAAACGACTGACCCCAGAAATTGAGTTTGCCTTCGCGGCCTACCCGATTTACTACGATTACGTAGACGCCGTTGGCAATGGCATGCGCGCGCTGGATTGTTTCCCAGGCCGCGTGCTGGGCCTGGTTCATTTCTTCTTTTTCGTCGGGCAGCCAGCCGATTGCGGTAGGGTAAAAAAGAAACTGTGCCCCCGAAAGTGCAGTCAACCTTGCCGCTTCCGGAAACCACTGATCCCAGCACACGAGCGCGCCCACTTTGCCAAACTTCGTATCATGAGTCTTGAAACCGAGATCGCCTGGCGTGAAATAGAACTTCTCGTAATAGAGCGGATCATCGGGTATATGCATCTTGCGATACTTACCAACAATTCTTCCGTCGCTATCGATGATTACGGCGGTGTTGTGATAGATGCCCGCAGTACGCTTCTCAAACAGGGATGCCACAATGACAACCTTCTTCGCGCGCGCAACTTTGGATAGTGCTTCGCTTGAGGGACCGGGGATAGGCTCTGCGAGCTTAAAGAGCGCGATATCTTCAGTCTGGCAGAAATACTGGGAACGAAAGAGTTCTTGCAAGCAAACGATCTGGGCACCTTTCCCGGCTGCCTCGCCAATGCGCGCAATAGCCTTTTTCAGATTCACTTCCGGTTTCACGTCGGAGCCCATCTGGATCAGCCCGACGGTTACTGAGTTTGACTTTGACTTTTTTGGCATGGCTGAAAGTATAGCAAATAGAGTGGCATAGGCTTTAGCCTGTGTTTGCCGCTCTCGAATCACAGACTAAAGTGTGTGGCTCTTAGCCCGTAGCCCGTGTTTGCCGCTCTCGAATCACGACTAAAGTCTGTGGCACTTAGCCCATAGCCTGTGTTTGCTGCTGTCGAATCACAGACTGAAGTCTGTGCCACTTAGCCCGTTTCACGTCTTTCACCAATATCAGTTAAGATATCCGGTCATAATTAACCCCACAATCGAAAAGAGAGTTCTCCCATGATCGATTTCGAACTGACCGATGACCACAAAGCGCTGGTGCAGACAGTGCGCGAGTTTGCGCAGAAAGAAGTGGCGCCTTACATCAAAGAGTGGGATGAGAAGCAGCAATATCAGCCCGCAATATTGAAGAAGATGGGTGAACTGAATCTGCTGGGCGTTTGCATTCCCGAAGAATACGGCGGTGCGGGCTTCGATTACATTTCCCTGGGACTCGTCTGCGAAGAACTCGAAGCAGTCGACACATTTCTGCGCGTCGTCATGTCTGTTCACACGGGTCTTAATTCTCTGACGCTTTACTCCTGGGGCACGGAAGAACAAAAGCGAAAGTATCTCGTCCCGCAAGCCAAGGGAGAGAAGTTGGCAACCTACGGGCTGACTGAACCCGGTGCAGGCTCAGATGTGGTCGGGTCGCGCTCCACTGCACGGCGAGAGGGCGACGAATACATACTCAATGGCGAGAAGATGTGGATTAGCCTGGCTGACATGGCCGACAACTTTCTCTTTTTCTGTTGGACCGACGAAGAGAAACGTCGCCAACGTGATCACTCTGGAATGTCGTGCTTCATTGTTGAGCGAGGATTGAAAGGGTTCTCTTCGGGAACAATTCATGGAAAGCTGGGTATACGCGCCGGCAACACCGGCTATTTTTCTCTCCAGGAAGTGCGGGTACCAAAAGAGAATCTGGTCGGTGAGGAAGGTGAAGGATTCAAGATTGCGATGTTTGCGCTCGAACAAGGCCGCTACACTGTGGCTGCCGGTGCAACCGGAGTGATCCGCGCGTCGCGTGATGCCTCGGTCGCATATGCACTCGAGCGCGAGACTTTTGGCACGAAGATCGCCAATCATCAGCTGGTCAAACAGAAAATTGCCGAAATGGAAGCTGATTATCAAATGTCGCACCTGCTATGGTTGCGCGCCGGCTATCTCAAGAACGGCGGGAAGGCGAATGCGCGGGCGACGAGTCTAGCAAAGTGGCAAGCGACGATACGAAGCGAAAAGGCCGCATCGATGGCCATCGAGGTCCACGGAGCAAATGGTTATTCAAACGACTACCCCGTTGAGCGCTACCTGCGCAATTGCAAGGCGGCAATTATTTACGAAGGAACGCGCGATATCCACACGTTAATGCAAGCTGACTGGGCCCTGGGATTGAAGAGTGAGAAGCCTGCCCGCAAGACGCTGCCTCCCTGGAAACCGGCTGACGCTCGCGGCGCCTCCGCCGCCGATTGAGTGAAGTTGTGTGTTGATCCCGGGGTCAGTGCGGGTTCAGGTTCAAGTTGACTTGAGCATGTTTCGTTTGCGTAGTTTCTAACTTAAGAGGCAAGTAAACGATCCACTAACCCACACTAAGTTTTCTTCATGTAATTTCGTGTGACTTCGTGGATCGTTCCAAGCATTAAGAGGGTCAGGAGATAACCCAATGCGGCAGTTCATTTTTGGACTAATGAGGCTCACGCTCGCTGCTGCAATTAGCGCCGGCAGTGCGCTTGCCCAGGGTCCACCCTCCTCTGTTCAGATCTTCATGCCAAACGGAGGATTGCCGGCTGGAGTTATCCGTCTGACACTCGTCCGTGACGACGGGTTTACAGACAATGTCTTCACCGACTCCAAAGGTAAATTCGAAATCGCTACGCCCAGAACTCAATCCATCACTTACACGATCACGATAGAAGGCGATAAACAGACCTATGAGACTACCACTGTGAGCTTGAGGCTTGAAGGAGGCAACCCGAATAACTTAACTATCTTCCTCAAGCCGATAAGCATCGAAAAGCGGCGCGGCAGCGCCGTGTTAGACGTAGCAAACCTTGAGGGAAATATTCCCGCAAAGGCTCGCGCTGCTTATTCAGAAGGCAAGGAGTTGATCAGCGAGGGCCGAATTGAAAGCGCAATTACAAGTTTGCGGCAAGCCATTAGCATTTACCCACAATACCTCCGGGCCCTGAATGATCTGGGCGTACTCTTCATGCGGGTGAACCGTCTTGACGAGGCCGAGACCACATTCAGACAAGCAGTTGACGTCAGCAAGCGGTTCTTTCATTCGCGTATGAATCTTGGTCTTGTGCTTAAACGTCAGGGAAAATTCAAAGAAGCCGTGGAGATTCTCGGACCTCTGTACGAGGAAAATCATGGGATGTTGGATGTTCGGTTGGCCTACGCTGGTGCTCTAAATGCGGTGGGAGAAGTTAGCAAGGCTGAGAAGCTCTGTCGCGCGACGCTCGAGTTACCTAATCTTCCGGAGTCCGCGAGAGCTGATCTACATTTCGAAATAGGTGTCGGACTAAACCGGCAGGGCAAGTTTGCGGAAGCTGCAACTGAGCTTGAGAAGGCAATAGTACTGAGTCCCGATGCCGCGAACTTCCATTTGCAGCTCGGTGGCGCGTTAATGCAGTTGCAACAACTGGAGCGGGCAGAGCGCGAGTTGTTGCGTGCTTATGAACTGGGAGGGAATTCTGCGGGCGGCGCGCAGTTATTGCTGGGACATGTTTACTACACGCAGAAGAAATTTCCAGAGGCCCAGCGTGCGTTTGAACAGTACTTGAAAGACTTTCCCACCGCGCCGAACGCCGCCCAAATCACACAACTCATCGCCAGCCTCAAAGCCACGCAAAAGAAGTAGGGGCGGAGTTTGAGGGCGAGGTCAGCGGAAAGAGAATTAGCCGCGGATCAACGCGGATGACACGGATCAAAACAAAGGCTTCTACAACCCTATTTGATCTGATTCGTGTCATCCGCGTTGATCCGCGGCTAATTCTTTTCACGGCTACGGAAGTGGGTGGAATTGTTGAGTTTTCTCCCCGGCTTTGGTAACGCGTGCGTCGAGAGTTCTAATGTCTTGCCTCGAAGATGCGATTGAACGGCGTTTCAGTGGCGCGGCGGAATTGAGTGAAGCCGCCTTTCAACACTGTCTGGCGAATTGCATCTTCCGTGGCTACTGCTCCGAGCGCAGGGCCACCCAACGCCATTGAGTTTGCTGTGCAACAAAGGGTCGATGCGCCTGAGAATGTGCGCCCGATAATATTGAAGTTTTCCTCAACCACATTACCGGCCATTGGCTCAACAATGAGTGCGCTGCCGCCGGCGGCCAGAGTCTCGCGAGCGCGCTTTGACGCTCCGGCCGGATCGCCCATGTCGTGCAAACAATCAAAGAAGGCAATCAGATCATACTGGCGATCGGGAAAGTCACTCGCGTTTGCCACTTCAAAGCTGACGCGATCGGAAACGCCCGCCTCCCTGGCGCGTTGTCGTGCGGTCTCAATGGACTTCTCGTGATTATCAAAACCCCAGAAATGTGAATTCGGATAGGCCTGGGCCATGATTATTGTGGAAGAACCGTGACCACAGCCTATATCCGCGACCTTGCCGCCGGCTTTTAGCTTCTCTTCGATGCCGGTGAGCGAGGGAATCCACGATGCAACCAGATGGGTCGCATAGCCAGGCCGGAAAAAACGTTCGGTGCCGACGAATAGATCCGGGTCGTGATCGCCCCAAAGTATGCCGCCACCGTTTTTGAAAGCTTCCTCGATGCGGGAGACGGCCGCAGTCATAGCTTTGATTACATGAAAGCCTCCACCGACATAGAAAGGACTTGCCTCGTCGGTGAGCGCGGCGGCTTGCTCGGGGGCGATCGAATAGCGAGCAGTTTGGGGATCGTAGTCAAGGTAGCCACTCGCTGCCTGGTTGATCAACCACTCGCGTATGTAGCGTTCGTTGGTAGAAGTCTTCTGGGCCAGCTCGGCGGCTGTAGCAGGACCGTCAGCCGCTATTGCCTTATAGAGGCCAAGCTTTTGACCGATGTAGGCGAGTGACGAACTCAGAGCAGCGCCGAAATCGCCCACAACTTTCCCTAAAAACTCGTGCATTTTGTTTTCATCGATTGGCCTGGCTTGACCAACAGTTGCCATGGAACACCTCCTGTGCAGAAATGGATAGAATTGCGTAAAACCTTTTTTCGGGGAGTGTGCGTCTCTTTATGCCAACTGACACGCCAACAAGTCAAGCAGCCAAAATGAACGTGGCGACCTAATTGAAATTAGGCACTACTGAGGGTTAGGAGGGCTCATTCGGCTCGGCTGCGGCGTCTTCAGCTGCGGGTTCATTTGACGTTTGAACTGGGAGCGTCTTGACCAGTTCGTGATGGTGCATGATCGCGCGATTAACCGTATCTTCAACTTCGTCCAGGTGAAATGGCTTGGTGAGGTAAGCAAAGGCGCCCATCGCAATCAGCTCTTTCGCGGCATACTCGTTAGCATCTCCTGAGATCACGATAACCGGCGTAGCGGGATGGTGTTCCTGAGTGCATTTCAAAATCTCGCGACCGCTTAAGCCGGGCATTGCGATATCTGTGAGCACTGCATCGTAGTTCTGGAGCTCCAGATACGCCAACGCTTGTTCTGCTCGATCCGCGGTATGACACTCGTGAGTCTCTGCGAGAAGCTCGTTAAGAGTCTCGCGGATCCTGTTGTCGTCATCCACGATCAAGATCGTAGCCATTTGAGTTTCTCCTGCGATGCTCCATGGTAAATAGTAAATTGCAAATAGTAAATGGGAAACAGTGTTCTGTACTGGTGCAGTTGCAAATCCCCACCCTCGGGAATGGTTCAGGTCTCCGCTCAACGGCAGTTAGGGGGTAGTTCAGATCCAACCTAACTGGATTTGAATGGTTGCTTTTGAGCTGAGTGGCTTTCAAGCTTGAGGCGGGGGCAAGCCCACCTTCCTGACCTGTGAGGTAATTGAGTTTGAGAGGTTGATCGCAGCTGAGTGGCTTTCAAGTTTGAGGCGGGGGCAAGCCCACCTTCCTGACCTGTGAGGTAATTGAGTTTGAGAGGTTGATCGCAGCTGAGTGGCTTTCAAGCTGGAGGCGGGGACAGGGTCCGCCTTCCTGACCTGCAAATTACCTGACCAGAGTCCAAAATACCAAGTTCAAAGTACCAAGTTCAAAGTACGTTTTTTCTATCCTTATTGTCATACAATAGAAGGCATGGTCCGGAAAGTATTTCAGCTAAAGGGAGCAGGGTACTTCGTTGCCGTATCTGGAATCTTAGCCGTCACCGCCACCCTCCTGCCGATTCGCCAGCACATAAATTCGACCACGGTTGCGCTCACCCTTCTGCTGGTGGTCCTCTTCACCGCTACGCTGTCAGGGAGCCGGCCGGCGTTGCTGGCATCGTTCATCGGTGTGTTGAGTCTAAATTTTTTCTTTCTGCCGCCATATCACACCTTCGCAATTGACGACCCGGAGAACTGGGTGGCGCTGGCTGTGTTTCTCGTCACTGCGTTTACCGTCGGTCAGCTCTCCGCGCGCGCTAAGCAACGAGCGGAAGAAGCAGAAACCGGCAGGGTTCATATCGAACGCTTATATACAGAGTTGCGAGATGCATTCGAGCGCGCGAGTCACGCGGAAGCTCTTAAGCAAAGCGAGAAGTTAAAGTCTGCGTTGCTCGATGCGGTAACGCATGATTTGCGCACCCCACTTACCTCGATTAAAGCCTCAGCTACGACGCTACTTTCAGATGTTAAGGCCGTGAACAGAGACGAAGGGCTGGTAGGACTTGAGACCGAAGAGCGCAAAGAGTTGCTCGAGGTGATCGACGAAGAAGCCGACCGGCTGAATCATTTTATTGAAGGGCTGATGGAGCTAGCTCGCATCGATGCGGGCCAGTTGCAACTGCGGAAACAATGGGCCTCAATCGACGAGATCGTCGACGCCACCCTGAAACGCGCCAAGCCCCTGACTCACGATCACAAGATGGAGGTCTTGCTCGATTCTGAGTTACCCTCGGTTCGTGTCGATGAACGCGCACTTGCCGAAGTCATCTATAGTCTTGTCGATAATGCTGCGAAATATTCGGCGCTCGGAAGCCGCATTCTGCTGGAGGCCAAGTCGGGTCAAGATGCAACCATCGTTATAAGCATCGAGGACGAAGGCGTAGGAATTCCTGCCGACCTCCGGGAACGCGTCTTTGAGAAATTTTTTCGGGCCTTGAGAAATGGCGATGCAGCGAAACACTCGGCAGGTAGCGGTATGGGATTAGCCATCGCCCGCGGGATCGTCGAAGCGCACGGAGGTCGTATCTGGATTGAAGCCGGACGGAACGGGACGGGGACCAAAGTCGTGGTCAATTTGCCGACCGGTGATTGATTCCTCTTGAGCGGAAATCCGGGAAAACGGTGACGCATAGCCATTGAACAATAAGCCGCGCGTTCTGGTTGTAGATGACGAACCCCAAATTGGCCGGGTGATGCGCACCAGTCTGTCGACGCATGGTTTCGACGTGCGCGTTGCTGCTGACGGCGAGGCGGCGCTTGATCTTTTCAACGATTGGCATCCCAGCCTGGTGATTACAGATCTCTCAATGCCGAACGTTGGCGGCCTGGAGTTTTGCCGTCGCTTGCGGTTAATTTCTGACGTACCGCTTATCGTTCTTTCCGTAAAAAGTGAGGAGAGAATAAAAGTTGAAGCTCTGGATGCGGGCGCTGACGATTATGTAACCAAACCCTTTGGCATGGATGAACTGCTGGCCCGCGTGCGTGCGGCGCTCAGACGCACAAGCCCCCAATCGGACAAAGAATCGTCGGTAATAGAGGTAGGCGACTTCCGCGTCGATACGCCCGCTCGCAAGGTTTCGGTTAAGGGCCACGAGATTCATTTGACACCGAAAGAGTTTGAGCTCTTGCTTTACCTGGCCCAACATCCGGGTACCGTTGTCACTCATCGCAAGCTGCTGGGAGCTATTTGGGGTGGTAACTACACCGAACAAACAGAGTATCTTAGAGTCTTCATAGGTCAGTTGCGCAAAAAGCTTGAGACTGACCCTGCCAATCCGAAATACATTCTTACCGAACCCTGGATTGGCTATCGTTTTCAACCAGGAGACTGAGTGAGGCAGTAAGCAGTTGGCAGTTGGCAGTAGGCAGTAAGCAGTAAGCAGGATGCAGTTGTCAGTGGGGGAGGCGTTAGCAGAAAGCAAACAGGCGCCGGACTCAACGAAGAAAGCCAGTCGGCGAGATGGATTTCTTCTCCTGGCCCCTGCCCCCTGCCGACTGCCTCCTGCCCCCTGCCACCTGCCTCCTGCCTACTGATATAAGGGAGGTGATCCACTTGCCGGCTCAAGACCTAAAGAAGTTATTGGAGCGCATACATCTGCGGCTTGATGAGAGCTTTGTCGGCATTGGCGCAGAGGTAACGGATCTTCCGCCGGCTGACCTGGCAGAGTTGCTCAATCAACTCACCCTCGTTGAAGCCGCGACGGTAGTCTCAATGTTACCCATAGCCCGAGCGATCGCGGTGTGCGACCAGCCGACGATGCGTCGCCGCGGCGCGATCTTTGAACAGTTAGAGCCGGCACGCGCAGCGCAAATCCTTGCTGAGCTCTCGGCTGACGAGCGCACAGACATCATTCAGCGAATGGGAATATACGGGCGCCACCGCATTCTTCCTAAGCTCAGCGACGAGATGCGAGAGGAGCTCGAGGATCTCTTGCAATATCCGGAGCACACGGCAGGCGGGATCATGACCACAGAGTTTGTCCGCCTCGATCCCGGAATTACTGTAGGCGAAGCGCTCAAACATATCCGCTCAGTCGCGCGCGAGAAAGAGTCAATTTATGCGTGTTACGTCCTTGAGCCTGGTACGGATCGCCTGCTTGGATCTGTTTCTTTGCGCGACCTGGTGATGGCCGAGCTTGATTCGCCACTCAAAGAAGTGATGCGGCGCAAGCCGGTGACCGTCAACGCCCTCGACGACCAGGAAGCTGTGGCTCAAAAAATCAGCAAATATAATTTGCTTGCCGTGCCGGTGTTGGAAAAGGATGGCAGCGTTGTTGGGTTCGTGACTGTCGACGACGTGATCGACGTACTGATCGAAGAAGGAACAGAAGACATCCTGCGCATGGCGGCGGTCGAACCGGGAGCGCTTGATAAGCCTTATTTCGACAATCCCATTCTCCGCGTCGTGCGCAAGCGCATCGGCTGGCTGCTCCTGCTGTTTGTTGGTGGCACGCTGACAAGCGCGGTGTTGCACCGTTTTGAAACCGAGCTGGCGGCCGTAGTGGCGCTCTCCTTCTTTATCCCGCTGTTAATCGGCACGGGAGGAAACGCGGGAGCGCAGACGGTGATGACCGTTATTCGCAGTCTTGCTCTTGGCGAAGTCGGAATGCGCCACGCCTGGCGCGTCGTTGTGCGCGAGGCCACGACGGGAATGGTCGTGGGCCTGATGGTGGGAGCCGTCGCCTTCGGTCAGGCCTTGTTGTGGAGAGCGCCGATGGCACTCGCGGCCACGGTGTCGATCACCATGTTTGCAATCTGTGTGTGGTCCACGACGGTTGGGTCGCTTATACCAATAGCGGCCCAGCGGCTCGGCGTGGATCCCGCCGTGCTTTCAGCCCCGCTTATCACGACCCTGGTGGACGCTACCGGCCTCGTCATCTACTTCACCATCGCCAAGATCATTCTAAATGTTTAGTTAGCGGTCGGTGGTCAGTGGGTCAGGGCCATTCAAATACGGAACCGGGAGCGGTAGCGACCGGATGCCGGCATTCAATTTACGTCTTACAGTTCTTTTAGTTAATTGAGCCTAGCATCCGGT
>JBOGOU010000216.1:0-1122 GCA_050748205.1 Pyrinomonadaceae bacterium | reverse complement strand
GTGTTCCTTGTGGGCTTGCTGCAATGTCTGCTGTTGCCACGCCTTGATGTCCTGACCCGGTTTGGTGCTGAACAGAAACTCCTGAAGCTCGCGGGCTTGCTTCACAGAGGAGAAGTCGAGCGGGTATTCTTCATGTATCCGCTGAGGGGTGCCCATGTAGAACGACAGGTACACCACCCGCTTCATGCGGTCGTATTCCTGCACCCCCCACTCTGCCTTGGCAGCTTTGCACTGGACTGCCAACTCAGCGTCCGGCAAATTAAGCGGGATGCTGTCATCGTGACAGGCTGCGACCATCCATCCATGAATCCCCGCCTTGGCAAGACGAATCACGTCCTCAGACCCCGCATAAAAGCCAGTCAGCACTGCCTCGATGGCGCTCGAATCCACCTCTACTAGGAGATGGCCGGGAGCGGCAATAATGCAGCGGCGGAACTCCTCAGCTAGGTCGTTTCGCTTTGGGATGGTTTGGACGTTGGGGTCGCGTGACGATTTGCGCCACGTCGAAGGGTGAAAGGAAAAGGTGGTGTGCACCCGCCCATCAGATTGAGCGGGCCACATATACGCATCAATTAACTTTGCCCTTTCGCGGTAGTCCAGAATGTGCTGAAAAACCTTGTGCTTTTTGGCAAAGCGTTTCAAGTATTTGGCTTCTGTGGATTCCCTGTCCTCACCCCTGACTTTGGGGACCGGCAAGCCCAAGTGCTCAATCAGCCTCTTCACCTGCAAGGGCGACGCAGGATTGAAGGGTAGCCGCATGCTGGGTTTTGTCTTGTAAACCTTCAAGGTCTTAACCGCATCCGGCACTTCCGTCTGGAGCACGTCTGCGGCCACATCCCGCTCAATCTCCAATCCGGCCTTGAACCTCTGCTGATACACGGTATCTAACATCACCCCCGCCTGCGACATCTGCCCCAGAATCGGGAACACCTCTATACAATGTCGTTCAAATGCCGTCCATCGTCCTTCCTCTTCCAGCTTCTGGCGGATCGCCAGATACAAGTCCATCGTCACCGCCGAATCTAGGGCGCTGTAGCGAGGCGGATTTTCGCCGCTCAGGTGCTTCCAGGGTTCTAGGCACAGAAAAAGCGGCGCAACAAATCCGAGAGCTTTGGGAAGGTC
>JBOGOU010000215.1:0-1253 GCA_050748205.1 Pyrinomonadaceae bacterium | reverse complement strand
AACCACATCATTCCAATGTGAATCTTTAACGCCCAAAGATAAGCCTCTTGCAAGGTAAATATTCCTTCGGCCATCCTATTCTCAATTACTCCGAACGCCCGATTGTGTTCAGTCTTTACAGGTACTTTTGCTTTTGCATAACGAAACGTGGTTTGGTTCGGCAGGACCACCTCTTGATTCGAGAGACTGAATCGCCGCTGCAGCCATCGCGGAATTACATGCTCTTCCGAGTCCGCGACTGCCCCAGAAAACATGCACTCCCGACCCAACTTGCTTACTTTAGACACCATGATGACTTCATCTTAATACACGCGTTCGTAGCCAAGAAGCACGAGAAAGCGAGCGGCGCGTAACCCATCTAAAGAATTGCCGCGACCGGTGAGTTCACACTTTGCCGCGACGAAAGCCCTAAAGCACGCTCAAGCAACTGGCACCGACGCACAATGAGCAATCGGTTAAAATCCTTTTTGGGGGCAAACGCAATCTTTTTGGGGAAAGGAGTCTTTCTGAGGCAAAGCCCACCGACTCCTCAAAAAGCGATCTTAAAAGTTGCGGCCCACCCCGCGACCGGGTACCTAAAATCCCCTCGCCAAAAGTTTGCTCCTTCCCTACTAATCCCGCCTTTGCTCGTAACCGCGCAGCTTGCCACTGCGGCGCGGCTCACTAATCGTCTTCACTCTCACCGTTGACTGCGTTTTTGACTCATCCCGAATCGAGACACCATCAAGAAATAAGCGGAACGCAACCAGCGAATTCACTGATTCACCTGCTCAGTTCAAACACGCGCTCTCGATTTTCAAAATCAGCGCTATCACTCTACCAACACCCAAAGGAACCGATCCCTGCCATGCTTGACCTAACTAATACACAACCAGCAATCGACAAGCTCAAGCGCATCGAGGGCGAATTAAACATCGAAATGATCGAACGCACCGACGCCATTCGCGCTATCCTCATTGCCTTGATCACAGGCCAGCATGGTGTGTTCCTCGGCCCTCCGGGCACCGGCAAATCATGGCTCATTCTCAAGCTTGCAAAACGCATTGCGACCAACGGCCAAAACGGCAACGGACTGAAAACATTTGTCCGTCTCATCACTAAAACCACTCAACCAGAAGAACTCTTCGGTCCCATCTCCATTGCCGCCCTCAAGAAAGACGAATTCAAACGCGTAATCAGCAACATGCTGCCGGAAGCAGAGCTTGCATTTCTGGACGAGGTTTTCAAAGGATCCTCCGCCATCCTGAACACAC
>JBOGOU010000214.1:0-68789 GCA_050748205.1 Pyrinomonadaceae bacterium | reverse complement strand
ACGGTCTGCTTTGCGACTTCAAGTCTGGCATTTGCCAAATCCGATTCCAACCGGACAACTTTTAGGGCGCGATTCTCCGCTTCCACTTTTGCGATCGCTCCACTCCGGAAGAGTCTCTCACCGGACGCCGCGCTTTTCTTTGCGCGCTCGAGGGCAATCTGGATCTGTTCCGGATCAAGTTCCGGAGCAATTTCCGGTGCGGCATGCACCTGGTCCCGCTTTGGGATGTCCTGGATCAACAAGGGCGGCTCGATCTCGACCGGTTCCTCAGGATCTACTGGCAGCTCATCCTCTGCCAGCAAAGATGCCACCAGATGCGCGTCCATATTCCGCCGAGAAGTTGCTTGTAATGACGCGAAACTCCTGGACCGAATCCAGCGGCACGCTCTGCCCTACGGTCGCCGTGAAGTTGTCAACATTCTCGCCGCCGTCCAGCAGGATGTTTGTGCTCGCTGAACGCTGGCCATTGATTGAGAAGCCCGTACCACGACCTGAGGGATCAACATCCGTGGCGTTGCCGGAGGTGCCAACCAGAGCGTACGGGTTACGGGTAATGGTAGGCAACTCACGGAGCTGCTTTCCGCTGATTGTATTAGCCAACTCCTGATTGGAAGTATTAACTTGGATACCGCCCTCGCCGGCTACAACGTTAACGGCGCCGGCCACCGCTTGGAGACCCAGCCTATTGTCAACGGAGAGTTTTCCACCAGCGCTCACCTCGACACGTATCGTGGCAGCCGCGAAGCTACCTCCCTGCGCCGTAACGTCATACTGCCCAGGCTGCAAGTTGGTAACCGTGTAGCTGCCCTCGTCGTTGGCCGTGACAGCGCGTTCAGCTCCCGTGCTGACGGACTTTACAGTAACCGAGGCGCCGGCCACAGCCGCGCCATTGGGATCAAGAACCCTGCCGGTGATTTGACCAGTCTCGGTCTGGGCAACCGCAGAGCCCAATAGAAACAGAGTCGCCATGGCTATGGTGAAGAACCCAGCGACAAGGTGTTGCAAAGATGTTTTCATGTTTGACCTCTAGACCTTTCTTTTGGAGTTATTCCTAACCTATTCGCCGTTGGGCTCGACCGCCGCGTTCGACAGGATTCACGTCTTGCAGACAGTACGCCATCGGCGAAGGAATTAATTGATCTGGAAAAGACCTCATAAACCGCCCCGATGCGTGCAAGTATTATGCCCATTTATGAAAAACTGGACATTCCACTGAATTTTGGAGACTTAGGAGCTTTTGGCCGAATTACACCAAACTCGCAAATCCAAAAAAATGGGGAATGATCCAGAAAACCCAACCAGGGGTTGCCTTCCATCGAGATTTGCACAACCAGGCGCAAATAAGTCTTGGACTCGATCAGGAGTCTCATACCTGTCCGTCAATGGATTAATTGGAGTGGGGCCGAAGCTTGGCACGCCGCACTGATAACGAAGAAAGATCGACGTTTTACCGCGATTGGGGCACAACATTATTCGACCTCGCATAAAGGCGGATGATGGCGAGTCGATGATGCGTTTGATGGACGCTCGCGAATCTCAGAGGCTGCGGTCGGGTCGGTTGAGATCGGGTAAGGCGCACCAAGAAAAAAGGTGGTGAATTGATCCGCCACCTTTGTTAAGTTCGTGTAAGTCACGAAACCCGCGTGAGCGGTGAGAAACTAAACCGCAACGCTAACTGAATCACGCGCGGGTTGCTGGGAAACACGCGGCCGTCCCGCGCACTCTGCTCCAAACTTCGTCATTGAATAACGAAGTTAGCCTGCTGCGAAGCATTCTTCTTCGTCGATAGATCTGTAACCACGAGACTCAGCTGGGTTATTGAGGGTGGCTGTGGTGTTTGTGACGACGACTGAACTGTTTGCGTCGAGGCATTGGGAGAAAGAAAGCAGAAGATTGCTAACACACTCATGAGAAGAATAGTTGCAAGCTTATTCATTTCGTAGATCCCCTTTGCTCTAAATGAAGGGGAGTTCTTGATCGAGGCAGACCTCTTATGATTTCTTTTTCGCGATCAAACTTTTTAGCTTTTGCACTAATTCTCGAATCTCGCCGGCGAACTGGCCTTTGGGCTCAATGCGTAAGTATTCTTCGTATTCGATGATCGCATTTTCGGGCATGCGCGCCCTGACAAAAATGTTGCCGGCAAGCAACCGCGCGTCTGGAAATGCAGGCTCTAACTGAAGAGTAAAGGCGATCTGCTTGCCCGCATTGATCAAATCTTTTTTCTCCCAATAAATTCGCCCGAGCGTGTAATGACCCAGCCATGATTTATCATTCAAGGCAAGCCCGTTCTTGAGGACCTTCTCACCCTCTTCATAATTCTTTTGTCGCCGGTAGACCTCACCAAGCGAGACCATAACAGTCACGGCCTTTGGATTGATTTCCAATGCCCGCCGCAGGGCCAGCGAAGCTTTCACCCAGTTTTCTTGCTCCATGAAAGCGCTGGCAATCAACTCTTGAGCTTCGTAGTAGTTTCCGTGGAAGGCGATGGCTCTTTCTAAATGTAAAATGCCTTCTTCAACTTTCTTATCAGCCAGGGCAGTGCGGCCTCGTTCGAATTCGCTTCTGGCCCTTTCGGGGACATTGGCGTCTACTACACCGCCCGCTGATGGGCGCTTACGAAATGTTTCTTCCTCCGGGGCTAATTGCAGAAGAAGATGGACCCTGGGGATGAATCTACTTATATCTACTTGTTGGGGCGCAATTCTGAAGCCCGGAGCGCTGGCAGAGATGAAGTAATTTCCCGGATTCAACCGGGAAAAGCGAAACCGCCCTGTGCTATCGGTTGTTCGTTGGTCCACCAGACCGCCGCCTCTTTCCAATCGGACAGTGACAAACTGGATCATCTTTCGACCATCCGGTGAACTAACTTGTCCCGATATTTCGAAGGAACCGCCCGGAAGAGACGGATCCATGTCGTTTTGGGCAAAGGTTGAGTTCGTCGCGGAGGTGAGGAGCCAGGCAAGAGCCAAAAGATAAAGAGTCGAGCGCGTTGCCATATGGATTTTACCGGTCAGGATCGATGGGAATGTATAACATAGAGGCCGATTAATGAAAGAAAAATGGGAGGTGCAAATAGTTGCACCTCCCGGAAGACCAGTTGTGCTCAAGCAAGCTAGAAGTTTAGCTTCAGCCCGAACTGAATAGTACGCGGACGATTAGCCGTCGCGAGGATGGATGAGTCGCCCCCCGACACGTCAACCAGACCGTAGTTCCCGAGCGCACCGCCCGCTGCCTGCGGACTTTGGAACGCCGGGTGATTTAGGATGTTAAAGAATTCCGCGCGGAATTCAATATTGGTCCTCTCAGTCAGCTTGGTAACCTTCACAAGGGACAAATCATGATTTGTCTGGAAGGGGCCGCGGAAGATGTTGCGACCGAGATTGCCAATGGCCGCTGCCACAGCGGAAGCATCGGCGCAATCAACGATCACGTTTTGGTTGTTCACGCAGCGTCCACCAGCCAGGAACGAGCCGAAGTTGATGAATCCGTCGAGCCGGCTGCTAAGGCTGCCGGTTGTCAGAATCGGACCACCTAGATAGGTAGCCTTGTAGAGGCCGTTCTGTCCCTCCGGATCCTGCAGCGTCGCAGAGACGCTGTCAAAGATGTTGAAGGGCGTGCCGGACTGTAAGGTCGTGATGCCGTTGACCGCCCAGCCACTCACGAATTTGCCGAGCCCCTTATCCTCGATGCCGAACCACCTGCGGACAGGGAGTTCCCAGTTGTAGCTGAGAACGAACCGGTGCTTACGGTCAAAGTCCGAAAGACCACGATTGTCACGCGGGCTGAACTGATTTCCGAAATCGAGCAGGCCGTTGAGCTCATCCTGGAAGGTCGAGCCTGAGCCGTTGTCGATTGACTTCGCCCACGTGTAAGCAGCTTGGAAATACAGGCCATCGCTGAAGCGGTGCGTGAGCGACGCCTGCATTGAGTGATAGATTGACGCCCCTCGTTGCTCTTGACCAAATAGGCGGTTATTGGCGATTCCCACAAAGTTCGAGGGCACACGCAAGTTGCGGTTTTCGAACGTGCTCGCGGTAATGGTGAGGCTGCCATCAGCATTGCGGGTAACGCCGCTTCCGGCGGTTGCTGCGAAACTCCCACTGGTCACGCCAGAGGCGACCGAGGCTGGAACCGTGCAAGGGCTGGAGTTTGTGCAGATCTGCGCTGGGTTCACTGCTCTACCGGTACCGATTAGGGCCACGCCTCGAGTACCCACGTAGCCGAGTTCCACCACCCAATTCTTAGCAACTTCACGTTGCGTCGTAAGGTTCCATTGCTGCGCGTAAGGCGAATGGAAGTCACGAGATGGATAGAATAGGAAGCCCGAGAAAACGCCGGTTGTGCCAAAGATCGGCGAACCGTCCGCGTTGACACCAGTAAGGCGCGGAACGCGCTGATCTGTTGTGAGCGGGAAATCCGATTGCGGGCGGCTTGATGGGAACGGGTTCACTGTTGTCACTGAGAGCCGTGCGGGAGAGAAGTCTTCCGCAAACGGTAACCCTCCGGAAGTCTGCAGCAGCGGCTGATTCGAAGTTCTCTGGTAATAGATGCCGTACCCGCCTCTTACCACAGTCTTCTGGTCGCCGAATAGATCGTAAGCGAAGCCAACGCGCGGCGCCCAGTTGTTTGTGTCGTAGCACTTGACCAGCGTGCAGTTGCTCACGCCCGGCGTACCCACGCGTGGAGTCTCGGCGGGGTGAATAAACTGCACCGGTCCCGGAGTGCCGTCATTAAAGCCGGAGAGGTTTGTCAGGAAGTTAAACTTCTCATGCGCGACACTCAGCAGTTCGTAACGCACGCCAAAGTTTAAGGTCAGGCGCGAGTTGAATTTCCAGTCGTCCTGCGCGTAGAAGGCGTAATCGGTGGCGCGGAAGTAGAAGGTTGAGAAACCAGCTCTTCCCTGTCCACCTGTGATGCGACCCAGGAGGAAGTTCTGGAAACCGCTGAGATTTTGGAATCCTGGCGCATCGGATGAATTACCACCGCCGAATGTGATACTGCCGCGAGTGGCGAAGTTGTTGAAGCGATTGAGTTGATAGTAGCTGCCCTCGCCGCCGAAGCGGAAGGAATGGCTACCACGACTCCAGGAGAGATCGTCGCCGATGACGAAGGTATGGAACGTTCCGCCGCGGTCATCGTTGACGCCGGTGCCGATGGAAAAAGCGCCCGACCCGGTAATGGAGAAGCGGGTCGCCGCGGGAAAATTCCCAGCGTTGGCGCGCGTTTGCCCGATATCGGCCAGGTTGATGAACTCCTCAGGCACGAGGGCAAATGAGAACCGATTGTAACCAAGACGAAGCTCGTTGACAAATCTGGGCGTGATAACGCTGGTCAAGCCCAGCTTGACGAAGCGGTTCTTGCCCGGCGTGGTCCTCGCCTGCGGTAAGGTTGAGCCACTATTGAACGGTTGAAAGAGCGCACTGCTGTCACGGAAGTAACGAAAAGTGAGCTTGTTGTCGTTCGTAATCTGATGGTCGGTGCTAATAGTGAACTGGTCATCTTCAAAGGTGCCCAGGCCAGCCCGTGTAATCCTCCCGACGTTCGGGTTGTCAGGGAGCGGCGTAACCGACGGGATGCAGAACTGATCGCCGAAGGTCGGACATTTGCTGCCTGGCAGATTTAGCAAAGCAAGCGTGACGGGATCAAGGCGAGTCACTCCCGGCGGCAAACCACCCGGGAAGAACGTAGCAATCAGGTTGGCCTCCGACCGGTTGGTCGGTATTACACGCATCGTCGTCGTGAAGTTAGTACCCGCAGCGGCACCCGACGCGGCGTTGGTACCTTGATAATTAAAGAAGAAGAAGTGACGACCCTTACCACTCCACAGACTGTCGCCACCCTCGCCAAAGCGCGGCACGTAGATTGGGCCACCAATGGAGAATCCGTATTGGGCCTGCCGATTGGCTGGACGAGGCACAAAGGGCTGCGCGGCGTTGTTGAAGAAGTCGTTGGCATTGAGCACGTTGTTGCGCAGGAAAAAGTACGCATCACCATGATACGAGTTCGTGCCAGACTTCAAGGCGACTTGGATGTTGCCCCCGCCATTGCGTCCCTGTGACGCGTCATAGAGCGACGTCTGAGTCTTAAACTCTTGCACGGTTGATGGATTCGGAAGCGGTACATTGTCCAGCTGAGGCAGGTTGATGTCGTTGGCGTTAATGCCCTCGAGCTGGTAATTGTTGTTAACTGGGCGCTGGCCATTAACATTAATCGTCACGGCGCCACGGCCCAAAGCATCGGACTGAAACAGCTCGGTGTTCGCGCCCGATGACAGAGTTAGCAGAGTCAGAAAGTTACCAGTTGAAAGCGGCAACGAACGGATGGTATCCGACGTAAGGGTTTGCCCTGTGGTAGCCGAAGTCAACTGGACCTCGGTGGCCGCCCCCGTTACGGTAACTGACGCACCGATTTGGCCAACCTTTAAGGGGACGGCCACAGTGGTAGTTTCGGTAACCCTGACTCTAATATCCGGAAGTTCGGCTTTGGAGAATCCAGCAGCACTTACCACGAGCTTATAGGTCCCCGGAGGTAGCTGCGTCACGGTAAAGTTGCCACTATCATCTCCGGATATAGTTCGCTCGGTAACACCTGTGACGGCATTAACGACTTCCACTTGGGCTCCCGGAACTGCTGCGCCGTTTTCATCTTTAACCGATCCTGAAATGGCGCCTGTTGATCCACCCTGGGCAAACGCGCTGCCAATCAGGGCGAGAACTAAGGCAAGGGCCAAAAACAACCTCGCAGCAATGCCGGAAAATCGTTCTTCTTTCCTTTTCATGTCTAAGATTTCCTTTCTCTATCCTCTACAGAAGACGCTTTCAAACCGGGGAGAATTGCAGAATCTCGGCTACTAGTCGGGGCAGCTTCCGTGGCCGGGGGTTCACCTTTAAGTTTCCGAAAATTCGGACGGCCGCCTGCCACCTCGAAGCTTGACGCAGATCCGTGAGTGCAACGATCGTGCCTGCTGGCTCACAAGCACAAAGGGCCGTTTCGTCACTCATCTCGGCCAACTCGACCCACGGGCACCAAAAGTCAATTTGCGAGGATTTGGATTTTGCGGCGGGGATGTTCCGGTTATTGGATTATTGTGGAGGGCGAGCTAATACGTGAGTGGTCGAATAATCATTTTTTCGTATTTGAAGTGCGGAAAAGGTATTCGCCGCTCGTCAACCTATCCATGGGCCTCTGGTAGGCGCTAGCGTGATAAACTCTCTGCCTAATCTGCCTCTTGAGAGAATCTTTGTGTCTGAGCGTATCTATCGCGATCCTGTTCACAACATCATTCGCCTGCGCACCGATACTGACGGAGGTGAGTTGATGATGATGTTGATCGACGCGCCTGAATTTCAAAGGTTGCGGCGCATCAAGCAACTCGGTCTTGGCCTGTACACCTATCAAGGCGCAGAGCATTCTCGCTTCACTCATTCGCTCGGAGCCTTCCACCTCATGACTCGAGTGCTCGATCGCCTGGGTGAAAATTACAAGATCGCTGGCAGTGATCGCACGGCTGCTTTGCTTCACGACGTCGGTCATGGATCGTTTTCGCATGTAATGGAGAAAGTTCTCGGTTTTCACCACGAAAGCTTAACTGTGCAGGTTGTTCTGAGCGCCGAAACCGAGATCGGAAGACTGTTGCGCGCCCATTCCCCGGAACTGCCGGCTAAGGTGGCGGCAATAATCGAAGGAAAGTTCCAGCCTGCTGCTTTGGGACAATTGGTCTCTTCACAGCTCGACGTCGATCGGATGGATTACCTGCTGCGTGATTCGCTGATGACGGGCGCCAAGTACGGAATCTACGATCTCGAGTGGATTATCAATGCGTTGGCCATCGATGAAGAAGCGGATCGGATTTATATTGCAGCGCGCGGCCTCTATGCGATTGAAGAATATTTACAAGCCCGTTACTACATGTTTCGGCAAGTCTATTTTCATCGCACACTCCGTTCTGCTGAAGCGGTGTTGCGTTCCATCTTGAGACGAGCACTGAGTTTATTAAAAACAGATGCAGTGGTTTGGTATGCGCCGGCGACGGCCTTTGAAAAAGTGCTGCGCCAGGAACCTCTGACGATTACGGAACACTTTGGAGGTTGACGACTCGGACGTCCTGTTTCATGTGAAGCAATGGCAACGCGCCGCCGATCCTATTCTGAAGGATCTGAGCCGGCGGTTTACCGGACGCCAGCTGTTTAAGGCGATCGACCTGGACATGCCCGTTTCTGAGCGCGCCGATTTCCTTAGCGCGGCGCGCGAATGCGTTACTCGAGCGGGCTTCGATCCGCAGTACTATTTCATCGAAGATCGCGCCGGTGACGTTCCCTACTACAACTACTACACTGTCGAGGGCGCTGAGCCAAAGACGCGCATTTACGTGGAAGACGGTTACGCGCGTCCTCAGATAAGAGAGATTAGCGAGGTCAGCGACGTAGTGAAGGGACTGCAGCAAGGTTACGAATTGCACCGCGTGTGTTTCCCGGCTGAAGTGAAAACCGACGTCTACGCGCTTTATCACAAGCGCACTCCCAAAGGACGTTCAGCTACGGGCCATCGGACGCAAGCATCAGGAGACTGACTCAAAGCCAAGCCCCGTACGAGTCGCTAGGCGTGTATCGCTTCTAATCCCGCCAATCTTCTAATCCCAAATTTTCGAGTTCGTAAGTCGGCCGCCCAAAAAAAGCGGGCCACCGAAGCAGCCCGCTTGTGAATGGACCGTGTCAACTTATTAGAAGCTGACACGGAAGCCGAATTGAAACTGTCGCGGGTTTTGTAGCAGTCCGCGAACTTGCCCGTCGAGATCACCGAGATCGGCCTGGGAATATGGGACATTCAGATTACCAAATGCCCTATGATTCAGACCGGCGTAGGTGCCCTTTGGTGTGTTGTTGAAGAGGTTAAAGACCTCGAGGTATGGCTCAAAAGTGACGCGCTCAAGGAACTTGACTGGCCGGGTGACCCGCACATCCGCGGAGAACCTTCCCTGGAACGGCCAAGGGTTGTTTTCCGGAACGAGATTAATCGGCTTGACGACTGCGCCGATCTGGCGGAGTTGATCCAGCGAGAAGATGCCAGCGTCCAGCAACCGTTGGCCCTGCGGCGTTGGTAGCCCGGCATAGCGCTGGTTGAAGCTGGTGATGATCTGGTTGAGCTCTCGCCAACTACCGATGCTACTACCGAGGGCACCGTGGTTTGTTCCCGAAAGTAACTCGGTGCGCGAGGTTCCACTGCCACCATCCCCATTTATGTCCGTGGTGAAGAGATAGTTGCCAGCGGCGAAGCAGGCTGGAAGAGTATTGGTGCTACGTGAGAAAGGACATCCAGCGCCATCGAGGAAGGGTACAGTCAGGGTTACCGGCGGAGCGGAGCCAAACCGGAATGTTGGATTGATGTTGAACCCACCGATGGTGTTAATAATTAGTCCCGCCCCGAAAAGGTGCGTGCGGTCATTACCAGTCGGACCGAAAGCGGAGTTGAATCTTTCGTTGTTCCTGCTGGTGTTTGTGATGAACTCCTGACGTCCGGAACCGGCCGTCGCTTCTGCGCGCGCCAAAGCATAGGAGATAGTGTAGTCAACTCCACGCAGCAGCCGGTGTTCGCCCATGCTCAGGAACGAGATATCGTCCTTGGCAAGGCGACCGTTCATTTGCACCTGTAGCCCGCTGTAGAGAGTGAACCCGCCATTTACCAAGCGAGCGCGCAGGTTGGTAGACGTCAGGCCTGGCCAGACGGTATCGTTCGCCAGGTTGAAATTTCCAATGTTGAGCGGCGCCAGACATGGAGAAGGAGGCGGTAGAGCGCATGTCACCACGTTACTGGCTGCACGGTCCGCGTTGATCTGGTTAATGCGCGCGCCGACGATAACTGGGTTGACGCTAGCCACGGGAATGCCGAGCGTGGTGGCTACCCGGGACCGCGCCGACGACTCGTTAAAGAACCGGGCATCGCGGCGAAACTCTTCGTCGACAAGCATGAAGGGGAGGCCGACGGGCGCTGTCCCAGGCGTAGTTGAAAGTTAGGTGGCGGTTCACCTGGCCGACTCGGTTAGAATCGGGTTGGCAAAATAAACAAAGAAGGAGAACCGCCATGAAGAAAAGTAACACGAAGAGGAAGCGAGTAAAAGGGACGGAGGAGCGCGAGGTAGTCGAGTTCTTTGTCAAACACGGGCAGTGCTTGCTGCCGATGGTAGAGCTGATCGAACAGTCGAGCCTGGCAGTGGACGAGTTGATCGACGTCGTTGGTCGCAATGCTGTCGAAGCAGTATTGCAGTTGTCGGCGCAACAACTGACGGGCGCGAAGAGCCAGGGCAAGCAAACCAACCGCGCGAACGGAGTGCGCTGGTACGGACGGCAGTGGGGTGCGGTGGCGTTGTCGGACCGGAAGTTGTCAGTGCTGCGGCCGCGGCTGCGCGATCAAGCGGGCGAGGTAGCGATCCCGGCTTACGAAGCGCTGCAGGATGATGCGCGGCTGGGAGCGCGGATGATGAGTTCGTTGTTGAGCGGCGTCTCGACACGCAACTACGAGAAGTTGCTGCGGGAGATGGCCGATACGGTCGGAGTAAAGAAGTCGAGCGTGAGCCGAGAGTTCATCGAAGAGAGCGCTGCGAAGCTGCAGGAGCTGAATGAACGCCGCTTTGAGCAGCAGCAGTTGCTGGTCATCTATTTGGACGGGATGGTGTTCGGTGAGCATCATGTGCTCTGCGCGGTAGGCATTGACAATGCAGGATTTAAGCACGTGCTCGGGGTGCGGTTGGGCGCGAGCGAGAACGCGGTGGTCGCGAAAGATTTGCTGGTGGATCTGGTAGCGCGCGGCTTGGCGCCGCAGGTGGTGCGCTTGTTCGTTGTAGATGGCGCCAAAGCGTTGCGCAAAGCGGTGAAAGAAGTGTTTGGCGACTACGCGGTGGTCCAACGCTGTCGCACGCACAAACTGCGCAACGTGCTTTCCTACTTGCCCAAGGAACTGCAACCGCAAGTGGCGACCGTCATCCGTAGTGCTTACAAGCTGCCCTACAAAGAAGGACTGGCCCGATTGAAGACGCAAGCCGCCTGGCTCGAGAAGCAGTATCCGCAAGCAGCGGCGAGCTTGCTCGAAGGTCTGGAAGAAACCTTCACCGTCAACCGCTTGAGTTTGCCGAGTTCTTTGGCGAAGTGCCTGGTGAGCACCAATATTATCGAGAACCCGAACGGCACAGTGCGCCGGCAAACGCGCCGCGTGAGTCGTTGGCAGGATGGCGCGATGGTCCTGCGTTGGACCGCCAGCGCCTTCTTAAATGCTGAGAAACAGTTTCGCCGGGTGAGCGGCTATGAGCAACTGCGCTTGCTTCAGATGGCGCTCAAAGCTTGTTTGCCCGATAACCAACAGGCCACCCAGCTTGCCCCGCAAGCTAAGGCTGCTTAAGCTATGCCGCCACCACTACTTTCAACTGCGGATGGGGCACCGCCGGCCGACGCCCCTGATCCTCACGTAGTCAACCGAGAGCACGTGATTCTTGGCGATCTCGCGCTGAATACCGAGGTTGAATTGCATCGAGTAAGGAATGCGGTAGTCGCCAGGAAACTGACCGCCGAAGGTAACGCCGGCAGAGTTCGCGAATTCTGAGATGCCGGTATTTGGGTCGTAGCTCGGGAAGAAGGAGGCGAAAGCAACCTGTACCGCGTTGTGAATATTTCCCAGATCGACCAAAACGTTTCGGATCGGCCGCCCTACTAGACATGAGTAGTCGCCATCTGCAGCGTCTGGACAAAAACCTGACGTGATGGGAACGACAATGGGAGCACCAGTCGGGCCCGCAACGTGGGTCTCATCAAAGGCTGTGGGACCGATGCCCGTAGCTATGCGTGCGAACTCGTCGAAAAGCGAGTTGTTGAAGATGTTCATCTCGTAGGCAAGATAGAACCCGCCACGGATACTGGTCTTGCCCGCGCCGGTTGGATCCCACGCGAAGCCGACCTGTGGGCTAAAGGCATGCCATGGGAACTGCGCGACCTGGCCTCTACCTTTGCCATAAACCTCTAGCTGGGGAATCGCGGGCGCGCCTTTGGCGAACATGTTGCTCTCACGGTTGTGGCGAACGCCCAGATTGAGCGTGAAGTTGGGACGCAAGCGCCATGAGTCGCCAATGTACCAGGCGGTGCGCGTGTTGAAGCGGCCGCCAAAGGGCAAACCGTGCGCCGGTATCGCCGTAAAGAAGCCGGAGTTTGGTCCCGTTCCGAACGTCTGAAGGGGATAGTTAAGCGGATCGCTAGCAGAACCAACGGGTGTCGCCGGAAATTCTCCGCCCACGGTCAGCGGCCCGGCGAAGTTGGCAAACCCGCCCAGGATGATCTTGTTTATTTCTCCGCCGTAGCGGAAAGTGTGATGCCCCTTGGACCAGCTGCCGTCATATTTGAACTGTTTGTTGTCCTGATAGGTTTGTTGTGGCGCCAAGCTGTTGGGTCCGAAGGACAAGTCAGATATGTTCAGCTGGTACGGAATACCTTGCGGCGTGGTGTTGAAGGGTACGCCGAGTTCTTTACTCTCGATCCGGTTGTTGAAGTTGACATACCCAAAACGAAGACTGTGCGTCAGGCGCTCACCGGTTATGTCCGCACCGACAACATGTACGTTAGTCCAGTCATTATTTTGGAACGGCGAGATCACCGTTCCGCCGGTTGAATTGTCGTCGTTGTAACGGTGGCTGTAGAAAATCTTCGTGCTGTCGGTAATGGTCCAGTCAACTTTAGCAGTAACGTAACGAGCGCGAACGGGAAGCGAGTCGGCAGCGCTGAACGAAGCGAATGGAGGGTTAATCTGCACGACATTTTGCCCCAGCTCGCTTGAATGCTCACCGTTGAAGAAGAAGAAAAGCTTGTTCTTCTTAATTGGTCCGCCAACTCGGAAACCCTGCTGGGTGCGGCTTGACGGCGGTTTTACGTCTTGATCGAAACGGCGCGCGCTGATCTTCTCATTGCGCCAGAAGTAGAACCCGCTGCCGTGCCAATATCGAAGGCGAGATTTACGAACCAAATGGTGCGCCGCTTGCCGGAGTGGCAGTCTATCTGGAGGACCTGACGAGAATCCGCTTGGCGCAAGCGATCACGAGCACGGATGGACGTTACCGATTCGCTCGGATTGGCGCAGGCACCTACTATCGTAGACGCTTTGGGCGTGGACCGCAGAGGCACCCCAACCCAAAAAAGCAATGCAACAACACGCAACACAAACCGAACGGATGATTCTCATAAAGAGCCCTCAATTGGGGGCGGCGACTCATATGATCGGGAAGAGATGGGCACATTTCCCGCCAGCTTTCCCTTCAGAGTTTCCGAAAAATCGGCTCGCGGACCAGGGAGGACGGTCGCGAGGTATCGCCAGTCCAAAATCCATTTTGACGAGACAACGAATCTTGCGAACCACTGCGCCAAAGATTAATCTCCTTGATGTTATCTTGCAAAGGAATATTGCCTTCAATCGATTTTCCGAGTATTAAGAAACCACATGTCCGAACGCATTTATCGCGATCCCGTTCACAATATCATTCGTCTCCGTACCGACACGGACGAAGGCGAGCTGATGATGCGTTTGATTGATGCGCCCGAATTTCAAAGGCTGAGGCGCATCAAGCAACTGGGGCTCGGGCTTTACACATACCAGGGCGCCGAACACTCACGATTTACCCACTCGCTTGGTGCATTCCACCTAATGACTCGCGTACTGGACCGTCTTGCGGAAAAGCATGAGATTCGCGACAGCGATCGCGCCGCGGCTCGCGCGGCAGCTTTGCTGCACGACGTCGGACATGGATCGTTTTCTCACGTGATGGAGAAAGTTCTGGGATTTCATCATGAGAGTCGGACCGTGCAAGCGGTACTCAGCGCCGAAACCGAAATCGGCGAGCTACTGCGCTCTCATTCTGAAGACTTACCGAAAAACGTAGCGGCGATCATCGAAGGCAGGTTTCAACCATCGGCTTTGGGGCAATTGGTGTCGTCGCAGCTTGACGTTGATCGCATGGACTACCTGCTGCGCGATTCTTTGATGACCGGCGCCAAGTATGGAATCTACGATCTCGAGTGGATCATCAATGCGCTGGCGATTGACGAAGAGTCGGATCGAATCTACGTTGCGGCGCGCGGCCTGTATGCGGTTGAGGAGTATTTGCAGGCTCGTTACTACATGTTTCGGCAAGTCTACTTCCATCGGACGTTGCGTTCGGCTGAAGCCGTGCTGCGTTCAATCTTGCGCCGCACACTAAAACTGTGCGAGGCAGGCCAACCAGTTTGGTGTGCGCCAGACACGGCATTTGAAAAAGTGTTGCGCAAAGACGCATTGACGATTACGGAACACCTCGAGGTTGATGATTCGGACGTTCTGTTTCACGTCAAGCAATGGCAGCGCGCCGCGGATCCAATCCTCAGGGATCTTAGCCGGCGCTTCACTCGTCGCCAACTCTTCAAAGCAATTGATCTCGACATGCCGGTTTCCGAGCGGGCGGATTTTCTCCATGCAGCTCGCGAATGCGTCGCGCGCGCCGGCTTCGAGCCGGACTATTACTTCATCGAAGATCGGGCCAGTGATGTGCCCTATTACAACTACTACACTGCGGAAGTCGCTGAACATAAGACGCGCATCTACGTCGAGACGGGCTACGCTCTGCCGCGAATAAGGGAGATTAGCGAAGTGAGTGAGGTCGTGCGTGGCTTGCAGCAAGGATACGAATTGCACCGTGTGTGTTTTCCCGCAGAAGCGAAGAGTGATGTGTACGCGCTTTATCACAACTGTTCGGTCAAGGACAGTCCGACTGAAGATAGTCGCGCTCACGCCTTCGGAGACTAGCCCATGGCAAGAATCGCGGATGTAGATCTTGAACACGCCGAACGCTATGTCACAGATGCTCTTAAAGCCCAGGAGAAAACCTGGGGTGCGCCGTTACTCAACCATCTACTTTATGGGAGGCGCCCCACAATATTTCGTGGCGCTCGGGCGATGTGGACGGGCATCGACGCGTCAGGATTGGTTGATGCCGGCTTGCGCTCTCTGCTCAATCGGCGCGTGGCCTCGATTAACCACTGCGAGTTTTGACAGGACATCAACGCTGCCGTGAGCAGCCAACTGGGAATTTCAGATGAAAAGATTGATGCCCTTGCGGAATATGCTGCCAGCCCTTTTTATTCCGAGGAGGAACGACTCGCCTTGGAATATGCCGACTGCATCACCATCACTGAGCGAGAAGTAAGTGATGAACTCTTTGAAAAGCTGCGGCGTTTTTTCAGTGATGACGCCATAATCGAATTGACTGCCACAATCGCCTGGGAAAATGCCTCCAGTAAATTCAATCGCGCCCTCCGCGTAAAGTCGCAAAATTTGTGGAAGAGAACACCGCCAGAATAAGTTGGACTAACCCAAGTGTTGCGCCTCTGCATGGTAAACTTACGCCGAAAACTTTGTAGGGGCGTCCCTCTGTGGGCGCCCCGGTTTGCGAGGGCCAGGGGGCGCCCATGGAGGGACGCCGCCGCAATCTTCGCGCGTGATCTCCTTTTCCTAATCTCGCTCATGGTAGCGGCGAGTGCTGTTGCACAGCCAGCTGAGCGACGTCTAACAGTTGCAGTGTTGGACTTTGGAAATAGCAGAGTTGGTCGTCTCGCAGCGGAGACGCTAGCGGCAAATCTCGGTTCACTTTCCGAGTTGAGTATTATCGATCGGGACCAGGTGCGAAGCGCAGCCAAAGGCACAGGTTACTCAGGCTCCCTAAACATGTCGTTAAGCGAAGCTCGCAATTTGGGATCAGCTATCGGGAGCGACTTTTTCGTTCTGGGCGACTCGCAAACGTTGCGCCGTTCTCCTTCAACAGGTGCCTTATATTTTGAGTCTTACGCTTCTGTCTTTGTCGTCAGCTCACGAACAGGCAGACTCGTAATGTGGCAACGACTAAATTCTCGCGCCTCATCTGCGGAAGCTGCAGAGGGGTTATTGCTCAAGGATCTTTCAAGCAGCGTCTTTCGCGGTGGGCAGCTCGCGGCGCTCCGGCGTGCTCAGGACGAGGAACGCACTGACCGTGAACTGGCAATCGATAGCGCAACTCCGGTGATTGAAGCAGCTCCCGACGAAGACACAACAGCCGGCGCCGAAGGCCTAAGACTCCCGCGGCCGTATCGCCGACTGAAGCCTCCGTATCCGGAAACCGCTGCCAGCGCAGAGGCCGAGGCCACGGTAGACGTCTTGCTTGATCTCGATGCCAAAGGTGAAGTCGGCCACGTGGAAATCGCGCGTTGGGCAGGTTTTGGTTTGGACGAAGCGACTGTCGAAACGGTAAAGCAACTGCATTTTTTTCCAGCGATTCGCAACGGAACTCCGATCCCGTTACGAATATTGCTGCGCTATAATTTTCGCAAGCCGCCGAAATGATTAAATGCTGTATCTCTCGCAAGTTTTGAGTCGCCCCATCCGCGACCTTGAAGGTGAACGTGTGGCAACCATCAAGGATCTGATCGTGCGCCTGGGCGAGGACGATCATCCCCCGGTTGCGGGTCTGGTGGCACGTTACCGGCGGAGAGATTTCTTTTTGCCCAGATGGCGCATAACTGAGTTCAATGAAGAAGGCGCGAGACTTAACTCAGACATTCTTGACCTGCGGCCGTTCATGCGGCGCGAGGGTGAGGTGCTGCTGGCTCGAGACGTACTCGATAAGCAACTAATCGACGTCGACGGCAAGCGCGTCGTGCGAGTCAACGACGTGCAAATCATTAAAGCGGCTGACGAATGGCGAGTCACCGGCGCAGACGTAAGCTTACAGGGACTCTGGAGACGTCTGGCACCATCTGGTTTCGTGGGGACGAGAAAACCCGTAGAGGTCATCGACTGGTCTGACGTGGGCTATCTTGCAACGGATGCTGCGACGGTGCAGCTAAAGTCATCAAGCGACAAACTCGCGCGTCTACACCCAGTTGAGATCGCCCGGCTCGCCGAAGCGCTCTCCTACCACCACGGGTCAGAGGTGGTCGAGTCACTCGATGATGAAACCGCCGCCGAAACCCTCGAGGAGATGCCCGCCGAACGGCAAGCGCAGATCCTCGGTGACATGGATGAGGAGCGAGCAGCTGACATTCTCGAATGGATGTCACCCGACGAGGCGGCCGACGTTCTAGGTGATTTACCCGAAGATAAAGCCGGAGAACTGCTGGGGTTGATGGAGCATGAAGAGCAGGCCGACGTCGCCGAGCTGCTACCTTACGAAGACGATACCGCGGGTGGTTTGATGACCACGGAGTTTGTCACTCTGCCCCGTGAGCTGACTGTGGGCGAAGCACTCGCGCGACTTCGGGAGATGGCAGAAACGCCAAACATGATCTATTACCTCTACGTTACCGAGAGCGAAGGATCCTGGAGCCTTTGCGGTGTGATTACCTTGAGGAGTTTGATCCTTGCGGACCCTGCGGCGCCGCTCAATGAAGTTATGCGCAGTGAGTTTCAGACCGCGAACGCCGACGAGCCCGCGCATACGGTTGCCCAGAAGATAGCAGAATACAATCTGCTGGCTCTCCCGGTAGTAGATGAGTCCGGGGACATTCTTGGCATCGTTACTGTTGACGACGCGATGGAAATACTCTTACCGAGAGATTGGCGTCAGCGCTTGCCCAGGTTGTTTGGTTAGAAAGAACCAATGAACGAAGGAGAACCTCCCTGTGTCAGAAAGGCGGGAAGCTCTAAAGACCGCTGGACGTCGCTTATTGCGGCGTGGCACTCGCGGCGCGCGCGCAGTTGCCCGACGCCGCAGGTTGATTGGCTACCTGGCTATCCTTGGCCCGGGAATGATCACTGCCAATGCCGGAAACGATGCGGGCGGTATCGCCACCTTTGCCTCTGTAGGTGCAGAACTCGGCTATCGTCTACTTTGGATTCTCATTCCTATCGCCCTCAGCCTCGGATTAGTACAAGAAATGTGCGCGCGCATGGGCGCGGTCACTGGAAAGGGTCTTGCAGACCTGATCCGTGAGCGCTTTGGCGTCCGCTGGACCGCATTTGTAATGCTTGCGCTGCTGGTTGCCAACAGTGGCGTCACCGTCTCTGAGTTCGTGGGCATCGCCGCGGCCACTGAATTATTTGGCATTTCCCGGTTCATAGCAGTTCCCATCGCCGCAATAGGTATCTGGTGGCTTGTTGTTAAGGGATCATACCAGCGGGTGGAGCGCGTCTTCTTGATGATGACTCTTGTGTTTCTCGGCTACATCGTGTCTGCGTTTCTTGCTCGGCCTGATTGGGGAACTGTGGCCGCTCAAATGGTGCGACCTGGTTTCAGTCTTGAACACGCTTACCTATTCACCGTGGTCGCGGTTGTCGGTACCACGATCTCACCGTACATGCAGGTATACGTTCAATCTTCGGTGGTTGAGAAGGGAGTAACTCCCGAGGACTATCCGCGCACCAGACTCGACGTATGGGTGGGAACGGCCTTCGCCATTCTGATTGTGTTCTTCATTGTGATATCCACTGCTGCTACTCTTCACAAGCATGGCATACGCATTCATAACGCCGCCGATGCGGCCCGGGCCCTGCAACCGCTCGCCGGCAACTACGCAGAGACCTTATTTGCGATTGGACTATTCGGGGCTTCGATGATGGCGGCCGGTGTGCTGCCGCTGGCCACTGCCTATTCCATTAGCGAAGCTCTCGGATTTGAGAAAGGTGTTTCGCGCAGTTTCCGAGAGGCGCCAATTTTCCTGGGCATCTTTACCTTTCTGGTCGCGCTGGGCGCCGCAATCGCTATAATTCCAAATCTTCCGCTAATTCGCGTGATGCTGGTCACACAGGTGATAAACGGTCTTCTCTTGCCTATTATTTTGTTTGCTATTCTGCGGCTGGTGAATGACCGAGAATTAATGGGAAAGCACGTGAACGGAAGGCTGTACAACATCGGGGCCTGGGCGACAACGCTCGTGGTGACTTCGCTTTCTTTACTGTTTATCGTGGAGACTCTTTTCCCAAGCCTCTTCCACCAATAGTTCCGCGGCACTAACCCCGTCGATACGGCGCTGAACTATTCTTCTCGCAAACGAGCGCAATCGATGATAAAAGATTAGGCGCGCATCAAGCTTTCGGTCTGCAATTCCCGCTGCCTGAAGGTTCACCAAGACGTGAGTGACCCGCGTTCGAAAAACAAGTTTGTGATCTTTATTATTGTGGCGGCTTTGACGCTGCTCGCAACCTATCTGGTCTTCGGCTTCGGCGAACAGTTGCAGGCATTTCTCGAGTCGCGGATGGTGGGCCGCCGCCCCGAAGGTAGTTTGATGGGCGCCGCGGCGCTGGTGAATCTTCTCAAGTTGCTGCTGCTCGCGTTGCTGGCTTACCTATTTGTTCGTGCTCTGAATTCTCTGATTTTTGTCCTGGCATTTCGCTTGCGAAAGGGCTTCGAAGCGCCGAGCCTGGTACGCAACATATTCTCGATTGTAGCGTTCACGATCCTCTTTTTTTTGATCTTCAGCCAAATCTACCCCGATGTTAATCTCGGCGCTCTCTTTACTACCTCAGCAATCTTCGGCGTGATCCTGGGTCTGGCGTTGCAAGACACTCTTGGAAATTTCTTTGCCGGTATTTCCCTGCAAGCCGATCGCCCTTTTCAGGTCGGCGACGTCATTGTCGTAGGCGCGCAAAAATACACAGGCGTAGTGGAAGAGATCAGCTGGCGCTCGATAACGATCCGGACCTTTCAAAACCACGTCGTAGAGATTAATAACAGCACCGCAGCGAAAGAGCCGATCGAAGTTTGTTCTCGCACCAACCTAAACGCACGTTTGGTGTTTTTCAATACCCTCTATAGCGACTCGCCCGCAAAGACGATCCACGTTGTGCGCGAAGCCGTGCGCGAGGCTGACAATGTTTCAGAAAGAATTACGCCAATTGTCAGGATCAGAAACCTCGGCGATAGCGGCGTGGAATACGAGGTCAAATACTGGCTCGACGATTACGCTAAGTACAACGACACGGACGCCCTGGTTAGACAGCGCATCTGGTATGCGTTCCGTCGCGCGGGGCTGAATTTTGCCTATCCAACTCGATCGGTACATGTAGAAAGAATTCGTCGGACAGCATTGCCCGAGGGGGATGGCGGAGCGCTCATTGACCGCCTCTCTGCAGTTGATATCTTTGCGCCGCTCACAGTTGACGAAACCTCGATGCTGGGTGAGGCGGCTACAAGACATGTCTTCGCTCCCGGCGAGACAGTGATCCGGGCAGGCGAACCCGGCTCATCGATGTTCGTGGTGCACAATGGCCGAGTCTGCGTTCAGGTAACGGAAAACGGAAGGGCGCGGACGGTCGCCACCCTAAACGAAGGAGACTTCTTCGGCGAAATGGCTCTGTTCACCGGCGAACCACGGGCAGCAAACGTGGTGGCACTTGAAGAAACAGAAGTGCTCGAAATAGGCCACGAGGCCATGAAAAAGCTCTTCGACACGAATCCGGACCTGGTCGAGTCGTTGGGCCATATAATTGCGGAGCGACGGCTGGGACTGACGGCACAAATCCACACCACTGACCCCGGCGCCGAATCAGCCGGCATTTTGTCCTCGATCAAGCGGTTCTTCGGCCTGAAATAGTCACATTCCGTTTCGCACTCAACACGCGCTCAACCCCCAAATTCCACTTTTGGGCCGGAGAGCTCTGCTCCGCCAAGGCCTCAGCTTCCAGGCGCCAGAGAGAGGACTTGACAGCGATCGACTCAACCTTTATTATTACGCCACGCTCATCGACACGATTTCCTCGCAAATAGGCCGAAATAGGCATTGGCCGGCGGGGGCTTCGCTGGGCGTTCAAGATCTTAAGGAGGAGAAATTCCAATGAGTATTGTTAGGTATGACCCATTTCGAGACTTGCGCAGCCTTCAGGAAGAGGTGAACCGCCTCTTCTCGACCAACCTGACTCGGGGCTTCGGCGAAGAAGGCATTGGCCGCGGCGCCTGGAACCCCAGCGTCGACATTTATGAAAACAAGGATCACATCGTGTTGGAGGCTGAACTACCGGGAATGAACAGAGACGACTTTGAGCTCACGGTAGAGAACAACGTAATAACGCTTCGCGGGGAGCGTCAGTTTGAGAAGAAGGACGAGACTGATAACTATCATCGAGTCGAACGCTCCTATGGCTCATTCACCCGTTCTTTCACGCTTCCGCAGACTGTGTCCGCAGAAGGCGCAACGGCCGAGTATCGCAACGGGGTATTACGTGTGACTCTGCCAAAGCGCGAAGAGACAAAGGCGCGCCGGATTGAAATCGGTGGTGAGGAAAGCTCGACCAGCCGCAGGACAATCGAGGCAAAAGCCGAAACCGTCACCTCAAGTGAGAAATCGAGAGAGGCTGCCGGGGGCGCTAAGGTCTAACAGACCATCGGTAGCAATTAAGAGAGCGGGGCCTGCTCGTTTGAGCTCATGCCCCGCTCGTGCGCAATTAGAATTCAACTGGCTTAAATCGACATGCGCTTAGACAAGTTTACCTTAAGGGCCCAGGAAGCAATTCAGTCAGCCATCGAACTGGCCGAACGCAATCAAAACCAGCAGGTCGAGCCAGAGCATTTGCTGGCGGCAATGCTCGATCAGCCTGAGGGCATTGTGAGACCGATTTTGGGAAAACTGGCCGTCAATGTTCCGGTTGTGCTGAACGATCTACAGGCGGTCATCGGTCGTCTTCCTCGGGTTCAGGGCGGCCAGCAGTACTTCAGCCCCAGGCTGAATCAGATCTTTACGGCCGCGCAAAAGCACGCAGACAGCATGAAGGACGAGTTTATCTCGACTGAGCACTTGCTGGTTGCTGTTAGTTCCGAAAAGGAGGGCGACGCCGGAAAAATTCTTCGGCAGCATGGGATCAAGCGCGAGGATTTGGACAAGGTGATCGAGCAAACTCGAGGAGGCTCGCGTATTACCGATCAGAATGCGGAAGAGAATTATCAGGCACTTTCCAAATATGCACGCGACCTGACAGACCTCGCCCGCAAAGGCAAATTGGATCCGGTGATTGGCCGTGATGATGAAATCCGGCGGACCATCCAGGTGCTTTCCCGACGCACGAAGAATAATCCTGTTTTAATCGGAGAACCGGGCGTCGGCAAGACTGCGATTGTCGAGGGACTGGCTCAGAGAATCGTTTCCGGAGACGTTCCGGAGACCTTGCGCAACAAACGGCTCGTAGGACTTGATCTCGGATCTATGCTGGCAGGCGCCAAGTATCGTGGTGAATTTGAGGATCGCCTAAAAGCCGTCCTGAAAGAGATCGAGAAAGCTCAGGGTCACATCATTCTCTTTATAGACGAGCTTCATACTTTGGTGGGGGCCGGTGCTGCTGAGGGAGCAATCGACGCTTCCAACATGTTAAAGCCGGCGCTGGCTCGCGGCGAACTGCGCTGCGTGGGCGCCACGACGCTCAACGAATACAAGAAATACATCGAGAAAGACGCTGCTTTAGAACGTCGCTTCCAGCAGATATACGTAGGTGAGCCTACGGTCGAGGACACGATTGCCATTTTGCGAGGGTTGAAGGAGCGCTATGAAGTGCACCACGGCGTTCGCATTAAAGACTCGGCGATCGTTGCCGCGGCGACCCTTTCTAATCGCTACATCACGGACCGCTTTCTGCCCGATAAAGCAATCGACCTGATTGACGAGGCCGCCTCGCGACTCCGTATAGAGATCGACTCGCTTCCACAGGATATCGATCAACTGGAGCGAGAAATTATCCAGTTGGAAATCGAGCGTCAAGCGCTCCAACGCGAAGAGGATGACAAATCAAAGGCCCGCCTGAAAGAGATCGAGCAGCGGATTGCTGATCTCAGAGAAACTTCTTCAGGCATGAAGGCAAAGTGGCAGTCGGAGAAGGAAGCCATTGAGCATATGCGCACGGCCAAGGCCGAGTTGGAACAACTTAAGTTGCAGCTCGATCAGGCGCGCAATGCCGGTGATCTCGCGCGAGCTTCAGAACTCCAGTACGGCCAGATTCCTGAGCTTGAGCGACGGCTCGCCGCCGAACAGGACAAGCTCGCCAAATTTCAAAGCGACGGCGTAATGCTCAAGGAGGAAGTGGACGAAGAGGACGTTGCTGAGGTTGTGGCCCGCTGGACGGGAATTCCTGTTTCCAAAATGCTCGAAGGCGAAATGCAGAAGCTCGTCACCATGGAAGAACGACTACGCAAACGAGTTATCGGGCAAGACGAGGCCCTGACTGCGGTTGCCAATGCTGTGCGGCGAGCCCGCGCCGGGCTGCAGGATCCAAATCGGCCGGTCGGTTCATTCATCTTTCTGGGACCAACGGGGGTTGGTAAAACGGAAACTGCGCGCGCTCTGGCAGAGTTCCTTTTTGATGACGAGCGGTCGATGGTCCGGCTGGACATGTCTGAGTATATGGAGAAGCATGCGGTAGCCCGGATGATCGGCGCACCGCCTGGCTATGTCGGCTATGAAGAGGGTGGGCAGCTCACTGAAGCTGTTCGCCGCCGGCCTTATTCCGTTGTTCTCTTTGATGAAATCGAGAAGGCCCATCCAGACGTCTTTAACGTGCTCCTGCAAATCCTCGACGATGGTCGGCTGACCGACTCCAAAGGTCGTACGGTCGACTTCAAGAACACTGTATTGATCATGACCTCGAACCTGGGTTCTCGCGAGATCCAGGCTGCAGCAGGCAACGAGAGTCAGGTACGCGAGGCTGTCATTCAGGAGTTGCAACTCAATTTCAAGCCGGAGTTTCTGAACCGAATTGACGACATCGTGGTCTTCCATCAGTTATCTGAGGCAGAGATCGCTCAGATCATAGGCGTACAGCTCGAGCGACTGAGCCAGATGCTGCGAGACCGGAATATCACATTGTCTCTCGATGATTCGGCGCGAGCGTTACTTGCGCGCGAAGGTTACGACCCGGCATATGGAGCGCGTCCATTGAAGCGAGCGATTCAGACGCTGATCCAGAACCCGCTGGCAGTAAGGATTTTGCGCGGCGAAATTCTGCCCGGGCAGACAGTAAACGTTTCGGCTGATGGCGACCAGATGACTTTCAATACCGAGGTGGCGGCGGCAGTGGCGTAAGAATTGCCAATTGCCGATTGACGATTGCCAATTGAAAATTCATTTAAGCTGTTGGGGTAATCGAATCCCGTTGATGATTTCTTCAATTGACAATTGGCAATTGGCAATGATTAGACGGAGGAATTAGAGGTGTCTAAGCATTGGAACCCTTTGCAGGACCTGATGCTCCTGCAAGATCGTATGAATCGTTTGTTTGAAGATGCAACCGAGCGCCGGGCCCGCGTTGACTCGGAACCGCAAGACGGTACCGAAACTGTGGATTGGTATCCGCATGCTGATGTCTACGACAGCGATGCGGAATATCTGATCGCAGTGGATCTGCCCGGCATTGATCGTTCCCAGCTCGAAATCAGCATCGACGACGACCGTCTGACTATCAAAGGGTCACGAACGGTTGCCAGCATGCTCTCGTCACTAGCCGAACGTCCCGCTGGCCGCTTTTTGCGAACTTTTAATGTGCACAGCTCCGTCGATCAAAAGAATATCCACGCCGCTTACAAGGACGGGGTGTTGGAAGTGAGCCTTCCGAAACAAAAAGAAAAGGGTAAGCGCATTGAGATTAAGGTATCTTGAATCCCAGTAGCCTAAAAACGGCAGGCAATTTGGGAAGGAGCAAGTAAATTCAATGGATCCTCTAAAACCAACGAGGTACCGAAATTCTGAAAGGAATGAGGATGCCACCAATGATATTCGAGTCACTGATCGCCGGCGCGTCTACCTGAATGAGGAAGGAAGCCCGGGAACAAACATGCCAGTCGAAACACCAAATTTGAAACCTACCTACGTCGAGGAACTTGAGGAACGCACAAGAGCGGCAGAGAAGTTGGCTCAGGAAGTCCAGGCACGATTTGAGCAATTGCGTACACAGCTCCAGAGAGAAACTGACGAAACTCGACAGCGTTTGAATCGGGCTGCTGATGAACGCGCTCAACGAGAGATTGCTGAGTTCATTGCCGGTTTGCTTCCAGTGCTGGACAATCTCCAGAGAGCTACCGAAGCAGCAAACTCAGGCGGCACCCCGGAGCAGATCTCGGAAGGTGTGCGCCGGACTGCCGATAGTTTTGAGAGTTCGCTTGCCGCTGCGGGTGTCGAGCCGATTAAATCTGTTGGCCAGGATTTCAATCCTGAGTTGCATGAGGCTGTGGACACGGTGGCAGTTGGGCCTGAATTGGACGGCAAGGTAATAACTGAGTACACACCGGGGTATATACTTGGTGATCGCTTATTGCGCCCAGCGCGTGTTCAGGTGGGACGTGCTTACGAAAAGGCGAGCCGAGCCGGTGAATAACCGGCCTGCGAAAGCGCTGTACGGTACTTTCTTTAGACAATGAAGGAGAAAAAGAGTGGCCGCGAAAGAGATGAAGTTTCACGAAGAGGCGCGTAATGCGATGCTCAAGGGAGTAAACACACTGGCAAACGCAGTGCGCGTCACGCTCGGTCCGAGGGGACGCAACGTTGTGTTGGGCAAGAGATTTGGTTCGCCCGTAATCACGAAGGACGGCGTCACTGTAGCTAAGGAGATTGACCTGATTGACCGTTGTGAAAACATGGGAGCGCAAATGGTCCGTGAAGTTGCGGTCAAAACGAACGACACTGCAGGCGACGGCACGACCACCGCGACGGTCCTTGCACAGGCCATCTTTCGCGAAGGCGTGAAAAACGTAGCGGCGGGCGCCAATCCGATGTCGCTGCAACGCGGCATTCAGGTCGCAACTGATAAGGTGGTTGCGGAACTCGAGCGCCTCTCTCAGAAAGTGAAGACGAAAGAAGATCTGACTAACGTGGCGACCGTCTCAGCAAATAACGATCGCGAGATTGGCAAGCTCATTTCAGAGGCGATGGAGCAAGTCGGCAAAGACGGAGTAGTGACTGTAGAAGAGTCGAAAACGCTCCAGACTGAACTCGACATTGTTGAAGGAATGCAGTTTGACCGTGGTTATCTTTCACCGTATTTCGTTACCAACCCGGATCGGATGGAGGCAGTGCTCGAGGAACCCGTAATTTTGTTGCACGAGAAAAAAATCTCGGCCATGAGGGACCTCTTGCCCGTGCTGGAACAATCGGCAAGAAGTGGCCGCGCGCTGTTAATCATTGCCGAGGACATTGAAGGAGATGCGCTGGCAACGCTGGTGGTCAACAAGCTGCGCGGCACAATCAAGGTCTGCGCTGTCAAAGCTCCGGCCTTCGGTGATCGCCGCAAAGCCATTCTCGAAGACCTGGCAATCCTTACGGGCGGCCGCGTAATCACGGAGGAACTTGGAATCAAGCTCGAGAATGTTCAGATATCCGATCTTGGATCCGCCAAGCGCGTTATCGTCGATAAAGACAACACTACGATTGTCGAGGGAGCTGGTGACGCCAAAGCAATCCAGGCCCGCGTAGCAACCATTAAGAGACAAATCGAAGAGACCACTTCGGAATACGATCGCGAAAAACTGCAGGAGCGGTTGGCAAAGCTGGCCGGTGGCGTCGCAGTCGTAAAGGTTGGCGCGCCTACTGAAACAGCCATGAAAGAAATCAAGATGCGCGTCGAAGACGCATTGAACGCTACCCGGGCTGCGGCGCAGGAAGGCATTGTAGTTGGAGGCGGCGTGGCGCTTCTTCGGGCTGCCAAAGTCCTTGACAAGCTTGCGGACGAAGACCCAGACGTCCAAACAGGCATCAAGATCGTACGACGAACGCTCGAAGAACCACTGCGGCGCATTGCGGAGAACGCAGGGGTTGACGGTGCAGTTATTGTAGGCAAGGTCGAGCGCTTGAAAGGCAATGTGGGTTTCAATGCGGCCACTGGTGACTTTGAGGATTTGGCCGCGGCAGGGATTATCGACCCCACCAAAGTGGTGCGCACGGCGCTGCAAAACGCCTCTTCGATAGCAGGTCTTTTGTTAACCACCGACGCCGCGGTTACCGACGCTCCCGAACCAAAGAAGCCGGCCCCAGCGATGCCTGGCGGGGGTGAAGACTACGATTACTAATAAATGAGCCTAAATTTCTCGCAGGATCGACGGCTCTCCGGCTTGCTTGGCCGAAGATTTGCAAGGCCGTCGCGGTGGGAAATGTTGTTGCATTGAAACGCAACGGCGCATATGCTCAGAAACATCCAACCTTCGGGTTGGAAGCGGCTGGTTCCCTCGTCATTGCGACCTGCCGTCAGGAAATGGGCCGCACGGCGGTTTTTGAAGGTGGTAACTGGAATGGCTGATTTTGGGGCATATAAGGACAAGTTCGGTGAAAGCGGTCAGCGCATACTCGAGCATGCGATGAACGAGTCGCGCCAGCGCGATCAAAACTACGTCTCAGTTGAGCATATAGTCGACGCCCTCATCCACGAGGAGCCCGACATGTTTAACTCTGCCATGCGCGAGTTGTCTCTCGATCCCATCATTGTGAAGATAGCGATCGACAAGCGACTGGGAGTCAACCGCCAACAGCACGTAGGAAAAGGTTTCCGGATTGCCCCGGATACTACAGACCTCTTCAAGCGTGCAATGGAAAGGGCGCGTACTCAGGGACGGAAGACCATCGAAGCCACGGATATTTTTGAAGCTCTTACAAACTACGACAGTCTCTTCCTGGACGTCCTCAGAAACATGGGAGCAAATCCGGAAGCCGTCGCAGAGAATGTTCGCGCGCAAGTTCAGAAACGTGAACATGAAGAAGAGCAGAATCGCAAGAAGTTCGAACTACCGCCGTACCTCAAGCACTTCGGCGTTTCTCTAAACCGACTGGCGCGAGCCGACAAGATTCCGCCTACGATTGGTCGTGAAAAAGAGATCCAGCAGATTGTTGAGATTCTCTGCCATCGTGAACGGGCGAATTCACCCATGCTCGTTGGTGATCCCGGTGTAGGGAAAACCGCGGTTGTCGAGGGTTTGGCCCGCACGATCGAATTGGAACCCGAAAGAGTGCCCGCTCGCCTGCGAGGCGCCCACATTGTGCAACTGCAGATGGGCGGCCTGGTCGCCGGCACAATGCTGAGGGGCATGTTCGAAGAGAGAATCAAAGGCATCATCGACGAGGTGAAGGAGCGCGACAATCTGATCCTCTTTATAGACGAGGCGCACACCATCATCGGAGCGGGGGCGGCCCTTGGAACATCTTCGGACGCTGCCAACATGTTTAAGTCGGCGCTGGCGCGTGGCGACATGCGCATCATCGGCGCCACTACGATCTCGGAATACAAAGAATATATCGCAGAAGATGAGGCACTCGCCCGTCGTTTCCGGCTGGTTAAAGTAGTTGAACCGACGATCAGCGAGACCCGTGAGATTCTTCTCGGCCTCCGGGCACGCCTGGAAAGAAACTACTCGGTAAAGATTTCAGACGACGCAATCAATACCGCGCTGGAGATGGCTCCGAAGTACATTCGTAATCTTCACCTGCCTGATAAGGCTATAGGCTGGCTCGATACAGCGGCAGTAAAAGTAGAGATCAACGAGCCGCAGACAATGGTCGTGAAACCCGAGCACGTGATTGATGTAATCTCACAAGAGTCGCGTATTCCGCGCGACATGATCTTTCGGGACACGGGTGATCGTTTTGCGCTGACGGAGGCGATGCTCGGACAGAGAGTCATTGGCCAGAAAGCAGCCATCAAGGCCGTCGCGCAGCGACTGCGATTGAATAAAGGACCACTGAAAGAATCTCACTACAAACCAGATGGTGTGTTGCTGTTCCTTGGTCCGACAGGTGTTGGCAAGACAGAGTTGGCAAAGGCAGTCGCCGAATTCATGTTTGGCGACGATGAGAAGATGGTTCGTATCGATATGTCTGAATACAGCGACGGCACGGTCAGCATCGAGAAGCTGATCGGCATGCCTCGCGGTATTGTCGGTTCAGAACGGGGCGGAATTCTTACCGAACAGTTGCGCGAGAACCCCTACACTGTGCTTTTGCTCGACGAGGTGGAAAAGGCGTCGCCCTATTTGATGAATCTGTTTCTCCAGGCCTTTGATGAGGGTTGGCTGACGGATGGCCGCGGCAAGAAGGTTTACCTGTCTGATGCTATTGTGATCATGACCTCGAATCTCGGCTCAGACAGCTTTAAGAAGTTTGAAAAGCCTCTGGGCTTTGGCACAAAGACGGCTGCAGATTTTCGCGTCGTAAACAACGAGGTCATGAAGGCAGCTGAGCAACGGTTTTCACCGGAGTTTCGCAATCGTATAGATGAAATCATCGTCTTCGCGCCTTTAACGATGGACGAAGTGCGACAGATTGCCAAGCTCTATCTTGACAAGTTGCGGCGACAAATGGAGCGCCAGGGCAAATCGATCGATATTACAGAGGCGGCGGTTAACCTGCTCACTGAAAAAGGTTTTAGCACAATGTACGGCGCGCGCTTCTTGAAGCGTCACATTGATGAAAAGGTCAAACTCCCGGTTACCGCAATGTGGAAAACCGCAACGAATTTTCTGGTAGATGTGGAAGAGGGCGAGGTTGTCGTAAAGCCAGCCTCCGCAAGCAAGCCTGAGTTGAACTAGCTTCTCTCTATTTATCCGTAACGACGACGAAGGGCCTCTGATTTTCATTGAGGCCCTTTTTCAATCCCAGAGCGTTCGTGGTGGTGTCCTGAATTCGAGAGTTGACCTGGCGAAACAATCGATCGCCTTGTTCGTCCGCTGACTGCTCTCTGTGGTAAATTCACGGCTAAGATGAGGTTTTCGAAACGAGCAATTATTGTTTTACTTTTGGCCTTTGTTTGTTCGTGGCTCGCGAAGATTGATGCGCAGAACAACAATACTACAGCAACTGCTCCGCAGGATCAGAAAGCCGAGGAAATAGTTAAGCGCGCCATCGAAACTTTCGGCGGCAGCAACTACCTTAACGTCCAATCAGTCGTAGGTCGTGGCTTTTATACCGCCTACCAGGACGGCATGTCACAACTTCCCACCAGGTTCCTTGATTACATCGTTTATCCCGACAAAGAACGCACAGAATTCACCAGCGCCGGTATTCGTGTCGTGCAAACCAATGTCAGTAATACTGGGTGGCTTTACGACGGCGCTACCAAAAGCATAAATGATCTGAAGCCCACGCAGATCGAAGATTTCAAACGCGGCGTCCGCACCAGCTTTGAAAATCTTCTGCGTGGTTGGTGGCGAAAAGAAGGTGCTGTTCTCAGCTATGTAGGACGGCGCGAGGCCGGTCTCGCAAAACGCAACGAGACTGTACGCCTTACCTATCCAGACGGTTTTTGGATTGAATATGAATTTGGCGCACGTGACGGGCTGCCTGCAAAAGTGATCTACAAGCGCAACCGAAAAAAAGCTGATTCGGACGATACTGAAGAGGTAACGGAAGAAGATCATCTGGCAAGACCCATAGTCATCGACGGCGTCACGGCGCCATTTGTAATTGATCACTTCATAAACGGAAAACAGAGCAGCCGTATTAACTACGAGTCCATTGAATACAACCGCCCTTTGCAGGACTCTCTATTCATCAAACCTGAGAACGCCAAGCGCTTTAAGTAGTTTGCTTGCCAGCTAGCCCGTTCATCACGGCCTCTGGCCCTTTCGTCACAAAGTTTTTCTGTTGCCCCCTTACGGGTGCTATGGAAGACGTCTCAGAGTTTCCTGTCCCGGCGGGAGGCGGTCCTCGGGTAACTGCTTTATCCCCCACTGCCTCGATTCATGATTTCGGTAACGTAACTTTTTGTGCTGCCCAAATTTTTCTCAAGTAAGGAGACTGCAATGAGAATCCCTTCTGCGTTTGCTCGCGCCGCTGGTCCTACTTCCCCCAAGTCACTCCAACGCTTCGCCGGGGCTACTGGCCTGCTGGGAGTGTTAGCTTTTCTTATTCTTCTTTCCTCATCAGCATTCGGACAAGCGCCGGCAACCGCCGCCGTCACGTCTCTGAAGATCAAATCAGAAGTGCTCGGTGAAGAAAGGACGATACTAGTAAGAACCCCGGCTGGATACGAAACGAACAATGATCGCTATCCCGTCCTTTACATGACTGATGGAGACGCACACATTGGACACACCAGCAGCACTATAGAGTTCCTGGCGAGAAACGGCCGCATCTCGGAGTTGATCGTTGTCGGCATCCCGAATACAGACCGCACTCGCGATTTGAGTCCAACCCATGTCACTACACTTGCACCTGACGGAAAAACACTCCAGTTTCCCACCAGCGGAGGCGGCGACAAGTTTCTCAAATTTATTGAGACAGAGCTGATTCCAGCCATTGAGAAGGGATACCGGGTGCGACCGTATCGCATCCTGGCTGGGCACTCACTCGGCGGACTATTTGCGATTCACGCAATGGTATCGCGGCCTGAGTTGTTCAATGCTTACGTTGCAGTGAGCCCTGCATTGCAGTGGGACAATCAAGTCGTGGTAAAACGCGCCGATGACTTTTTCAAATCTCGAAAAGAGCTTAAGGGAACTCTTTTCATGTCCCTGGGCGACGAACCCGGACCGATTGACGACGGCTTCCACCAGATGAAACAAGTGCTGGCGAGGAACCAGGTTAAGGGCTTGGAGTGGGAAGCGCAGCTGATGCCGGACGAAGACCACGGATCCGTGGTATTGCGCAGTCACTACTCGGCCTTACGCAAAGTTTACGACGGCTGGTTGATACCCAGGGATTCCGAGACGGGAGCGGTGGCCGGCAATCTGAAGGGCGCTGAAGAGCATTACAAGAAACTCTCCGAAAAGTTTGGCTATACGATTCCGGTTCCTGAGAATTTGATCAATCAGTTGGGATACCAACTTCTTTTCGGCGGAAAACCCGACGAGGCAATAGCAACCTTCAAGAGTAACGTCGAACGCTATCCCAAATCCGCTAATGTTTACGACAGCCTGGCGGAAGCTTACGAAAGAGGTGGTCGCCTTGATTTGGCGGCGCCACTCTACGAAAAAGCACAGATGCTGGGGCAGGAAAACAAAGACCCTAACCTGGCGATTTATAAAGCAAACTTCGAGAGAGCAAGCGAGAAGTTGAAACAGGCCACAGCGAAGAAGGACCAGTGACCTTAGTCTGGGCAGGCGGCGCCGTAGCGAACCCATTCCTGAAACTTCCGCGCAAACTCCTCGTGACTTAGCGGAGGTAGCGCGCGGCCGTCACCAGGACTCCATCCCCACAAAACAAGTTTGTCCGCTGTGACGTGCTCGACAATCTGCGCGACCGACTTGCCGCCATTCTGCTTGGCGTCTTTGAGCTGCCGGCAGATTTGTCCTGGAGTCCGGCCTTCCCAGATCATCGGCGTGGCTGGAGGGGGCAGATGCCAATTTGGCGCGCCCGGTGGCATGTTTAAGCCCGCAACATTCTGTTCCTGATGGCAGGCGCTGCACTTCTGGCCAAACTTTCCGTGCCCGTCTGGTCCACGGCGAACATTCTGGGCATGTATGTGTCCGTCATCGCCCTGACGGGGGTAGTCGCCTGTCGCATGACAGTTGAGACAGCGAGGATGTTTTAGCACAGGAACTATAGCGAGGAAGGCTGCACGGGCGAGCGCGTCATTCTTAGTCGCGGTTGCCTGCGGATCGCCGGCCCGTAAGTAGTTAGGTCGAGCAATCAATGCGAGAGTGGCGCCAAACAGGAGCACCCCAATAGAGCCTAGCGTTACTAGTGTTCTCTTGCTCGCCATGTTCAATCTGCCATGTGAGTATCCGCGCACTTTAAAGTTTCCTCACCTGTAAGCTTTTCTCCGACAGACAGCAGCCTCCCAGAATTTACTCTCAACTGCTCAGACGAATCGGCAGGCGCCTGACGCGCTTGCCGGTTACTGCAAAGATTGCATTCGCAACTGCTGGAGCGACGGGGGGCACGCCTGGTTCGCCAACGCCGGTGGGTGCCTCAGTGCTCGGCACAATATGGACCTCGATTTCCGGCGACTCATTAATGCGTAGCATCTGGTAATCGTGAAAGTTGCGCTGCTGCACACGGCCTTGCGCAAATGTGATTTCGCTCTTGAGCGCTGCCGTTAGACCAAAGACTATTCCGCCTTCCATCTGTGCTTTAACTGAGTCAGGATTAACTACGCGGCCACAATCAACGGCGCAAACTATCTTATGAACGCGGATCGAATTGTCTTTGTCTACTGAGACTTCGGCTACCTGGGCAACGTAACTGTCAAAAGAGAAATGCGTGGCGATCCCTCGGCCTCTACCTTTGGGTAGAGGGCTGCCCCAGTTCGCTTTTTGAGCGGCCAGATCGAGCACCGCGCGCAAGCGTGGCTGGCCGGCAAGCAGCGTACGACGGAGTTGGTACGGATCTTTGCCCGCGGCATGGGCCACCTCGTCGAAAAAGGCTTCAACTGCAAAACCGTTGTGTGAGTGGCCAACCGAGCGCCACCAAAGGACCGGGACGCCAGTCTTGGGCGTGTGCAGATCTACCTGGAGGTTCGGAATTCCGTACAGCAAGTCCGCAGCTCCTTCGGTTGACGTGGCGTCGATTCCGTCTTTGATAATAAACTGCTCAAACGGTGTGCCGGCGATAATCGACTGGCCTACGATGGTGTGGGTCCAGGCTATTGGATTCCCCTTGTCGTCGATGCCGGCGGAAAATCGGTCGTACCACATAGGCCGGTACCATCCACCGCGGATATCATCTTCTCTTGTCCAAACTACCTTCACCGGCACATTTGCCGCCTTCGCAACCTGCACCGCTTCAATAACGAAATCCGAGGCGGGATTCGCGCGGCGACCAAAACCACCTCCCAGAAGCGTGGTATGAAGCTCGACTTGTTCGGGCTTGAGTCCAGCTACTGCGGCCGCCGCTGCCCGATCGCCAGTTTGAAATTGAGTGCCCGTCCATATTTCGCAGCGGTCCGGGTGTAGGTCGACGACGCAATTCAATGGCTCCATCATGGCATGGGCCAGGTAGGGCACTTCATATTCCGCGGTGATGGTCTTTGCGGCGCTCGCGAGAGCTTTGCCGGCGTCGCCAACCTTGCGAGCGATTAACCCCGGGGTCTTCGCCAGGGTGGCAAATTGTTCTCGCATTGCGACGGTGGAAAGATTTGCGTTGGTTCCCTCATCCCAGGTTATCTCGAGCTTGTCCCGTCCCTGCTTCGCCGGCCAAAAACCAGTCGCGATAACTGCCACACCGGACGGCACCTGGAGCACACTCGTGACACCGGGCACAGCCTTCGCCCTGTCAGCGTTAAAGCTGAGAAGCTTTGCGCCGAACACCGGAGGTCTCGCTACAACGGCGGTCATCATCCCGGGAATTTGGACATCCAGGCCGAATTGAGCGGTGCCATCAATTTTGGCAGGTGTGTCCAGACGCCGTGTGGGTTTACCGATTAATTTGAAATCCTTCGGGTCTTTGAGCGGCACCTCTTTGGGTGCTGTGAGCTTTGCTGCAGCATCAGCAAGTGAACCAAACGAGGCACGGCGTCCGCTACTCGTGTGAATCACAAAACCGTTCTCGGCACGCAGGCTTTGCTGGTCAACGTTCCAGTTCTGGGCAGCTGCGGCGATGAGCATCACGCGGGCGGTAGCTCCGGCCTTGCGCAGTCGGTCCCACTCTGACGCGGTACTCGTGCTACCTCCGGTCATCTGAATGCCGAACACAGGATGGTTATAAGCGACATCCACGGGCGCACCTTCGACCCGAATTCTGCTCCAATCAGCCTCCAGCTCTTCTGCGACAAGCATTGGTAATGATGTGAAGACGCCCTGGCCCATTTCTGATTTATTCACGATGATCGTCACAGTGTCATCACTGCCGATACGAATGAAGGCATTTGGCTTAAAAACGCTTGTCGACTCCGGCGTTACATTATCGCTACTGGCCAAAATCCCTTCCGGAATATACAAACTGATGAGGAGACCGCCGCCCACGGCTGCACTGGTCTTTAAGAAATCGCGTCTCTTCATGGAGGTCGTCGCGCTCATTTCGTGCCTCTCTGCTGGGCCTTGATTTCCGCAGCACGGTGAATCGCTCGCCGAATTCGCGGATACGTCCCACAGCGACAGATGTTGCCCGTCATACCGTCATCAATGTCCTGGTCAGTTGGCGCAGAATTTTCAGCCAGCAAAACGGCCGCACTCATGATCTGTCCCGATTGACAATAGCCACATTGCGGCACGTCGATTTCCATCCAGGCCTTTTGCAAAGGATGACTAAGGTCAGTGGACAGTCCCTCGATGGTCGTGATTTCCTTGCCCGCAACATCGGAGACTCGCTTCACACACGAGCGAATTGCCTCCCCGTTCAAATGCACTGTGCAAGCACCACACTGCGCCATCCCGCATCCGTACTTAGTTCCGGTAAGACCCAGCGTTTCCCTCAAAACCCAGAGCAAAGGGGTCGTGGGATCCACTTCGACGTTTACCTGCTTGCCGTTAACCTTTAGCGAAATCACCTTGGACTCCTTTGCGGCAACCTTCGGAAGTATTTGTGTGCCAATCGTAAATGGAAATTCAGAAAAGTAAAACCCTTAAAACCGTACCTGCGTCTGAGGAAGATTTAGGAATTGCAATAGAGGAGGAAAACCAGGAGCGGTAGCCGGGGAATCCCAAACTCGATACAAAAACCACTCAATCATCAGAACCATTTGCGGTAGCCAATGGATCCAATGCTCAACCTGGACGGACCCACTCACCCACACAACCATTTGCGGTAGCCAATGGATCCTACCACGCAACTCGACGAGTACCACTCAATTACGGAACCGCGAGCGGTAGCGACCGGATGCTGAGCTCAACGGTAGCCAATGGATCTGTGCGTTGAGTGGCTCGTCGAGGTTGAGCGTACGATCCATTGGCTATCGCAAATGGGCTGATGGTTGAGTGGCCTGGTTTGCGCCGAACTTAGGATAGTTCACTGCCATCCTACCTTTGGTCAAGCAGCCTTCACTTCTCTTATGCTTTGTTTGCCAAGATCCTTCATCAATTCCGCAAAGCCGGGAAGGTCGAGCGACTGTGGGCCGTCTGAGAGCGCCCGTTCAGGACATGGGTGAACTTCAATGATGAGGCCATCAGCGCCGGCCGCAACGGCTGCTTTCGACATCGGGGCGACGAGACTGCGTAAGCCTGTCCCGTGCGAAGGATCCGCCAGCACGGGCAGATGCGACAATTCCTTGGCCAGAGCGATCGCCGACAAATCGAGAGTATTTCGGGTGGCGGTTTCAAAGGTCTTAATACCACGCTCACAGAGGACAACGTTCGCATTACCGCCGGCCAATAAATATTCCGCTGCGAGCAGCCATTCCTTAATTGTTGCCGAGGGACCGCGTTTGAGAAGAATTGGCCGCTTAACAGGCGCCAGTTTTCTCAAGAGCGAAAAGTTTTGCATGTTGCGAGCACCGACTTGCAGCATGTCAGCATACTCGCTGACGATTTCGACATCCGTCTCGCTCATCACCTCAGTGACTATAGGCAGTCCTGTCTCTGCGCTGGCCTCCCTCAAAAGACAAAGAGCCTCGACTCCCAACCCCTGGAAATCGTAGGGAGACGTCCGGGGTTTGTAAGCCCCGCCACGCAGCATGTTAGCTCCGGCGGTTTTCACTGCCCGCGCAGTTTCGAACAACTGTTCGCCCGATTCGACAGAACACGGTCCGGCAATCACAACGAGATTGCCAGTGCCTATTTTGACACCCCGAACGTCAACGATCGTGCGGCGTTCTCGCAGCTGACGACTGACCAGCTTGAAGGGATGGGCAATCTGGATGACGTCCTGCACGCCGGGAGCTGCACGCAACGCTTCAATCTCTGATCTGCGGCCATTGCTCCCGACCGCGCCGATAACGGTGCGTTCTGCACCTTGGATTACATGAGCCTGATAGCCGCATTCCTTAATCCGCTCAATTACGTGAGTGATCTCTTCCGCAGTTGCCGCTGTTGTCATATTAACAATCATGATCTATACCTCGCTTACTAATCTTTTGAACTCCTTATCGTTTTGGTCCGCCACTGAGGCCGCACTTTCGACGCGCAGAGACGATTTACTCTGGTTTGAGAGTAGTGCGAAGCGCGTGTAGTTCTCCGGATCATCCTCCAGGTTGCTGCGAATGATTGATCCGCCGTAGAGTTCCGCGGCGCGTCTGCTTGCTATCGCGGCACTCTTGCGGTCGGCCTGCTCAATAATTCGTGCGACACTTCCTGCGGTGTCTTCTGTTTCGATTCTCTTAATCCGTGTGTTTTCCGCAAAGAAACGCTGACACTGCGCCAGGGCAGCGGGGTGAGATTCCACCGCTTCAATTTCTTCGAACACTGCGCCAGGGCATCCAATCAAGTGCTGCTGAATCCGTATAACCACTTCATCCTCGACGGCCAACGAACTCTTCTGAAGCAGATCGATGGCGGGTTGAATCGCTCCAATGAGACTGTTTTCAATCGGCGCTAGTACGTAGTCCGCGAGGCCTTCATCAAGGCTCTTGAAAAGCGCAGTGAAAGTAGGGCGCGGCACCAGCTGAATTTCGGGCCCCAGTAGTTTGATGGCCGCGTCTTCGCTGAACGCCCCGTGCTCACCCTGAAACGCCACTCTCGGCCGGCGACTTGAACTGCTCACAACAAGACCTCGCGTGAACTCGAAACGGGTCTGGCCGCAATCGCTGCTTCGCATTCGCCGTTATCGCTTTCCCTTGTCGTCTCTTCACCCGCAAGCGTCTGCGCCTCAACAACGCGTGATTCTCGAATGATGCGCCGGAAGAGTTTAGTTACAGTGTGATGGGTGAGCGGGCCGGTGTTGGCTTGTTGCAGGGTGTGGAGTACAACGCGCTCTCGTTCCGGGTCGCAACAGGGTAACCCTGCGGCTCGCTTGAGCGCTCCAACCTTCATTGCAAGGCGCGCTCTACGATTCAAGAGTCGAAGCAACTCCCTGTCTACTTCGTCTATTTCAGTACGCCAGTATTCGATGTTCATTGCCTGTGGTCCTTTCGCAAGTGGGCGTTCGGTCTCAGATCTCAATCGGTTCAACCTCAGAGATGGTCAGCTGCAAAACAAAAAAGCCAGCCGCGACTGATCCCGTTTGGGAGTCGCGGCTGGCTCGATTGAAAGCTTTTTGTGCTTGCTCTTATTAGGTCTTCAGCACTTCACGCTCAAACTTCGCCTGCCCGCTCCTCCCGTTGGAGAAGAAGTGGTAAGTAAAGGCGAAGTAATAATACGAGCGCGTAACCATAATTGAGCTTGCTATGAATCTCGGCTTCAGGACGCCGAAGTCAACAATCGCTTCACTAGGAAGCAAGCGCCTACTATAGGCAAGACTTCGAGAAACTGTCAAGGAAGAATAAGAATTGATACTGTCCTAATTCTGTGTGTATGCATCGCCCTGCTGGCACAAGAGCTTATCCGATAACAAAAAACGGCGGTAGTGGCCTAATAAGAGGCGCAGTGCGACCCTCGCGGATTATAGGCTTATTAGGAACGCCCAATTATTTGGGCTACAAGTTCCGCGACTCGTTCCGTGTCAGCGGTAGGTAATTGCCCGCAATACTGCCTAAGCTTACTCTTATCTAAAGCTCGAACTTGGTGGCAGAGCGCAACACATGGCTCGGTTAGAATATTCCCCGGAACGCGCTCGATAAAGGCAGTCGTGGGCAGTCTTGCGTGTTTGAGGGTGGTGGTTAGGGGAACGACTACAACCGTATTCGTTGCTCGATTGAGCTTGTCAATCTGAAGGACTAATACGATTTTCCAGTCACCTGCGTATTCGTGAGCGAGATCTGTGCCTTCGGGTGGGTTTAGATTGGCCTTATAGACTTGTCCACGTGAGGGCTGCCGGAACGACACTAAGGTTATTCTCCGTCGTAATCCAACATAGTTTGACGAAACTCCGCCAAGCCTTCATTAGCTAGTGTGCGATCTTCTTCCGCGAACTCTGCATATAGCAACCTCAAGCTCTCTTCATCACCAAAAGGATCGTCTTCCTTTTGGGCGGGGCTAAAGCGGTAGACGTAGTCGCAACTGCTAGCAGAGTCGGAAACCTTCCAAGTAAAAAACACATAAGAGACAGTGCCGCTTGAAGAGATAAACCCTTCGTTCGATGTTTCTTCTTCCGCCTCTGCATCGCCGCGAATCAGGGCTTCCTTTGCCAAAAGGTTTCTTACCGCGTCATCGGACAGGAAGTTGCTATTTTTCAACACGTGTCTCTTCGGCATCTTTTACCTTCTGTGCTATGGCCTCTTTCAGTCTTTCTTCCAGAGCGCTGATCATGGTATCTAACCACGTTCGCAGCGCCTTTGCGGTCGTCAGATCAACGATGACATCGACTTCTACTTCGCGCACCAATTCGCTACTTGCCTCAAATGTCTCGGACTCAACGAGCCGCCTACTCTGAGAAAAAACGACTTTGCTAAAATCGGGTATCGCGGCCCGTTCGTTGTAGAACGCTATGTGAATGTCGCCTCGGGGAGATAAGCCGCCCCAAGCCCCATCAGCATGGATTACCCGAAAGAGGTTGCTTTTTACGTAGTTAAAGCTAATCTCTTGCTGTTCTTTAGAGACATTTTCGCCTTGTTCCGCTGTGTCTTTTTCGTTCATTTTGATTACTTTTTAGGGCGCGTGATTTCCCTGCGTTCGCAGGGAAATTGTATCACGCGTGACAAGAGGCTACTAGGAAGAAAGCGTCAAGACGGTCAAACTGTTAACAATTCCCTGAGACTCCAAACATGGCCCGTCAATCCTGATTCCATTGCGGGAGTGCATCGAATTGAACTGTGAATCCGGCAAAAATTATAGTAAGCAAAGTACAACAGTCGTTGAAAGGACCCAAAAACAGCACAGCGCTGATGAAGTTGTCATCACAGGCATACGATGTATTTGACCTCGACAAACCCCAACAAGCCCGGACTGTCTCAGCTGCAGGCCGTGCTCAGGCTCTGGCGCTACCTTTTGGCGCAGGGCGAGTGGTGGTATTTGGTGAGGCCGCAATGCTAACTGCTCAAAATGTGAACTTCGGAATGAATTACCCGGGAACAGACGATCGCCAACTCGCTCTTAATGTGTTGCACTGGCTTACTGGGTTGTTGAAGTAGCGGCAGTCGGAGCCAGTGCAGCTGCACTCGGGATTGGCGCACTACTGGTTCAGTTGGATTTCTGGACCTCTCATTCACACCGCGGCTTCAGCACGGTGACTACGTAGGCTACTGCAATCTTCTGAAACCGTTTGAACGGTTTGCTCTTGAGTTACAGTCATGCTGGACCGGAGAAAACCGTTGAAACGGTTAAGGATATTGTATGAAGCGTTAACCCACCGGGCTAAAGCCGCGGTGTGAATGAGAGTCATAGTCCTGAACTGAGGCGAAGGATAGATGCTCAAAGTGAACCAGCAAGGATTGGCGTTATGGGGGTGACTATTGATGAGAGAATTACTTATCGCGATTGCTTGTGCTGCCTCGATAGCGGGTACGCTACACAGTAGTACAAACACTCAAACGGCGAAGCCTCAGCCTGTAATATTGAAGCCGTGCGAGGTGCCGGAATACTCGGGAAAGGCACAGTGCGGTAGTTACGAAGTTTACGAGAATCGGGCTGCCAGACAGGGACGCAAAATCAATCTGAAAATCCTCGTTTTTCCTGCCACAGGCAGCGAGCGAGCCGCCGATCCCTTTGTCTACATTGCTGGAGGCCCAGGTTCCTCAGCGACCGAAGACGCTCCTGGTATTGCTCAGTACTTTGCAAAGATCAATGAGCATCGCGACCTGGTGTTTGTTGACCAGCGCGGCGCCGGCGGCTCTCATCCGCTCAATTGTGATTTCTTCAACGCGGCCGATCTGCAAAGTTATTTCGGCTACTTCTTCCCCCTCGACGATGTTCGCAAATGTCGCGGTCAACTCGAGCGAGACGCCGATTTGACCCTCTATACCACTCCGATTGCCGCGGACGATCTGGATGAAGTAAGAGCAGCCCTGGGCTATCAGCAGCTCAACCTCTTCGGGGCGTCTTACGGGACCCGCGCAGCACTGATCTATCTAAGACGCCATCCGCAACATGTTCGGACCATCAGCTTACAAGGCGTGTCGCCGCCAAATCAGTACATGCCCCGTGATTTTCCACAGCATACTGAGCGGGCACTGCAGGGAATTCTGACCGAATGCAATGAAGACGAAGCGTGCCACCTGGCGTTTCCAAATCTGCGCGCCGAGGTCAGCGCCGTGCTCGAGCGGTTGCTGCGAGGGCCAGTAGAGGTTCAAGTGCGAAGTCCTGGCTCCAGCAACATTCCAACATCGGACTCAACAGCCAAATCTGACAATCGCCGCAAGGTAAAACTCTCTCGGGAACTGGCTGCTGAAGCGATTCGCTACATGTTGTACAACCCAGGAGCGGCAAGCCAGGTTCCTCTGGTTCTCCATCTGGCGGCCCAAGGTGACTTTGTTCCCCTTGCTGAGGCAGCGCTGCGTTATCGTCTGGGAATCGTGGCTACCGGCAGCAACGGTCTGTACCTCTCGATCACTTGCGCCGAGGATCTTCCCTGGATCAAACCTGGCGAGGGAGAGCGGCTCGCAACCAGTACGTTCCTCGGTGACTATCGATTGCGCCAACAGCGAGAGGCATGCGCACTTTGGACGCGCGCGTCCATTCCCGGAGACTATGGCGATCCTGTGCGAGGATCCGCGCCCGTCTTGATCCTAACTGGCGAATGGGATCCTGTTACTCCGCCATCAAACGGTGAGGCTGTCGCCGCGCATTTACCTAATAGTCTGCATGTGATAGTGCCGCACGGCGCCCACGGTTTCAGCGGTCTCGAAGGCCTTGATTGCGTCAACCGGCTGCAGATTGACTTTGTCGAACGAGGTACAGTGAAGGGCCTCGACACCTCATGCGTGAAGAGTATTCGCCGCAGAGGGTTTAGCTTGAAAAGGTGAGTTGGAGCAGCCTTGAGGGTCACAGGAAACCACTCCAGTTTGAAAATCTCACAGGTTGGGAAGGTGGGCTTGCCCCCGCCTCAAGTTGGAACAGCCTTCAGGATCACCTGAATGATTTCTTCTGAAGTGAAGACTCACCAAAGTTGGGCGGGGGCAAGCCCACCTTCCTGACCTGCAAATTACCGTAGGTTCATTTTTGGATTTCAGACACCCACTTCCGTGGATGGGATTCTTGAGTTTTCAGAGAGGTTCTATTGCCTCCGGCGTCAACACATGTCCCATCACGGAATAAGCAATAGCTTTCCGGTCGTTTTTCTTCCTTCCAGGTCGCGATGTGCCTGTTGGGCTTCGCCTATTGGATAGGTTTTGTGGATCCGAAGTTTCAGATCGCCTCCGACGATCATCTGCAAAACCTCACCGGAGCGTTGTTCCAGTTCCTCGCGGCTGGCGATGTAATGAGCCAGGCTGGGACGTGTGACAAACAGCGAGCCCTTTTGCGTGAGCTTCATGAGATCGAGGGGCGGCACTGCGCCACTGGCGCCGCCGAAAAGCACCAGGTAACCCCTTGGCCGCAGAACATTCAAGTCCTTGTCAAAAGTGGTCTTCCCCACGCCGTCGTAAACGACGTCCACGCCTTTGCCATCAGTAAAACGACGAGTTTCCGTTTCGAAGTCCTGTTTAGTGTAAATGACACACTCGTCCGCCCCTGCCTCACGCGCAAGACTCGCCTTCGCCTCGGAACCCGCCGTACCGATTACGCGAGCGCCGAGGTGCTTCGCCATTTGGACCAACAGCCGGCCCACACCACCAGCTGCCGCGTGAACTAGCGCCGCCTGACCTTTCTTCAGAGGAAACGTGCTATGGCTAAGATAGTGCGCAGTCATCCCCTGAAGCATTGCCGCCGCGGCCTGATTGAAGTCGAGCTCTTCAGGGATGCTAACCAAACGATCGGCGGGAACTGCAGCATACTCGGCATAGCTTCCCAAGACCCCGGTGTAAGCCACACGGTCGCCGGGCTTCACATTTGTAACCTCAGAACCGATCGCTGTGACGACACCGGCCGCCTCCTGGCCATTCACAAAGGGTAGCGGCGCGGGATAGCGCCCTTCCCGGAAATAGACGTCAATGAAGTTCACACCCGCGGCCTTGATCTCGACGAGCGCTTCGTTTGGCTTTGGTTCGGGAATGGGAAGATCGACGAGCTTGAGGACTTCTGGCCCGCCGACTTCAGCAACTTGAATGGCTTTCATGACGGTATCCTACAGTCGTGAAGCTTCAATCGTAAATTGTGAATGGTAAATCCTGAATCGTAAAGGGGGCCGTCGCAATTTGAGAATTGGCTTTATGAAATACTCGATCCACGAACTCACACGAACGAACACGAAAATCTTGTTAGTGACATTTCGTGTGATTTCGTGGATCGTTTCTGACTTTCCCGTTTGCCTCAAGGACAGGCAGATGAAGAAAATAAAATCAGGAGAACTACTTCACTACGGGCCGAATCTTTGCCGATATTCGATTGAGCTGATGAAGCTCTTGACCATTTCGGCATCGACGAAGTTCCCGTTGAACAGGTTGAGTTTATTCAGCCAGAACTCCCATCCTCGAAAGTCTGCATCCTGAGGATCGTCCGGGTTTCTTCTCAAGTACCCATAGTACTGCATCAGTACAAACGCGCGGTTCTTTTCACGCTCTCGCAGGTCAGCGTCTTCAGCCACCTTCCTCAATACACTCGCGCGCCCCTGCGTGATGTCCGTAGCGGCCACCAGCTCAGCTATCAGTAACACACGTTCAGCCGGAGACAGGACACCGCCGGCTTTCAGGTTCAGTGTGTCTACGAAATCAACCGGACTCATTGTCATCGGATAGTCAGTGAGGAATCGCTGCCGTTGCACAAATTCAAGAGCATAGGCAGTCTTATTGCTTTCCAACACCGCCTCCCACCCCGGAATGCCGACTCGAACGCCCTCCCCTAATCGCAATGCATCCGGTAAGAACTCCTGCAGCCGGATGATCGGCACCGTGACGGCCACGTTCGGAGATGTGGTATCGCCATAAGCGGCTTTGTGCATCCGGTAAGCAAGGTAGCCAGTCTCCTGAAACTCTATCGAGAGGAAGAAGGCAGCTGAAACATTAATGCGCTTGATCTCTGTGCACTGCGGCTTGGGAGCGCAGTTGTTTATTTCGCCCATCCAAAAGCTCAAACCGGCATTGTCAGGTTCCCGATTTAGAAAATCGACATAGTGCTGTCGCACGAAGAAGGCAGTCTGATCAATTGGATTTGCGCCGTTCGTGGTGTCATCATCGTTGATATGGACAGTTGTTGAAGCGGGTGAACCAAGCGTGGCATTGGTCGTGGAACCCAGGCTGACTGAGAATTCCTCCGCGCCTTCTGCATATGCATCACCAACGAGCGGAACGTTGATCAGCTTAAAGGTTTCACCGGCTGCAAAATTCAGCGTGCCGACCGTAGCGATGTAGTCGCAGCGCGCCGAAGCATGGCCGCTTATGACGTTGCAGTTGTTGGCGCCTGAAGAGTCGCTGGTGGTGTAACTAACTGTCGAAGCTCCCGACGTATTGCCGGTACGTGTGACCATCAAGCCGATGGAGGCAGACTCTTCGGTAACATTGAAAGTTGACTGGATAAACTGCACCACCGGAGCTGCCGAGCTGCAGAACCTTGCCGGCGCACTACGGTTGCGCGGGTTTGGGACGCCAACGACGAAGTCACTTCCATTGTTGTCAGTGTCTGTGCACCCGTCGGCCTGTCTGAGAGCTGCAGTTGTATTACTTAAGGTGGCAGTCGGTCCCGAGCCTTCAAAGCAATTCGCCGTGGCGCCGTAACCGACAAGATCTACAACGTTAGAGTTCGGCAAAGGACATGGGACTGGCGGTAGGACAGTGCTGGGCCGAGTGAACGCAAGCTTACCTGAGGGTGAAAGATTGATGGGTGGGAACGGGCCGCCCGACGGAATAACAAAATCGGGAGTAGGCAACGGAGCGCCGTTCGTACTGTTCGGACCCAGTTGAATCAATAGGTACTTGCCGGGTGAAATAAAGACGCCTTGAGAACTAACGAAAGATACAGAAACGTTAAATGGTCCGGTGGCGGAGCCGAAATGTATTGGCCAGCCGCTGATGTTGAAGGCTGTGTTCGATCTATTGAACAATTCGACAAAGTTATTCTGAAACGTGGAGCCGGGGTTGCCGCCGCCGCCATAGATCTGGCTAATGACGACATCGCCCGGCGCTGGAGTGGGGGTCGGCGTTGGCGTTGGTGACGGCGTGGGTGTCGGTGTAGGTGTCGGCGTCGGCGCACCGCCACACGCGTTGAGCAAGGCCGTGGCATTCGGAGGATTAGTTGCAATCAAATCCACAGCCCCATCCAAATTCACGTCTCCAGTAATGACGAAATTGGGAGCTGCGCCGATTGAGAAATTAGTCGCCGCACCCAAAGCTCCGGCGCCATTTCCCAGCAGGACTGATACGTTGCTGGACGTTTGTTGAACATTTGCCGTAGCGACGTCCTTTTTCGCATCGCCATTAAAGTCGCCCACTGCGATGGCCAGTGGACCCGCAGGGACGGGGAATTTGGTGTTCGCACCGAAAGAGCCGGCGCCATCGCCCAACAGCACAGCTACGAAGGCAGGGGTGCAGCAGTCGCTAAAGTTTGTGACTGCGATGTCAACCGCATTGTCTCCATTGAAATCCGTGGCTGCGATTCCCTGAAGCAAAGAGCCTCCATTGAAATGAGTTGCCGTCCCAAAACCGCCGTTGCCATCCCCCAGAATAATTGTCACCATGCCGTTACTGATATTCGAAGCGGCCAGATCGGGCTTACTGTCGCCATTGAAATCTGCCACGGCGAGGGAAGCGGGTCGGATGCCACTCACACTCGTAGCTGGGGCAAAGCCACCGGTTCCGTTTCCGAGCAAGATCGAAACCGTGCTGGACCCATCGTTGCCGGTCGCTATGTCGCGTTTCCCGTCATTATTGAAATCAGCGGTGACCAGCGACAGAGGGTTCATAGACGGGTTGGGTCCGACTGGGAAATCCACAGGCGCTGAAAAAGTCCCGGTGCCGGTGCCAAGCAAAAGCGACACCGTTGACGAGAAATCTCTGGATACAACCAGATCGAGTTTGCTGTCGTTGTTGAAGTCTGCCAGGGCAACGGCTCTGGGTCGTTGGCCAGTAGTGACAGTGCCGGTAATCGCAAAATTGCCCGCACCATCTCCTAATAGAAGCGAGACGTTGTCACCGAAATAATTCGCGGTTACTAGATCGGGCTTCCCGTCGCCGCTGAAATCTCCCGCAGCGACCGACCTGGGAGTGTTTCCCACATTGGCCGTGACAATGGCGGCAAAACTTGGCGTTTGACAGGGATCTGCTGCATCGGTCCGGATCTCAGACCACCTCAAATAGCCTACAAGCGCGCAGGCCAGCAAAACAGCGAAAGTTATGACTTTTCTAATGACTGAGGGCATGAGAGCGTTCGTTTAGTTCGGGATTCTGAAATACTGCGACTACTTAGTAAGTAAGCTTCGCAAGTCAGGTACCATCGAGGAGAAACAGACCAACTGGCTGTCACATAGTGCAGTGATCGACGGGAATTTTGCAATCCGCTAGTATGGTTTTCGCGGTCTTTTGGCGAAAGAGTTTTACAAAAGCGCCTTATGAAGGCGCCTTATATGGCCAGACCGCCGTCAACCTGAATCACCTGACCTGTGATATAGCGAGCATCGTTGGAAAGCAGGAAGCAAGCGATGCGAGCCACCTCATCTGCTTCAGCAAACCGGCCGAGGGGAATCTGCTCGAGAATTTTCGCGCGATAGTTCTCATCAAGCGCACCAGCCATGTCTGTAGAAACCATTCCGAGGGCAAGCGCATTGACCGTCACGCTCCGGCTCGCAACTTCTTTAGCCAGCGCCTTAGTCAAGCCAATCATGCCGGCCTTGGATGCGGAATAGTTTGACTGTCCGGGCATGCCAATGCTGCCGCTAATCGAGGAAATGTTGAGAATCGATCCTCCCTCGTCCTGCCGCAGCATGAGTCGGAGGGCGGCCTTCGCGAAATTCCAGGCGCCTTTCAGGTTTGTATCCATTACCTCGTCCCAGTCTTGTTCTTTCATGCGCAGGATGAGATTGTCACGCGTTACGCCGGCGTTGTTGACAAGAAAATCGATTCTTCCGAACGTCTCTTTCACTTGCTTTACCATCTCTGCGGCGCTTTCAGTGCTCGCAACATCGCATTGAGTTGAAAGCACCCTAACACCCAACGCCTCCATCTCGTGTGTCAGAGACTGAGCAGCTTCTGCGCTCTTTGCGTAATTAAACGCGACGTCGGCGCCGCGGCGCGCCAGCTCCAGGGCAATCGCGCGACCGATCCCGCGCGTGGCCCCAGTGACAATGGCAACGCGCCCGGCGAATGGTTTTTCATTAGCTTTCATGTGACGTCTTCAAGGTTCAATAATCTTAGGTATACGGAACCGGGAGCGGTAGAGACTGGATGCTAGGCTCAATTAACTAAAAATTAGGATACTACGTTCGAGCAAGGTAGTCTTGACACCGCGTATTGCGCTCGGCTAGCGTGACGTTTTTGTCCAGTAACCGAAGTTGGTCTGAATAACATATTTGGCTGAATAGAACAAATGCTCGATCTCAACTACGTCCGCGAAAATCTCGACCTGGTCCGCACGAAACTCCAAAGCCGCGGCGTGCCGCCCGCAGCGCTTGAGGGTTTCGCCCAGATGGATGCTGAGCGCCGTCGGCTAATCGCGGAGTCTGACCAACTCAACGCCCAGCGCAATAGCGCCAGCCGCGAGATCGGCGCGTTAATGAAAGAAGGAAAGCGTGACGAAGCAGACGGGCGGCGCCAGGAAGTCAATACACTAAAAGAGCGGATTGCGGAACTTGACCAGCTTCGCGACGCAGCCGAAGCGCGCATGCGCGATATCCTGAGCGCGCTGCCAAATCTTCCACACGAAAGCGTACCTGTCGGCAAGGACGAATCAGAGAATGTCGAAGTGCGGAGTTGGGGCGCCAAGCCTTCATTCACTTTTGGGCCGAAAGACCATGTAGACCTCGGCACGGCTTTGGGCGTTCTCGATCTCGAGCGTGCAGCCAAAATATCGGGCGCTCGATTTGCAGTATTGAATGGGGCAGGTGCGCGCTTGAGCCGGGCGCTCGTTAGTTTCATGCTCGATGTTCAAACTCGGGAGAATGGATACAAGGAAACACTGCCACCTTTCATCGTCAATTCCGCATCACTATTTGGCACAGGGCAGCTGCCGAAGTTTGAAGAAGATCTCTTCAAGCTGACCGACGAGCGAGGCCTCTATTTGATCCCGACCGGCGAAGTACCAGTAACAAACTATCATCGCGACGAGATACTTGATGGTTCGGTACTGCCTTTGAAATTTGCCGCATACTCTCCGTGCTTTCGTTCCGAGGCAGGAAGTTACGGCCGCGACACGAGAGGTATCTACCGGCAGCATCAGTTTGAAAAAGTAGAACTGGTTAAGCTAACGCTGCCCGAGGATTCTTACAACGAATTGGAATCCATGACGCGGGACGCCGAAACGATATTGCAAAAGCTTGGGCTGCACTATCGCACGGTCGAACACTGCACCGGCGATCTTGGCTTCTCGGCGGCGAAATCCTACGACGTCGAAGTCTGGCTGCCATCGTACGGGGAGTTCAAGGAGATCTCTTCCTGCTCAAACTGTACCGACTTTCAGGCCCGCCGTGCCCAGATTCGCTTCCGTCGCGCGGGTGGAGGAAAGCCGGAGTTTGTTCACACCTTGAACGGCTCTGGACTGGCGATCGGCAGGACCTGGATTGCTATTATGGAAAACTTTCAGCAGGAAGATGGCTCTGTGGTCATTCCAGAAGCGTTGCGACCGTACATGGGCGGCTTGGAAAGGATAGGAGGCAGGAGGCAGTAGGCAGGAGGCAGGCGGCAGTTGGCAGGAGGCAGGCGGCAGTAGGCAGTAGGCAGGAGCAGGAGGCCGGAGCAGGCAGGAGGCCGGAGCAGGCAGGAGGCAGGAGCAGGAGGCAGGAGGCAGGACAAGCGGCCTACTGCCGACTGCCTACTGCCGACTGGTTTACCTGATCCTTAAGTCAAACGGCATGAGCAGCATCGATTGCCCACTCTTCATCTTTTCCATTAGTGCCATATATCTGAGCGCGCGCCGCGCATCTTCCGGCAAGACAGCATAAACCGCTTGCTTCTGCTGTAGCTCGCTTGACCTGGCCGACATATCGTCGCCCGTGTTAAGTAATTCCTGCAACAGTGTTGTCGGGTAAGGCAGAATCACGCGCTGCACACCTTTATCCGCAGGTATGTTGGCGAGCTGCTTCGCAACTTCAATGGCCTTCTCGAGACCACCAAACTCATCAACAAGTGCTTTTTCTTTTCCCTGCGCGCCGGTCCATACGCGTCCCTGTCCCACCGAGTCGATATACTCCGCTGGCTTATTGCGGCCCTGCGCCACCTTCGGAACGAAGTCGCTGTAATACGTAGTCTTGATCCACTCTTCAAATTTCGCCCGTTCGTCAGGTGTAAACTTCTCGGTTTCGCGAAACATACCGGCGTTCTTACCGCGCAGCACATATTCGTTTGAGATTCCGATCCAGTCGTAGAATCCCTTGATAACCGGCTTGCCAGCCACCACGCCGATCGACCCGGTAATCGTCGAGGGCTCGGCGACAATCTTGCTGGCACCGGCGGAAATGTAATAACCCCCTGAGGCCGCCACGTCTGACATGGAAACAACTACTGGCTTCTTTTGTTTGGCGGCTTCCACAGCATGCCAAATGACGTCGGACGCCAGAGCACTACCCCCGGGACTATCGACACGCAACACAATCGCTTTGATTGTTTTGTCGTCACGCGCATCATTGAGGGCCTTTGCCAATGTGTCAGATCCAATCGACTGATTGCCGGTAGGACTATTCTCTGATTTGCCGGAACCGATGTCGCCAGTAGCATAAATCACTGCGATTCGCTCGCCCTTATCGAGGCCCAGTGATTCAGCGGGCACCTCGCGATACTCCGACGCCCGCACCAACCGCATATCGTCACCCTCTTTGTATCCGAGCTTCGTCTTTACTTCCTTCTCGAGTTCATCACGATAGCCGACACCGTCAATCAATCCTGCCTCTTTCGCTTTGGCAGCGCTGTAAGGCGAGTTGTCGATGATTGCGCGCACATCCTCCGGTGATTTGCCGCGCGCCTTGGCAATCGAGTCGACGTAGCGATTGAATAAATCGTCCAGCAGAGAATTGATAAATTCGCGGTGGGCATCCGACATCTCCTTGCGAGTGAAAGTGTCTCCCGCGCTCTTGTATTTTCCGATTTGGTACATGTCCGGGTAGATGCCCAACTTGTCCAGCGACCCGCGGAAAAACATTACGTCCGCAGCAAGCCCATTGATGAACAACTCGCCCGGCGGAGCCACGAAGATGCGGTCAGAGGCGCTGGCAATGTAATACTCTTTGTTCATGCCGTATTCCATGTAGGCATAAACCTGCTTACCGGAAGAACGAAAGTCGGTGATTGCATCGCGAATCTCCTCGGCTTTCGCCCACCCGGCCCCTGACATGTCAACGTCAAGTATGATGGCCTTGATCCTTTTATCAGCCTTGGCTTTTCTAAATTGGAGGAGCAGATTCGTGAGCGACTGGTCAGTTCCGCCAAAGAACCTTCTGAGCGGATCTTCCGGCACGTAATCCGGTAGTGGTCCGGCAACGCGAAGCGCGAGCACACTGTTGTCTCTAATCGACGGTGGCCCTTGACGGAAAGCCGCGACCAACAGCGCGAGCCCCACCAGCGTCACCAGGACAAGCGCCACTACAATACTTGTAATAATGAGAACTGTCTTACGCGTTCCTGACATAGCCATCGTTATTTCCTGCCTTAAATATCGCTAAATTAGCGGTTTTTACCGAGGTATGAGTACGTAGACGGTGAGGAAAAGGTTTACCCCGCCGCAGCGAAAAGGGGGGAACGGGGAATCGGGGAACTGGGGGACTGGAAGATTTCGGTTCCTGGCTTCAGAGCTGACCTGGTGTGAACCCATCAGGTTATGGGAATTCGCAGGTTGGGAAGGTGGGCTTGCCCCCGCCTCAAGCTGCAACATCTATCAATTGAAGGAGATCAGCTTCAGTTTTAAGTTGGGGGTCCTCACAGTTGAGGCGGGGGCAAGCCCACCTTTCCAACCTGCGAATTCCCGCTTCTTGACAGGTTCACATCAACCCAACATTAACGCGAAAACTGAAATTCCCTATTCTCCCATTCCCCTGTGTCCCCGTGTCCCCGCGTCCGCGCCTCCCCGCGTCTCCACGTCTCCGCTCTTAACTATCCACCCACCGCCGATCACTTCGTCCTTGTCGTAGAAGACAGTTGCCTGACCGGGAGTTATGGCCCGCTGAGCGTCATCGAAAACGATATGTGCCCGACCGCTCGCCAGCGGCCGGATGGTCGCCGGAGCTTCCGCATGACGATATCGAACGCGTACGTTGGCGCGTATCGCAGTTGTCACGTTCTCGCCGGCAATCCAGTTAACACCAGCGGCGGTAAATTCCCGGCTCAGCAAGTCGTCGGAAGCTCCCACTACAAGCCGACTATTCGGGGCGTCGATGGAGATCACATACAACGGCCGCTCATTCGCAATGCCGATACCGCGTCGCTGACCGATCGTGTAGCGATGGATTCCCGTATGCGTCCCGATGATCTTTCCTTGCGGATCGACTATCTCTCCGTCACCGGGCAGGCGACCTGCGGAATCCTCGGCTTCCAGATAGCGATCGATGAAGCCGGCGTAGTTTCCATCTGGCACGAAACAGATTTCCTGCGATTCCGCCTTCTCAGCGACCGCGAGATGATGTTCACGCGCAACATCACGCACTTCCGGCTTCGACATCTCGCCGAGTGGAAACATTGAACGAGATAGTTGATCCTGCGTCAGTTCCCAAAGAAAGTACGACTGATCCTTTTGCAAATTACGTCCCCGGAAAAGTCTGTAACGATTCAGGGCCTCGTCGAATTCGACCCGCGCATAGTGTCCCGTGGCTACCTTTTCGCAGCCAAGGCTGGCAGCCAGGCGATCGAGCGAGGCGAATTTCAAACGACTATTGCAGGAGACACAGGGAATAGGAGTCTCTCCGGCGAGATAGCTGGCCACAAACGGCTGCACCACATCGTGTTCAAATTCGCGCTCCAGGTTAAGGACGTAGAACGGAAAGCCCAATTCCTCGGCAACCCCGCGCGCGTCATAAACGTCATCCAGCGAACAACAGCGCGAAGGAAGCGGATCGCCATTCTCGTCGGTGCTTCCGCCGCGGCGCTGATTCCACAGCTGCATGGAAAAGCCGACCAGCTCGTGGCCCTGCTCCTTAAGAATTGCCGCCGCCGCGGAAGAGTCAACCCCGCCAGACATTGCTACCGCTATTTTCATTCGTAAATCGTGAATCGTGAATCGTGAATCGTGAACCGTGAATCGTAAATCGTAAATCGTAAATCGTAAATCGTAAATCGTAAAAAGCCGTACGTGGCCTGTCGAAGGCTGACGATTTACCTGAGCTGCGATATGCTTACCTTAGCCGCACCCAAGTCTCCGGACCCGAGTATGTTAGCATTCGCTAGTTAACTGCGGCAAAAGGCATCACGATTTACGATTCACGATTCACGATTTACGATTCACGACTCATGCCCGAACGAGCAATTGAAGAATATCGCATCGGTGAAGAGCCCTATTATCTGCCGGTTGGCAGAGAAGTAGATCTCTTTGAGGCGGCTCACGCTGCCCGTTTACCCGTAATACTTAAGGGGCCAACCGGCTGCGGCAAGACGCGTTTCGTGGAGCACATGGCGTGGCGGCTGGAAAGGCCGCTGATCACAGTGGCCTGCCATGAAGATCTATCCGCTACCGATCTCGTCGGGCGATTCTTGCTGGAAGGAGAGGAGACTGTCTGGCAGGATGGGCCGCTGACCTCGGCCGTGCGAAACGGGGCTATCTGCTATCTCGACGAAGTCGTCGAAGCGCGTAAAGACACGGTCGTGATCATTCACCCCTTGACCGATCATCGCCGGCGGCTCCCGATTGAAAAGCGCGGCACTATTCTCGATGCGCCGTCTGATTTCATGCTCGTCGTTTCCTATAATCCCGGCTACCAATCCATCCTTAAGGACCTTAAGCAGTCGACGCGCCAACGTTTTGTGGCGATTGATTTCGACTATCCACCAGCTGAGCTCGAGGTTGAGATCGTCGCCCGCGAGGGTGGCGTAGATGAGGGCACCGCCCGCGATCTAGTACTCATTGGCCAAAAAGTTCGGAACCTCCGAGGACATGGACTGGAAGAAGGAGTATCTACCCGCCTGCTGATCTATGCTGCACAAATGATCGCTCTTGGCATACCCCCCACCACTGCCGCGGACGTCGCCATGTGCTCTCCAATCACTGACGACCGCGAATTACAGCGCAGTATTCGCGAGATCGTTACTACCGTGATCTAGGTTATGCACAACCAGGAACCAGAGATGGATTCCGATCGCAAAGACAAATCAGAAGCTTCAACTGAAGAGCCCTCTTCGCCGGCGTCAATCGAGCAGGAACTTGAGAAGCACCTCTCCTCGATAAAGATCGCTTCCGAGCGGCAGTCAGTCTTGGAGCTAACGCGCGAATTAATGCGTCTCCCGTTGGACGAGGCGGCAGCGGCAATGGAGACTGGGGTTTCCATCGCGAGTATTTCTTTGCGCGCGAGTATCGAGTTTCTGCGAGCTGCGCCTGAGGTTGCAAAGACTCTCGCTCCAGCAGAGTTGCGTGCCTGGGGGGAGATGGGTCGCCGTCTGGCGATGAGCGATGTTGAGACCGCCATCTCTTTCTTCATCGCGGGAGTCAATGATCTGAAAAATGTTCCCAGAGAAGTACACGGAACTCTATTCAGATTATGCGCGCGTCAACTGACGCTCTCCTCTCACATTGGCGTTGAGACTCTTCGACGAGCCGGTGCGCTCACTGCGGCCATCGGCGATTCTGAAACGCTGCTTTCCGTGCTGGAAATTGCCGCCGAAGTCTCGAGACGTTCTGCCAAACACAGCGCAGACTTTCTCGTTGCTACCCCCCAGGTCGTGAGCTCCCTGAATCAGATCGAAGAAAAAGCCATTAAAAGAAGGGCGCTCGAGTTAGCTTCCGGCTTTGCCGCGCGCGCCGGAGGAATCGCGGCTGATGCGTGGTTGGCGCTGCCTGCGGCAATCGAAAATCTTGGGGCCGGCGATGCGCTTAGACTTCTCGACAGAACGAGCGACTTTCTGGAGCGCGGAGGTGGTGGCGCGCTGCACGTAATGCTCTCTGGCGGAGAGATCCTGCGGGGCCTTCCCGAAATTTTCGATGTCTGGATCGACCTTCTTTACGTAGTTGCGCAACACGGCAATGCCAGCCTGGTAGCATTTGTAAGAAGCACTCCCAGATTTATTCGCGGGTTTTTGAGTGACAGAGATCGCAATCGAGCAGTAGAGCTTTCAAGGCGAGTGATCGCGCTGACACGAGACATTGCCCGAATAGACGGGGAGGCGGCCCTGGCTTGTTTTCGGGCCAGTTCCAATGTGCTCAGGACGGTGGCGATCGAACAATTTGAGGAATGGGCGTATCAGGGTCTTTCATTTGCTCCAACAGATACTCGGGCTCGTCGTAGTTATTTTGCTCTTGAGACTCGCGGCAGTTACGAAGCACTGCACAGTGGCAGCAGTGGTCTGGCGCTCGAATCGATTCAGCATCTCCTGCGGCTATACGTCGAAGGTCTGACAGGGCGGGAAGTGGACTTGGCTCCCATCGCCGCCGTTCCGGTAGAAACAAAAATTGGCGATGGCAGAACGATTCATCTGCCCGCCGTGGTAGCCGAGTTCGGCGATGACGACCTTGATTTTCGTCTCTACAAGGTGCTCGCCGCTCATGCTGCAGGTCAGATCGAGTTTGCTACGCACGATTTCAATAGCGAGCCTCTGCGTGCAGCATATTCGGCGATAGCCGCCCTTTACGATCCGAGGAATGTCGACGCGCGTGATGCTTTTGCCCTGGATGGTTACCTCATGGAGAGCGGTGTCACGAGTGTCCCGCCCGTGAGTGATGCGCCGGATGGGCATGTCACTGATTACCGAACGGTTGTGAATCTCTTCCCGCATCCGCGACTGGCGCGCAGAATTTTTGCCACGCTTGAGAATGGTCGTATCGATCGCCGCCTGCGTTACAAATATCGCGGCCTGGCCCGCGACCTCGACTTGATTCGTGAACATTTGCGGCGCGGCCGCCCGCGCATCGTCGATCTGCCGGCAGCTCTCTTTCCCTTTGAATTGCTTTTTCAGATCACCATGCTGGGCGGTGCACTCGACGACTCGCGGCAGTATTACGGCCAGATTGTTTCAGAGCTGGAAACGATAACGGCGGAGTATCTATCGAGCCCCTCAGCGACCGTGGCCGACACGTTGATGGCTACCAGCCGAGTCTACTCTCTCTTTCAGTCGATCGCTGCGGACGACTCGGTGCAACAATTAGAGACCCGGGAGGAACCATCAGAAAGCGATCAGGACGATACGGCCATCAGCGAGACTCTCAAGTCGCGTCCGGCGCAGAGGGAACCTCAGAGGCGCGATGCGCGCGAACTCTTCAATGCCTGGAACCAGCCCGACGCTGAGGGAGACCCGGATGAGCTCGATGGCAGCGAAAGCTGGATAGATGGCGAGAGTCCGGAACAGAATCTGGAAGAGGGTGAGGTAGCCTACAACTACGATGAGTGGGATCGCGAGTTAACCGATCATCGACTGGGCTGGTGCCGCGTAATCGAAAAACAAGTGAAACACGGAGATCGCACGTTTGTCGACCAAACCCGCGAACGCCACAAGGGCGTAATCTCGTCAATTCGCTATCAGTTTCAGTTGATGAAGCCTGAAGACCTTGTGCGCGTCGCCAACGAACTCGACGGAGAGGAATATGATCTTAACGCCGTAGTAGACTACGTGATCGATCGGCGCGCGGCGAAGGTTCGAGGTGGACATCCATCCGAGAGACTTTACACCAAGCGTCTGCGTCGCCGGCGCGATGTGGCAGTTTCTTTCCTTTTGGATCAGTCTTCTTCGACAGCCCGCACAATTGGAAGACACCCGCTGCAGCCTTACACGCACCCGGGACGACGGATTATCGAGATTGAAAAAGAGGGGCTTGTCTTGATGAGTGAAGCCCTCGAAGCTGTGGGTGACGTTTACTCAATCAGCGGCTTTACTTCCGAGGGCCGGCGGAATGTGAAGTTTTACGTCGTGAAGGACTTCGCTGAAAAATATTCCGACGAAGTGAAGCGCCGTATCGGAGGCATTACTTACCAGAACAACACCCGGCTCGGCGCGGCAATTCGCCACGCGACAGCGAAACTGGCGAAGCAGCAGGCGCGCACGCGTTTGTTGATTGTCCTTTCCGACGGCCGCCCCTACGACCACGACTATGGCGATGCCCGCTATGCTCGCGAGGATACGCGCGAGGCATTGAGACAAGCAAAGATCCAGGGCATCACGCCCTTCTGCATTACTATTGATCGGGAATCGGAAGCGGAGCTGCGAGACCTCTACGGTGAGATCGGCTACACGATTATCGACGACGTCCTCTCATTGCCTGAGCGCTTGCCGGGAATTTACAGAAGACTGACTACGTGAGAAACCTATCATTTTCCATTTGTCCCTACGGCCGGAAGTCTTTGATCAGAACGACATCGGCGTTTACCACACCCCGTGAGAGAGCTAACTGTTTGCCGTCGCGGGACCAGGCAAAACCAAAGATTCGTTGATCCCTAAAATCGGTCAGCTGGCGCGGGTCACCTCCGCTCAAGCTCTGAAGCCAAATGTTTGAGACGCCGCCTCGCGTTTCTACATATGTCAGTGCCCGACCGTCGAGCGTCCAACGAATCGTTCGTCCAAACGAACCCGGTATCGCAAACACTTTGACTGGCTGGCCGCCCTCAAAGGGAATGACAGCAATTTTGTAACCCGCGCCGGGTTCAGCCTCATAGTTGCACGCGAACAGTTTCCCGTCCGGAGAAATAGCCGGTAGCGCCGATTCTTTCTCAGTCATTCTCACCGGCGTGCCCCCGTCCGCAGTTGTCTTCCACACTGACCAAAAGCTCGACACCGGATCGTATGCTGTATACAGAATCCATTTTCCGTCCGGCGAGTATGCTGGAAGGTAATCACCCACACCGTTGGTAATCTGTTTCGCATTTCCGCCGTCGATGTCCATCCGCCACAAGTTCGTGCTGCCTGTGCGCCGGGAGCCCCAAACAATATGACGACCATCTGGCGAAACCACCGGATCAAAATTCTGACTCGTATTGATCGATAACTGTTTTTGGCCCGTGCCGTCCGTTGCCATGATCCAGACATTTGGCTCGCCTCCGGCAACTGAGCGGTAGACGATCTCACCGTCGGGTGTCCAGGAAAGGCCGCGCATCCCATCATCTCTTTCCGTGCCAGAAGTAATCTGCCTGACAGTGCTGAGATCCGCTCCGGAGGCGAGCCAGACATTCACCAGCCGATCCGATCGCACAGAGACCAAAGTTTTTGAATCTGCGGTTAGACCAATATCGACATAACCATTAAGGTCATTGGTTATTCGTTTGGCTGCCCCGCCTCTGTAAGGAAGATGCCAGAGCTGTGGCAGGCTGCCCGCCTCTTCGGTGGCCGAGGCAATCAGACCTTTGCCGTCTGCCAGCCAGGCTACCTGCCCGACCTGCCACCATCGTTGAGCAGTAATTGGCTGTTCAGTTCCGTCATCAACACGGAGGCCAACTACGTTCTCGTAGTACCCGCCGGAGGTGTTTTGGTAAACGCAAGCGATCAGTGCGCCATCCGGTGACCACGCCGGGGCCATCGTCGAGAAAAAATCCGGAGACTTATGTTTGGCGAGTTGTCGTTCTTCAGTGCCATTTATGTTGGCCATTACAAGCGCGTTTTCCTGAGGTGAAAGGTAGCGGACAAATGCCAGCCGTTTCCCGTCCGGCGATGTGGTGATGGGACTCTGAATGTCAGCCAGAATCTTTCTTGGAGCGCCCCCCAGCGCGGGAATCTGGTAGAGGGCGCCTCGAGGATTGTCTTTGTCATCAGCCACAAAGAAAAGAAAGTTTCCATCGCGAGTGAAGCTGAGTCCACGATATTGAACGGCGGCTGGTTGAATAATCTGAACCTGGCTCACCGCGGCCACTTGTCCAATCCAGACACTTTGTTGTCCAGCGTCATCGGCAACGTGCGCAACATATTTGCCGTCCGGCGATACTGCTGCATGCACTGCTCTTCCCGTAGCGGTAAATCTTGTGACGTTTACCGCCCGCAAAGCGACCGGCGCTCTGTTGCGCAAGGCCAGTTTGTACAGACCGTAGCCTGCCGCGATCGCGGCGACCGCAAAGAGCGTGAGCCCGAGGATCACATAACGTTTGTGGCGCTTGAGGTTATTGACAATGTATTCGGCGCTCGAAAGGGTCTGTGCCGCTTGAATCGTAGCTGTTCTTTGCACGACTCCATCGGCAGTCTTGGTAACATACTGGCCAATGCCGCTCCCAACGTAATCAGCTTCGCTGTCTCTGGACGAGTTGAACGATTCCAGCTCTGTCTGAAACTCAAGCTGCTTTTTCAGGCGCCGCAAATCCACAAGCAGATCTTTGATGCCCTGATATCGTTCGTCTCTATTCTTCTCCAGCGCTTTCGCAACAATACGTTCGAGCTCCAACGGAAGCTCAGGCCTCAAGCTTGAAAGTGGAGGCGGTTGGCTTCTAAGGACCGCTGCTATGACGTCACTTGGTGTCTCCTGCGCGAACGGATTGCGGCCTATCAGCATCTCGTAAAGAGTGACCCCAAGACTCCAAATGTCTGTCCGCTGATCCACGTCGCTGCCGCGGGCCTGTTCCGGCGACATATAACCAGCCGTGCCCAAGACCATACCCGGCAATGTTTCGACCACTGTGGCTGCTTCTGAACTAACCTTCGACTTCCAGACGCCGCCCGTCAATTTCGCTAAGCCAAAATCCAGCACTTTGAGAATGCCGTCCCGGCGCAGCATGAGGTTTTCCGGCTTGATGTCTCGGTGGACAATACCTGCTTCATGCGCGGCGACCAGGGCCGAAGCGACTTGAATCGCCACGTCCAGTGCCTCCAGAATCGTGAGGTTTGTTTTGGCCAAAACCTCTCGGAGTGTCTTGCCTTCGATCATTTCGGTGGCGATGAACCAAACTGATCCGGCCTGGTCAATCTCGTAGATCGTGATAATGTTCGGATGATTTAACCCTGAGGCTGTTTTGGCTTCCTGAACGAAGCGCCCCATGCTTTGTTCGCTGGCCGCCACGTCGGCATGTAGGACTTTGAGAGCAACTGTTCGGTCGAGCTTTGTATCCTGAGCCAGGTAGACTTCCCCCATCCCGCCCGACCCGATACGCTTAAGGACACGATAGTGGGCAATCACCGTCCCCTCGATAGCGGCGCCCTGTTTCACGATTTGATTTGGTCCTTCGTTACCTGAAATGTTGTGGTTTGCAATAACGCTTCGGTTACTTCTGGATATTCTATCAGACAGAATGAATAAGGGCAGTGCGGTCGTCAGCCGAAGGGGCTACTGCCCCGAGCCTGCTGCTCCTGACTTTCCGTGACCGCCGCCACCGGGAGTCTCGATGCGCACACGGTCACCAGCCTTTAGCTCCCAGCTTCCCTTTGCATTTATCCTACGAGCGTTGCTATCGCTAATGATCGAATCGCGGCCCAACGTTCCCTCCTCTCCGCCGCTTAGTCCGTAAGGAGCAAACTCACGCCGATCGGACAGCAAGGACATGCGCGCGGGCACGAGCGTTTCAATCTCCCGAATAACTCCATCGCCGCCGCGATGGTTTCCGCTTCCGCCAGATCCTCTGCGAATGCTGTACTCGCGCACACGCAGCGGATAAGCGTATTCGAGTGCTTCCGCCGGAGTATTGAGACTGTTAGTCATGTGAGTGTGCACAGCAGTCAAGCCGTCATGACCAGGCCGTGCGCCCATACCGCCGGCAACGGTTTCGTAATAAGAGAACTCTCGACCGCTGCGTGTATCAAGGCCACCAACAGTGAGATTGTTCATTGTGCCCTGGCTGGCGGCAGGTATCAGATCAGGCAGGGCCCGCGACAACGCCTTGAACAAGACATCAACGATGCGTTGGGAAGTCTCGACGTTTCCGCCGGCAACCGACGCGGGGTGACGCGCATTCACTACGGTGCCTGGAGGAGTAATCACCTCGATTGGTTCCATCAGACCGGCACTTGCGGGCACGTCTCCGCCAACCAGACAACGGAAGACATATGAAACAGCAGATACGGTGATCGCTGCGACAGCATTGATTGCGCCCTCCACCTGTGGAGCGCTTCCCGTGAAATCTACGCGCGCGCGGTCATCTTTGATTTTTATCTCCACGCGGATCGGAATCGGTTCTGCGCTGATACCATCATTGTCAAGCTGGTCCTCTGCGCGGTAGTTGCCATTAGGAATCAACTCGATAGCCCGCCGCATCAATCGCGCGGAATAGGCAATGAGATGCTCGGCATATTCCATTGCCTCCGCGATGCCGCGCCGCTCGACGATTTCCAGAAGCCGCGCCTCGCCAGTTTTCAAGGAACCTATCTGCGCCTGGAAGTCGCCCCGACGTTCATCGTGTCCGCGTACATTTGCGAGGATCAACCCCATCAAGTCTTCATCTATCTGACCATTGCGAACAAGGCGGATCGAAGGAATACGCAATCCCTCACCGTAAACGTCGGTAGCCAGCCCCATTGAACCAGGAGTGGCGCCGCCAATGTCCGCATGATGCGCGCGATTGGCGACGTAGAAGAGGGGACGCGGGGACGCGGAGACGCGGAGACGCGGGGAGGTGGAACTCATCGTTCGCAGTTTCGCCGAGTCCCTGTGTCTGCGTGTCCCTATGTCTGCGTGTCTCCGTGTCTCCGTGTCACCGCGTCTCCGTGTCTCCCCGTCTTTGGTTTCCGCCCACACTCCGCTCACCAGGGTCACATCCGGCAAGTGTGTGCCTCCGGCGAAAGGATCGTTCAAAGCCACAACGTCTCCGGGCGCAAGCTTCACCTGACTGAGCGCTGCGGCAACGGCCATAGGCATCGAGCCAAGGTGGACCGGCATGTGATCCCCTTGCGCAATCACGCGGCCACTCTGGTCAAATAACGCGCAGGAATAATCGTGCCGCTCTTTTATGTTCGGCGAGAAAGCCGTGCGTCGCAGAGAGATTCCCATCTCCTCCGCCACAGATGTGTAGAGTGCGCGATAGATTTCAAGCGTTGTGGGATCGAATCTTTTCATTTCTGTGGACCTTTAGAGGCAAACTCCATCTAAGGGTCGTGACTTTGGAAGTTATACACTTGAATAGTGCGCAGTCCGGAAGGGTGGCTTGCCCCCGCTGCATGAGCATTCAATATGAAAGGTGAGAGTCTCCAACGTCAGCGGGGGCAAGCCACCCTTCCGGACCTCGAGACTGCTTGGCCTTACTGGTTCCCGGCCTGACCTGTTTACTCACCCGTTTCAATGATCAGGTTCCCGTAGCGGTCGACGCCTGCACTTGCTCCAGCAGGAATCAGAGTCGTTGCCGAGTATTCAGTGACAATGCACGGCGCTCCAAGCTTCATTCCAGCCAGCAGATCGTCTCGACGAAAAACTCCCACGCGATGTTTCTTACCCTCGAAATACGCGAACCCCGACGCCTGAGCTCGTGCCCGCGACTTTCTACGAGCAGCTGCAACCCGAGTTTCTTTTAACTTCTCGACAATTCCGGTCGACCGTAACCGTGTACTGACAATCTCGACCGTGTTTGACTCCTGCGCATAACCGTAACGTGCTTTGTGGGCAAGATGAAAACTCGCCGCGATGTTGCCTTTTGTTTGCTTGATTTCCAACTCGAACGATTGTCCCTTGTAGCGTGCAGCCAGCGACCTGGCGTGCCGCTGTTTAGTTTCCGGGAATCCTTCTTTGCGCAGCGCTCTGGCTGCGGTGCGCTCCAGAACTCTGAACACGTTCTCCAATCTCTTCTCGATTTCCGGCCCGGCTGTGACCATCACCGTGCGGCTCTGATCCTTGACGACGTCGGCGGTCACCACGCCGATGGCGGAGAGTGCGCCGGCAGATTTCGGAGCGATAATCCGTGGAACCCGCAGTGCACGGGCCAGATCGACGGCGTGGAGTCCAGCTGCGCCTCCAAAAGGCAGCAACGCAAACTCGCGCGGGTCGTGGCCACGCTCCACGGAAATGGTCCTGAGCGCGCGTTCCATGTTCGTGTTCACAACCGAAATGACACCATGGGCCGCATCCGTTACGCTGACCTTTTTGCCTGCCGCTTTACTCAGCTCAGCTGCAAGCTTTGCTATTGACTCCCACGACCGCTTCTCATCCAGCTGGAACTCGCCACCCAGCAACCCAGCGCCGGCAAAGTGTCCTAAAACTACATGCGCATCTGTCACAGTTGGCAACAAAGAGCGGCCATAACATGCGGGACCGGGATCGGCTCCAGCCGACTCAGGGCCGACACGAAGCGAGCCACCTTCGTCGACTCTCGCTATTGATCCACCGCCTGCGCCAACGGTATGAATGTCCATGACTGAAACCGCAACAGGCAGCCCCGCAACCACAGCCTCGTTGGTCATGCGCAGACCGGTGCGATCGCAGAGCGCCACGTCGGTTGATGTGCCGCCCATGTCAAAGGTGATGATATTCTCAAACCCGGCGACTTGCGCGGTACGAAGAGCGCCAACCACTCCGCCTGCCGGCCCGGAGAGTATCGTCCGCACCGGCTCCTCCGCGGCGGCCGCCGCGGAGATGCTTCCGCCCGACGACTGCATGACGCGCAGCTTGGGAACGTGTACTTCAAGATTTCTTAAGTAGGAACCCATCAGAGGCTGTAGGTACGCATTGATTGAAACCGTGGAAGTGCGCTCATATTCCCTGTACTCCGGCAGGATCTGGTGCGAGACGGAAACAGTCACGCCGAGAGAAGAGAGGGCCGCGGCGATCCTTTGCTCATGTTCCGGGTGCACAAATGAAAAGAGCAGTGAGATGGCAACCGACTCTACCTGCGCTTCTTTTAGTTTTGTTAGGACAGAATTGATTTGATCGTCGTCCAAGACTTCCAGGACTTCGCCGGACGCGGCGATGCGCTCGCGAACGCCGAATCGCAGATTCTCAGGGACGATCTCAGAAGGCCGCACCGCATTGAGATTGTACAGTTCCGGTCGCGCCTGTCGTCCGATTGCCAGAACATCTACAAAACCTTCCGTGGTGACCAGGGCTGTGCGTGCGCCGCGTCTCTCGAGCAAAGCGTTGGTCCCCACCGTTGTGCCATGAACAACTTCGATGTGCCGCAGTCTTGTACCGGTGATTTCAGAGATGCGCTGCAAACCAGAGGTGATGGCAATGGAAGGATCGGCAGGCGTTGAAGGAAGCTTGAAGACTTGGAGACCGTTGCCCAACTCAAAGACGAAATCCGTAAACGTCCCGCCAGTATCGATCCCGACGCGGACGGGTTTTGATCTCGAGACAGGTTTGGTCATGCGTAAAGAGGATCATTTTCCATTTGTCATTTGTCATTTCTCATTTTTCATTTCGCATCTGTCGTGGCGACCACTTTGCTCCACTCCTACGGCCTTTTGGTTTGAGCCAAATTACGGCGCGGTCGCGAGGGCTCTTGCGAATAACTACAGATGAATGACCAAATGACAAATGAAAGATGAGAAATGACAAATGGAAAATGATCTGTTCCTCTTTTCCCCTTTTCCTAAGCGACGGGCGTCCAGCATCCGCTCTTGTTCGAGGCGCGTGCGGCATCGAGCACCAGCTGCACTCGATATCCGTCCTCGAAGGTCGCTGCTCCGTCGAGCGTGGTTCGACCCTCGCGCAGAGCTTCTACGATGTTACAGGCAAAGGCCGCGAAGCCGCGCGACCAACTAGCCGGACGCATCCCGGGCGCCATCGGATCTTGATGGACCTGGACAGGTCGCCACGCTGCTGAGCCTGCTGGCGAATGCCATAGTTCGCCGGTCTCTTCAACCATCAACGCTCCAGTTGAGCCATAGATCTCCAGACGATTCTCGTAGCTGCCGGATTCGACCACTGAGAGCGCAGCCGCGCCCGTAGTATTTTTTGTTAACTGGGAGTCAGCGAGACGGAAATGCAGTTTTGCTTCATCATCCGACGTGACATGGCGCATCGCGCCGGATGATTTGTCGGGACGTTCGGGAATGTGCCTAGTGAGCATGCAAGAGACCGCGCTGATCTCCGTGCCCAGCATCCAGCGAAAAGAGTCGATAACGTGAGAGCCGATAGCGCCGAGCGCGCCACCGCCCATTGCCTCGTCGGACCACCAATCCCAGGGACGGTCCAGCACTCCGCGATAATCAGAACGAAAGACATAGTTGCAATGACGCACGTTGCCAATCGCGCCGCTGGTCAACATGGAGCGCATCATTCGTCTGCTCTTTAGGAAACGCAGCTCATGATCGATCAAAGCAAGCACGCCTGCCTCCTCCGCAGCCTCGCGCATGCGCCGCGCTTCCGCGGCGTTCATAGCCATCGGCTTTTCGCAGAGTACAGCCTTACGATGTTCAAGGGCAGCGAGCGTCATCTCCATGTGCGTGACTGGAGGCGTAACCACACTCACGAGATCAACGTCGTCACGTTGAACGAGCTCACGCCAGTCGCTTGCGACATGCTCGATTTCAAATTCCTTCGCAACAGCGGCAGCGTGATCAGAATGGCGGCTCGCGATTGCGACGACTCGGGCGCCCATGCAATCGCGAAATCCGGGGATCTGTGTGGTGCGGGCAAAGCCTGCGCCGATGATGCCGATACCAATAGTTCTTCCGTTAGTCACAGCGTGTGTTCTGTTGATACCAGGAAATGTCTATGATCGAAAACCAGTCGCAAAGGCATATATACAATGGTTGTGCAAAAGAAGGCAGTCGTGTGTGCCTCTCCTTTGAGTTTCCTCGATGATCAACCCATCTTACGGCAGAGCCTCAACGTTGATAAAGATCTTGAATTTACCTGTCTGTTGAATGCCTAACAAGAAGCGCACTGTAATGCTTCCTCCATCGGGGAGCGGAGTAGGCAGCGTTATTCGAGAAGCTCCTTTTCCAGCCTGGGCGACACCCGGTGATAGGCTGCTATTGTACCCACCCCCATTCAGTTGCGACGGCGGTTCCTCCAAAGTCGTCCCGCTCACCGTTATCACACCAGTCCCCGAGCCACACGGATCGAGACTGACCATTGCCGTGATGTCAGGCGAAGTTCTTGGACGCAAGTCGGCGAAACTGGAGGGCGCCGGAAAAGTGGTGATGTCAATCACACGAAAACGCAACCGTGTGATGTCGCCTCCTGTGTTGTTAGTGAATGTGCGACGGATGTCCAGCGTGCCGAAGGTCGAGTTGTTTCCCGGATCGGACGTAAAGTCGCGCACGCGGTTGGGTGGCGACGAAGCCGCGAAACAAGGATCAATCAGGCTCGTGAAAATTAACGAGCTACGAATGGGACTAGAAAGATTCTGCGGACCCGGCGCTCCTAGGTTTTGCCCGTCGATCGCGCCGCTGGTTCCGTTCGTGTCAACGAAGAGGAAGTCCGCAACGTTGTTGTTCGTGTCTACCACTGCGCCGCCCGAGGGGCACGGACCAAAGGTGGTGACTAGGCCTCCCTTGCCGCATTCGTCGCGATAGAAGCTGTGGTCAGTTGAGAGAAGCGGTAGTGCTGTATAGCCAGTGCCTTCTTTGTAAAGCGTGTTCGTGACGGCGTTGGATCCGACCGCGTCGAGGCGGTTCGGCAGGGTAAGGCTGATTACGTTCGCCGCATTAAAGAGCGCCATGCCGTCGTTGTCGGCAATGTCAGTCGTGTAGGTGATGTTGCCCGTCGCGGTCGTGCCATTTCCTGCCGGATAGGCAGCGAGCGAGTAGCCAACTGAATTGACCCCGAGGTAGTGCCCGTGCGCAGGAATGATCGTCCCGTTCGGAATAATGAACCTTATCGTGGGATTGTTATCGTTGAGCGCTGTATTCGACGCGGAGACAACAGCGTAACCGCTGGAACCGTCTGAAGCGATGACTGTATGGCCCGCGTCGGTGTTGTTATAGATCTCGATGAACTCATCATTCGCTCCGTTTGGTCCGCGGAGGCGGAACTCACTAATGATTAGATCCCCCGGGCCAGCCGGCAGGGCGTCGGTGGTGATTTGAAGCGTCCATCCGCCACTTATGCTCCCCGAATCACCCGTCGCGAAATCGCACACATACAAGCTCCAAGTTCCGTTTGCGTCCGTCCCGCCGAACACCGATGCAAGGGTCGCCGCGCCTTTGTCCACGGGGCCGGGGTTGTTGTAGAACAGGCCGGGGCCGGGCGCCGGAAACGAATCGGCCGAGTGATACTGGGTTGGCTGGTACTCGCCGGGCCCCCACGCTGCCGAGTCAGGCAACTTTGCGAGCGCGAAATCGGTCAACGTGTAGGTGACGTTTATCATGTTTGGATCGTCGCCCGCGCCGTCCTGGAGCATTAACGCCGTACCTGTGGGCCCCACCAGAACTATGCCGACATTGTCGGGAAATGTGTGGCTGAAGTTATTTATCGTTACCGTGACATCGGTGACGCTTCCGGGCAAGCCAGCGATAGAGATGTTTGAAGGATACGGAGTGGCGGCACCCTCGGAGGGGATTGAAATTGGAGTAGAGTTAGAGACGGTTTGTGTAACCAACGGGCTCGGCGACCGCTTTGAGTGTCGCCTGTTGGCGCCCACTGGCTGCTCAGCCACCAACTGGCGCACACGGCCGTTCTTACTACGCTCGGTGCTTTGCTGCGCATCGGCGCGTCCGGGCACGACAAAGCCGGGCAGGCAGAGAAGCAGCGCGGTCAACACCGTGCCGGTAACGCGGAACACTGCGCTCATCTTTCAAACTCCTTTTAGAATCGGAAGTAATCACGCAACGAGCTCGCGCCAGTCGCTTGCGACATGCTCGATAGTTTTTCCGTTAGTCACAGAGTGTTTTTGTTGATTCGAAGAAATGCCTAAAGCAGTCAGTATACCTGACCCTTCACCTCAAACCGCAAGAGAAGCCAGTGCCATTAACTCGCTCTAATCTACAAGGAGGAGACATAGCGATGTTGGTCTCAGTTGTCATTCCGGCCTTTAACGAGGAAGATTACATTGGTGCAACGCTCGTCAGCGTCAACCGAGCAATGACATTCTTGCAGGAGAAGGAGGGTGTTTCGGCTGAAATCGTTGTAGTTGATAACGAGAGCGATGATTCGACAGCGGACGTCGCACGCGACTTCAGCGCCACTGTCGCAAAGGAAGCACAGCATAATATCGCAAGGGTTCGCAACGCGGGTGCGAAGGTAGCCAATGGTGATGTTCTCGTTTTCGTTGACGCTGACACAATCGTGCCCGACATCTTGTTGGGGCGGATTGTTGAGGCTTTGTCAGAACCGACTTGTGTTGGCGGGGCAGTAGACACGGCTTACCGCCCGAAAAAGCTGACGGTGAAGATTTACCTGCAATCCTGGCGAATCATCGGGAAGTTGGCAGGAATGGCGCAGGGGGCGACCCAGTTTTGCCGAAGGGATGTTTTCTTTGCTTTGAACGGCTACGATGAAACACTGTACATGGGTGAGGACGTGGATTTTCATTGGCGTTTGAAGCGATTTGCGAAGCGGCAAAATGGCAGCATTTGTTTCATTGAGGACATAAAGGTCGCTCCCTCGGCTCGCCGCTTTGACCAGTGGCGACTCTGGCGCACGCTGGTCTGGACAAATCCGCTTTTCGTTCTAATGTTTCGGCGGAGAAAGACATCTTGGCAGGGATGGTACAAAACATCGCCGCGGTAAATCTGCAGGAGCACGCTTAAGGTGCAAAGGCATTCAAACTCAAGGTAACCATCAAGTTTGAAATCCCGCAGTTGGGAAGGGGGCAAAGCGCAGCGCGCCCCCGCTCAAGATGCAAGCTGTGAACTTATGAGAAACTTACTCAATTGAGTCATTGTTCTGATATTGTGTGGGTCCCTAACTTGAGCGGGGGCGCGCTTCGCTTTGCCCCCTTCCCAACTGCAGGCTGTCAAGCTTGGCCCGGAGTGAGGCCGTGGCCCTGAATCAGGTGTCCTGTCTTCATGTAGCCGGCTCGTAGCAAAGGAAGACATTCCCATTTTCAAAGGACCGAGTCTTCGTCCGCTTCATTGGCAGCCTTTTTGTCATGCCATCGAACATCGTCCTTCCCTTGCCCAGAACGATCGGAATCACAACGATCTGATATTCATCGATCAGTACGTGCTCCGACAGTTGCGAAACAATGCTGCCGCTTCCGAGAATCACCATGTCTTCTCCAGGCTCGCTCTTCATCTTCCGTACTTCCTCGGCCAGGCCACTCTTGACCAGTCTCGTATTCTTCCACGAGGCCTTGTCCAGTGTTCGCGAGAACACGATCTTCGGCAGATTATTCATGCCTTCCGCTACTTCGGGCATCATCTCCGTCGCTGCCGGTGTAGGCCAGAAACTTGCCATGAGCTCATAGGTGATCCTACCAAACAAAAGGACACCTCCGCCTTTTGCATTATCTGCGGCAAACGCATTCCACTCCGGATCATTCTTATGAGCCCAGCTCATGTCGCTGTTTGCGTCAGTAAAGTAACCATCCAGCGAAACGTTGTTGAAAACGATTAGTTTCCTCATCTTCTGTCTCCATTATTGATGAACGTTTATTGATACAGGTCACCTAACTTCCTCCAGTTGATAGTCGAACGGCGAGTGCCGAAATCGACATTGATATATGTATTTTCCAGAACTTTGTCTATTGAACTCTTTTAAGTATTGAGATGCTAGACGAGGTAATCACTTAACTGCCAGACAGGTACGAGTTGTTCGAAAGGCAGGAAGAGTAGTTGGTTGGCGCCACTCAAATACGGAACCGGGAGCGGTAGCGACCGGA
>JBOGOU010000213.1:0-12126 GCA_050748205.1 Pyrinomonadaceae bacterium | reverse complement strand
GGATGGGTAGTTGCCAACGCTTCCGGCACAATTAATCCTCGGGAGCGAGCCATGATTGCCATTGCCGGGGTTGCTCCTGATCTTGATGGCTTGGGTATTGTTGCTGAGGTGCTGACTCGAAACTCAGCGCACCCACTCTTGTGGTGGTCTGAGTATCATCACCTGTTGGGGCACAATTTAGGATTCGGTTTATTATTGACTGCGATCGCCTTCCTCCTGGCGGTGCGGCGGTGGTTGACAGCCGGTCTCGTATTCTTGAGCTTCCATCTCCACCTTCTCTGTGATCTGGCGGGTTCACGGGGGCCAGATGGCGACCAGTGGCCAATCCCTTACTTGCTGCCGTTCTCGAATGCCTGGCAGTTGACCTGGCGAGGGCAGTGGGAACTTAATGCGTGGCCGAATTTCGTTATCACGGGTGTTGCTCTATCAGTTGTCTTCGCGCTTGCCTGGAAGAGGGGGAATTCACCGCTGGAGATGGTTTCAGCTTCTGCAAACAAGGGCTTTGTCGAGGTTCTGCGGCGGCGCTTTCCTTCCAGCGCTTAACAACGGCAGGCACCCGACCCGCAGTGAGCATTGAAGCCATCCGCAAGATTGAAAGCCGGCGTAGTCGCGCGCGAGCGGGATCCATTCTCATCGAGAGGTCATCCATGATCATTGCCCTGGCGTCGCCTTGTATCGCCTCAGCCCTTGATGAGGGCTTAGACAAGATCAAGCGGTTACTGTCCGAAGCTTCGGCCCAGGGCGCGGAGATCGTGTGTTTCCCGGAAGCCTATCTCCCGGGTTTGTGGGGGGACAGGATTTTGAAGTATTCCCGTTTGATCGCATGCAGCCGACGCCGCTGCGCGGGCGCTTCACGGGCGGGTGATGCCGGGCAGCTTCTCCTTGTTTTGGGAATAAGAACGTGCTTGATCCAGTTAAAAGTTCTTGAGACAGAGGAAGCAATGAAAGCTTATGTCATTACTACTGGCGCCCTTTTTGGCTTGCTCACCGTCGCGCATATTTTGCGAATCGTCACGGAGGATCCGCACTTAGCCAGGGAGCCGGTATTTATGCTCACCACCGTTGCTTCGGCAGCGCTATGTATTTGGGCGTGGCGCGTAGTACGGCGCTCGAACCGATGACCGAATAGCACTAATATCGGGATGCGCTCGATAACCACAGGCCGAACGGCGTAAATGATCCGCAGCGACCTGTCATGTTGTTAGACAACGCCAAAGGAGAAGGAGAGATGGGTAAAATCGCGTTGATTCTTGGCATCATCGGGATGCTGCTCGGGGGCGCCATTTTTCTGATTTCGGTCCTGCTGCCATCTTTGACCGACGGACGCACGAGTTGGGAAGAGGCGATGCTGGGGATCATTCCCGGCGCGCTGATCCTGATGGGTTCATTCGTCCTCGCGGTGGTCGGTCTGATCTTGATCTTGGTCAGAAGGAAGAAGGCTCAACCCTGAATCACCCTCAGCTGCCGAAGCTGTGAAAGAATGAATTGGCCGCAGATTAACGCGGATTACACGGATTAGACCAGATAGGATGTTAGAAAGCCTTTGTTTGATCTGTGTAATCCGCGTTAATCCGCGGCTAATCTTGAGTTTTTTCTCAGCTCCTGCCGTGGGTGGGATTTAGAATTTTGACACAGACTCCGAAGCCCAGCATTGAGCGGTTACTTTTTGTCGTTAAGATTCATATTTGAAAGGAATCAACCATGAGCACAACTAAGCCTGAGATGGAATCTTTGAAAACCCGACTCAAAGCTATGTGGATGTCGGGCGATTTCGGTCAGATCGCAAAGCATATTGAAACGGGAGCGGAAGAGTTTATCGCCCGCCTGGCGCTAAAGCCCGGCGTTCGCTTGCTTGATGTGGCTTGCGGCAGCGGTAATGTGGCGATTCCGGCGGCGCGTGCGGGAGCAACCGTAACCGGTGTTGATATCGCAACGAATTTACTTGAACAGGCGCGGGCGCGTGCCGAATCCCAAGGGTTGACGATTCAGTTTGACGAAGGCGACGCGGAGAGTCTGCCATATAGCGACGCAGCCTTTGATGTGGTGGTGAGTATGTTCGGAGCGATGTTCGCGCCTCGACCAGAACTGGTTGCGGCTGAACTAGTGCGCGTCTGCCAACCCGGTGGACGGATCGCTATGGCAAACTGGACACCGGAGGGATTCGTCGGTCAGATGTTCAAGATCAACGGCAAGCATGTGCCCCCACCGCCCGCTATGCCGTCGCCTGTCAAGTGGGGCGACGAGGAAACCGTGCACGAGCGACTGCGTGATGGAGTGGCGGATTTACAATTGACGCGGCGGATATGTCTGTTCAAATATCCATTTCCGCCTGGCGAGGTTGTTGAGTTCTTCCGCACGCATTACGGTCCGACGCAACGCTCGTTCGATGCGCTCGACACCGACGGGAAAGCTGCCTTACGAAGCGACCTGGAGCGGCTGTGGTCGGAGCATAATCAAGCAACAGACAACACGACGCATGTTGAAGGAGAGTACCTCGAAGTTATAGCAACAAGAAACTGATGGTTGATAGCATTTCTTGGCTCAGCCGCCGCCCAACCAACGCTTGCAACCGGGCCGGAATCAGCGTGCCTCTCACCGACAACTTCCGCACGATGCGGTTGTCGCCCGGCCGCGAGCGCATCGTTCGGCGGCGGGAGCGCATATTTGCACAAAAAAGAAGGTCAGCTGGAGGGAGCTGTACTGAAGCAAAGAGAGGAAATTAGTACTATGAGTTTTAGATGCATGCTAGGGGATCATGACGTTGAGGCAAGTTGTATGTGCACTCGGTGCGGGAAAACGATGAGCGGTGCTTTCCCAATTAATGTAATAGATTCCCCGGAACTTCTCTCAAGCCAGAATCACTTTCTTGAAAAAGAATTTGGAAGACACGTCTGGAATGGTTGTAAGTGTGTTCACTGCGGCCTCGAACACGCTTGGGTCGGTGTTCAGAAAACGCTTCTCAGGGGAGATTCGTGGAATGAACTCTACCGATACACATATAGTTGTCTTATTTGTCATGAAGAAAAGACGGATCAGAGGGAGGTTAATATTAAGTTAGGCTGGTAACTCAATTCTATAAAAGGAAAAGCTAGACTTCGCGCTCCAGTTGAAGCCCGATGAGCCGATGAGAAAGCAGATTGAAAACTGTTCTTCTGATAGAGGTGTCATACCAGTGCTTGAATGGTCTGGTTAACGCCGCGCCCAATAAGCGCTGCAGCGAACCCGAATCAGCATTTCTTTCCTCGCTCATGTGGATGGGAGCATCGTGAAGTTAGAGATCGCGAGATAGTATCGTGAGAACGCAACCGAACAAGCGCTTGCACGCGGACTTGGTTGACAGCAGCGACTATTCAAAGGTGAAGCGAAGGTTGAGTGGAAATCAAGTTCAGCCGCAGCGCAAGAACGGCTGCCAATGCTGGCAGCCGTCAATGGTTTATAAAAAATGGTCGGGACGACTGGATTCGAACCAGCGACCTCACGCACCCCAAGCGTGCGCGCTACCAGGCTGCGCCACGTCCCGTCAAGTGATTCAAGTATCTCTCGAAAAGCTTAATTGTCAAATCGCTTGCGCGTCGCTGGCGCGAACTCATTTCTTTGAAGACGCAGACGCTTTGCTCTCTTTCTCGAGCATTGAGAGAAGCTCCCGCAGCTCAGAGGCGAGTCGCCGCAGCGCCTTTCGATCCTCTGCAGTTTTAGCTCCATCCTTGGCAAGCAAGCGGGCGCTTTCCGCCCGCGAGTGTCGCTGAGTCGCAGCGTTGTCCGGCGATCCCGCAGGCAAGCTGTACCTCTCACAGGCGTCGGTCGCGCCCGCTTTTACTCTCCCGCCTCCACGCAAGTCGTTCGTCAGTCTCTTTTTCGCGCCGGCTATCGTGTATTGGTCTTCGTAGAGGAGTTCTTTGATCCGGAGCGCCATTTCCACGTCCCGCTTGCGGTAGACTCGCTGGCCGGCACGGTTTTTCTGAGGGGCGAGCATCGGAAACTCTGATTCCCAATAACGCAACACGTGCGCCTGTACTCCTGCAAGCTCGCAAACTTCGCCGATCTTGAAGAATAGCTTTTCAGGTATGGCTATAGCCGAAGGGCTCATGTTCTCAAAAGCCTGTTAAAGTTTTCGCTAATCGCAGCTTCGGGAAGTAACTATGATTGCGGCGAGTAATGCCGGCAGCCACGGAGACTCGCGCATGTTACTAGCGCGGCGTTTGGCATGTCAATACTTATATTTAGCCGTTCTGAGTTAAAACTAAGGCTTAAAGGTAAGGTCTAAGCTTTTGCGATGACTATGTACTTGACAAAAGCTTCCCCTTGCCCCATAATGCGAAGCATGGATTCGTTAATCACGCTTGGGTTTAGGCTTATCGGCGGCTTTAGCCTTCTCGATTTCCTGCCCAATATCCCGCTTTATCGAATCCAGAAGTTTACGGGTAGAAACCCGCTCAATCGGCCTGCTCGCTCCCGCTCTACGCGGCGCTTTGGAAGGTGACTTTTTATGACTCTTATTGACGTTCATGAGATGTTCTCAGGTGATGCTAGATGCCGCGAACTGCTCAAGCGGCTGCGTTGGCCCCTTGGCCCTGAATGTCCACGATGCAAGGGTAAGGCGATCCCTCTTGAGACTGCCAAAGACCTGCTTTATTGCAAAGACTGCGACTACCAATTTACCGCTACATCGGGAACCATTTTTCACGATTCCCACTTGCCCCTTATCAAATGGTTTACGGCTGTCTACTTGCTCTGCGAGTCGCGCAAGGGAATGAGCGCGAACCAAATCAAGCGGATGCTTGGAGTCTCTTACAAAACCGCATGGTATCTGTGTCACCGCATCAGAGCAGCAATGAAGATCGTTGACGCCCCAATGCTTGATGGCAAGATTGAAATGGATGAGACATTCGTGGGGGGTCGGAGACGCGCCAGAGGCAAGCAAAAATACGCTGGAGACACTAAAGAAATCGTTATTGGTATCCGTCAACGTGGCGGTTCCTTGCGACTGTTTCACCCTGATGACGTTCGGGCAGGAACGCTTGCCAAGTACATCCGACAAAACGTTAGCAAAGACGTTGAGGTTTTTATCACGGATGACTGGTCTGCCTACAATCCGGCGGTTGCGGTCAATATGCCTAGTTCCAAGCACAAGACCATCAATCATAGTTCCCGCGTTTATGTTCAAGGTGACGTTCATACAAACACAATCGAATCCGCGTTCTCCCTTCTCAAGCGTGGAATAGTTGGAACGTGGCACAGCATATCGGCCAAACACCTTCAGGCGTACTTGGACGAAATGACATTCCGCTTTGATCGTCGTAACAGTCCTGACCTATTCGTTGACACCCTGCGATACATGGTAACTGCCGATCCATTAACGTTTGCAAAACTAACTGCCGATCCAAAACTAAAGGTTGCCTGACCCCCTCTTTAAACCTCAAAACACCGTTAATACCGATGTAAATCGGCGCGTTAACCGTACCGCTTGACAAGAGACTTACACTCTATAGAATCTATAGAGTCAAGAGATAACCTCCATTGAAATCTTCTTATTCTTATGAGCACCGCTGAATTACAACTAGATCCAATATACACCGAAACCCTCACCCCTGAGCGTTTCATAGAGTTGTATGAGCAGGGTTTACAAGACATAAAATCAGTACGCGTGATTCCACCAAAGCTTGGAAGTTTTGGCTTTGGGAAAATCGTAATTAGACGTAAGACACCCGTTTACACCGCTAAGCACGAACACTACGATAAGGATGAGTAGTCCTCCTCCCGACGACCGAAATAAGCAAGCACTAGCTTCAACTACTGCTTCTGACTCTGCCAAACCAACCACAAGCACATCAGGCCCGGATCCCGCCTTAATTAGAGAATTCTTTCAACTTCAAGAGCGGGAGATTGAAGTCAGACAAGAAGAAATCAATCTACAAAAGTTGGAGCGTGGAAACGCTCATGAATTCGCCAAACTATCATTAGACGCTCAAGCGAATGATCGCAAGGATGCGAGAGACTCCAACGGTTCTGTAATCTCACCAAACGACTTAGAAAAGAACTAGGCAGTCAATTTACAAAAGGAGCGCGGGAAATTGAGCTCTGATTGAGGATTGCCAGGCCGGTAGACGGCCCCTGGTGGTCAGGCTATAATCGGGCGTCATTCCCGCACAAGCCGCCCTAAATTGGAGGATCATTGCCAGCAGTGACCACGTCGCCTACCGTCTTCCGCCTCGCCGCGCGGCTTGATGAAATTGGATTTTCCGACATCGTAAACATTCGCAATCGCATAATGAAACTGCGGGCCGCTGGGGCCACCGTCTATCAATTTGAAGGCGGCGAACCATACATGAACACGCCTGACTTCATAAAAGAAGCAATGGTGCGCGCTCTTGAGAATAACCAGACTCGTTATGCTCCCTCCTCGGGTATTCCTGAATTACGCGCCGCGATCGCTGAGAAGCTGCGTGATAAAAACAACATCCCGGCGAGTGATACAGACGTCATCGTCTTGAATGGTGGGATGCAAGGATTGTTTGGCGCCTTCCAATCGGTGGTTAACCCCGGCGACGAAGTCCTTGTTTTCTCACCTTACTGGACGCCGATTAAAGACTTGATTTCTCATTGCCAGGGCAAGACCGTACTTGTTCCGACCCTCGTGGCGCGTACAACTGGTTTCGAGCAAACTCTGGAACATTATTCCAGCGATCGCACCAGGGCCATTTATTTCAACACGCCTCAGAATCCTACTGGCACAGTTTTCACCATCGCTGAAGCAAGAGCCGTAGCTCGTTTTGCTCAAGCTCGCAATTTGATCGTAGTTGCCGACGAAGCCTACGAAGATCTCGTTTACGATGGCCAGCATATCTCTATCGCTTCGATTGACGGAATGTTCGAGCGCACCATTACTTCCTTTACCTTCTCCAAATCATTTGCCATGACTGGATGGCGTCTTGGCTACACTGTTGCAAGCGAGCCCTGGATGACTGGTTTGCGCAAGACAACACTCTATTCTTCAAACGGAGTTTCCACTCCGACGCAGTGGGCAGGGCTAGCCGCCTTTACCTCTAAGTCTGACATTCTCGAGGCTCATCGCGCCGCCTATCGCAAGCGGCGCGATTTGCTTTTGGCCGGACTGAACGAATTAGGACTAACTTGCGAAATGCCAGCGGGTGCATTCTATGCTTTTCCCGATGCAACTCTTGTCAGCAGCGACAGCCGCGAAGCCGCTGAGGTATTGCTTGATCGCGCCCAGGTGGCGACCGTACCTGGCGTAGTTTTCGGTGAGCACGGTGAAGGCCATCTGCGTTTTTCCTTTTCCACATCAATAGAAACAATCGAAGCCGGGCTGGATTCACTGCGCCGCAATCTTTAGAGAATTTCGGATTGCGGATTGTGAATTTCGGATTTTACAGAATTTGGATTCAAGATCAGAGATTTGTAGGCTTGTTAGTAACAAACTAGGATTTGGTTGAATTGCGGATTTTGAAATTCGCAATCCGAAATCCGAAATCCGAAATTCTAATGAACGAGTTTGATTTTATCGAGCGCATCCGATCGCGGGCTGAGAGTCGAGGATCCGCGTCCGAATTGCTCCGTGGAATCGGTGATGATGCTGCAGTCCTCAAGCAGTTCACCGGGCGAGATACCCTCATAACCAGCGATCTACTGGTAGAGGATATCGACTTTCGCCGGGAAACCACATCCGCACGCTCGTTGGGACATAAAGCGCTGGCTGTTTCCCTTTCAGACATCGCGGCAATGGGCGCCCGGCCGCGCTGGGCCTTAATAGCATTGGGGGTTCCGCAAGACATCTGGAGCCGAAGTTTCGTTGACGATTTCTATGACGGGTTCTTTTCCCTTGCCGATCGTTACGATGTGCGAGTGATTGGCGGTGACGTCTCACGCACGCCCGAGAAGATCGTCATTGATTCAATTGTCATGGGCGAAAGCGCTGGCGGGCAATCAATCCTCCGATCCGGCGCAAAACCCGGTGACCATCTCTTCGTCACGGGCTCGCTCGGCGGCTCTGCTGCTGCCCTGCGACTGCTTGAACGTGGCCTCCATCTCAAAAACGATCATGCTGATAAGGAAGAGTCTGATTCGATCGAGCAGCTCTTGCTGCGACATCTCCGTCCGGAGGCTCGCGTTGGGTGGGGGCTGGTTCTGGGTGAGGAGGGTCTGGCCACAGCGATGATCGATATCAGCGATGGTTTGTCGTCAGACGTCCATCATCTGTGCGGCGAGAGCCGAGTCGGCGCGACCATCGAATTGGCGCGCCTACCAGTTGATCCCAAGCTCGCCATTATTTGCGGCCGGCGAGCACTCGATCCTCTCATGCTGGCTTTGCATGGCGGTGAAGACTTCGAACTCCTATTCAGCGTAGCACCCGAAAATGTGGCAAGGCTGCCGGCGAGAGTCGACGGAGTGGCCCTGAGCCGCATCGGAAAGCTTACTGAATCGGTGACTGGTGTTGTCGTTGCGGAAGCTGGAAGGGTCTGGGCACTAGAGCCCGGCGGCTGGCAACACTTCAACTAAGAATTTCGGAGAAGAATTTCGGATTGCGGATTTCGGATTGCGAATTTCGTGATATCTCGTGAATCGGATACAGTAGTTTCGGTTTAAATAAACTGAAGGTCGCGCATAAATCCGAAATCCGAAATCCGAAATTCCAATTCCCATACGCCATGCTCAAGTTTCGCAACACCCTTTCCGGAAAGATTGAAGAGTTTCGCCCCATTAAGGAGGGCGAAGTGCGCTTCTACTACTGCGGACCAACGGTTTGGGACTACGGCCACATCGGCAACTTCCGCTCAGCCGTGGCCGCTGACATCGTGCGCCGCTATCTCGAGTTCAAAGGCTACAAGGTAACTCACGTGATGAATATCACGGACGTCGAAGACCGCATCATCGCAAAATCACAGGAAGCCGGACTGAGTATCGACGACTACACGGCGAAATATATCGAAGCACTTTGGGAAGATGCCGACGCGCTTGGTTGTAAGAGGCCCGACATTGTGCCGCGGGCCACGCGTCACATTCCCGAAATGGTCAATCTAATCGAGAGACTTCTGGCCAAAGCGCATGCCTACCGGTCAGACGGATCGATTTACTATCGCATCAGCTCATTTCCTGAATATGGCAAACTGTCCAAGATTAATTTCGCGGGTAACATTGTGGGCGGTAGCGAGCGCGTCGACACAGACAAATACGACAAAGAAGACGCTCGCGATTTCGCTTTGTGGAAAGAACCAAGCAGCGATAAGGAGCCGTCGTGGGACTCCTCAATTGGCAGCGGTAGGCCCGGCTGGCACATCGAGTGTTCAGCCATGTCTATGAAATATCTGGGCGAGACTTTTGATCTTCACGCCGGGGGTATCGATCTGGTCTTCCCTCATCACGAGAACGAAATTGCGCAAAGTGAGGGCGCAACCGGGAAGCAGTTCGTTCGCTACTGGCTTCACTTCGAGCATCTGAAAGTCGAGGGTGAAACGATGTCGAAGTCGAAAGGCAACTACTACACCCTGCGAGATCTGACTGCTAAGGGTCATTCTCCTGCCGGCATCCGCTACTTTCTTCTGAGCGTCCCTTACAACAAGCAACTCAATCTTACATTCGATGCGCTGCGCGGAGCGGAAAAAACAGTTGAGAGTCTGCGCGACTTTTATGCGCGTTTGGGTGAGGCTCGAACTGGCCCAGGATCGCCCAAGATCAATGCCGCGCTTCATGAGGCCGCTCAGCGAGCTTTACAAGAGTTCGAAGCGGGCATGGACGACGATCTGAACACGTCGGTTGCACTGGCCGCAATTCACAATCTGACGCGCGAGGTTAACTCGGCCCTGGCCCGTAAACAATTAAGCGAAGACAACAAGCGTGAACTGCTTGAACTGTTCAAACGCTTCGATTCAGTGCTGAACATCATCGGTGAAGGGCAGACAGAGATCATCGAGAGCGAAATCCAGGCTTTAATAGATGAGCGCCAGGAGGCTCGCCGCCGGCGCGACTTCATTCGCGCAGACGAAATTCGGGACCAGCTTGTGGATCGCGGTATTACGCTGGAAGATACCAAAGACGGCGTGCGCTGGAAGAAAAAGTGACTCATCAAAATCAAGAGTCTGGAGTCAAGAGTCCGGAGTCGTGAGTCAAGGCGATTTTCCTTGACTCCAGACTCTTGACTCCAGACTCTTGACTCTCCAAACAGATGGACCAACCGAGGCTTGAAACCGATCGCCTTATCCTCCGCATGTGGCGGGGAGACGATTTCGAGCCGTATGCAGCAATCTGTGAGGATCCGGAAGTGATGCGTTATCTCGGCGGCAAAACCTACAGTCGACTGGAAGCGTGGCGTCACATGGCTTTCCTCATAGGGCATTGGCAATTGCTTGGTTATGGACATTGGGCGGTCGAGGAAAAGGCCAGTGGTAAACTCGCAGGACGTATTGGATTTCTCAACCCGGCTGGTTGGCCTGGATTCGAGATCGGGTGGACACTCGGCCGTCAGTTCTGGGGAAAGGGCTATGCCATCGAGGGCGCGCGGAAAGCGCTCGATTACGCTTTCACTCAACTCAACAAGGAGCACGTGATCAGTCTGATTCATCCGGATAACAAGGGATCAATTAGGGTCGCCGAAAAGCTCGGTGAAAAACACGAAGGCGCAACCGAAATCCTGGGCATCCCTGTTCTCATTTACGGCGTGGATCGAACACCTGATGTCCGGTCGGAATGAATGCGAATCGCTCGTAGCAATTCTTCAGCTTGCCTATTCCGGCGAGCTAGCTGCTGGTTACGCGTATCGAGGACACTGGCACTCAGTGGCTGACGCGGAAGAGCGTTCTCGCATCAAGATAATCGAAGACGAGGAGTGGCATCATCGGAAGCTCGTGGGTGAAATGCTGCGAAGTCTAGCCTCTGGTCCGAGCTTTGTACGAGAAGTTCGCGCAACAGTAATTGGCCGTGCCCTGGGCTTGCTCTGTCACGTGATGGGCTGGCTTGCACCGATGTACGGCGCCGGCCGGCTTGAAAGCCGAAACATTGCTGAGTATGAAACAGCGGCAAGATACGCGCGCGAATGCGGTCGAGAAGACCTTGTAAACTGCTTGTTGACAATGGCTGAAGTCGAGTGGGAACACGAACGATATTTTCGGTCTCGCGTTCTACTGCATCGTTGGGGCCGCAAGCTTTCACTCTGGCCCGAAAACCATTCCACGGAGATTCGCGACCTGTGCGTTTCCAACTCTGGTTAGCGAAAGTTACGGTTCTGTATCTGGTTCTCGCTGTCGCAACAAATGCGAGTTCTCAACAGCGCGTCAAAGTTGATAGAGAACAACTTGCTGAGCAGGTAAAGGCGGAGTTTCTACATGCCTGGCGCGGCTACGAGAGGTATGCCTGGGGACACGACGACCTGAAGCCGCTTACGAAGACCTATCACGATTGGTATGCGCAGCCGCTGCTGATGACGCCGGTTGATGCGCTCGACACGATGATCCTCATGGGCTTGAAGGATGAGGCCCTGCGCACCCGCGAGTACATTGGAAAAAATCTTTCTTTCGACAAGGACATCGATGTTCAAAACTTCGAAATAACAATTCGGCTTCTAGGCGGACTCTTATCGAGCTATCAATTGACGGGAGACAAGCGACTACTCAGTCTGGCTGACGATTTGGGAGTAAGATTGTTGCCGGTTTTTGATTCGCCAACCGGCCTGCCCTACCGGTTCGTCAATCTCAAAACAGGAAAAGTGCGCGGCGCGGAGACGAATCCGGCAGAAACCGGAACCCTGCTCATTGAGTTTGGCACGCTCAGCAAACTCACTGGGAAGCCCGTCTACTACGACAAGGCGAAACGCGCTTTGGTGGAGACCTACAATCGCCGTTCCAGCATTGGCCTCATCGGTACGCGAATGAATGTCGAAACCGGAAAATGGACCAACACGGACAGTCATATCAGCGCAGAAATCGACAGTTACTACGAGTATGTCTTAAAGAGCTGGTTGCTGTTTGGGGACCAGGACTGCAAAAAGATCTGGCTGGATAGCATCAAGGCGATAAACACGTTTTTGGCGGATGAATTTGAGCGCGACTCGAACCGTCACCTCGCCCGGGAACTTTGGTATGGTCACGCGGACATGAATACCGGCAAGCGAACCGCAAC
>JBOGOU010000212.1:0-2941 GCA_050748205.1 Pyrinomonadaceae bacterium | reverse complement strand
GGGCCTTCTTTAGAACCTGCTGCACTCGCCGGCCGTCGATCGTGGTGTCACAGAACCATCTTCCCCTTCGCTTGTAAACTGACATCGTGCTCCTTTCCGGTTGCAGCCATCACAGGAGCGGACTGAGAATAGCAAAGCAACGCGTGATTTTCTATCTCGATTCCCTTAACGGGCCGGTTCGTTCCAGGCTATAACTACATCCAGCCGAAATCGCAAAAGACCACCTTTGCGCTCGTAGGGTATTCGTTTGTCGCTTACCCAGGCGTAGATGGTTCGCGGCTTCACTCTTAGTAGTTCGGCAACCTCTTTCAGCGTTAGGTAAATTGGCAGTTCTTTGGCTTCCTTGATGTTCATACTCAATTCCCCAAGTGTTTGCTCTTTTTCATGCGAGGCTGAATTCCATCTCTTCCGCCTCGGCCACTTCTGCTTGACCTCTGTCTTGATTGGCTTCTTCGGTCAGTGCGGGCTCGCGACTTTGTGGCGATTCCAAGGACCCACGATTTTGCGATTCGTAATGGTTCTGGTCGTCCCGAAGCTCGTTGCGGCGCTCGTTGCTAACCTGCACTGCTTCAAGGGCCATCTCTTTATCAACTCTCCGATCCAGTGCCCCTCTAAGCTCTTCAATTGAGTTCGTGTAGATGGTCGCGTCCTCTCGGGCTCGTGATACCGCGACATAACCCATTCGGTCATTCAGCAAGACTGGCGATTCTTGTGTATCGGCGTTGATGAGGACCCGGTCAACGGTCGTTCCCTGCGAAGAGTGACTGGTGACCGCGTAACCGTGATCGAGGTGCCGGAACTTTTCAGCCTCAAAGCTGATCTCGCGTCCGCCGTCTAACTTCACTGACATTTCCGCATCGTCAATCTTGTCGATCGTTGCTAACTCGCCATTCGCCACTCGCTTTTCGGTGAAAGGCGCGCGGAATTGAACCCGGTCGCCTTCCGCGAATTCACGCTCGGCTTCGCGATAGACGCTCACGCCCGAAAGTCGCTGTGGGTTGTAGGTGAGTTCGCGCCCGTTTTCGAAGTGAACTGTGATCTCATTCTCCGCGTGATTCTTTGCCGTCACGAGGGCATAGTCGCCAACTTTCACGTCATAAACCTTGCTGGCCCGGTTGTACCGGATAACGTCCTCTCCAGGGACATAAGCGTTGGCGAATGTGCGCTCGGTACCGGTCATGTCCTGACGATTCACGTAAACGGTCATTTGGTGATCATCTCGGCTGACTTTGCCATCGCGCTGTAGCTGGCGATGAATGAGAGAGTTGAGTTGAACTCGTTCCCGGTTACGCGGCGAAACAACGAGCGTACTCTCCGGGCTTTCACAATAAGCACCGGCTATAGCCTTCAACCGTTGGTTAGTACCAGCGATTTCCACGATCCGTCCTTGTTGTTCAAGGCTATCGATTGCTTCGCGCATTTCTCTGGCTGAGAGCTTTTCGACGGTTCGCTTTAGCTCCGGTTTGCGTTGTCGAACAATCTCACTAAGTTGGACCGTTCCCATTCCGTGCTTTTGAAACTGCTCAAAGGGCGTTCCTGCTTCAACGGCTTGATGCTGTCGGCTGTCGCCAACGAGTAATACCTTGTCCGAAGGTTCAACGCGGGCGAAGAACTTGTGAAGATTCCTTGTGCTGGCAAGTGAACTCTCATCCAACACAAAAAGCCGATTGTGATTCTCGGGTGCTTCCGGTCGCCGCCGGATGAACTTCTGTAAGGTCTCGCTCTGAATTCCACTCTCCGCGAGTTGTTTTGTCGCGCGTGTCGTCGGCGCAAAGCCGCGAACTTCGTATCCCTCCTTTTCTGCTCCTTCCCGCAAGACTGATAAGGCTGTGGTCTTTCCGGTGCCAGCGCCGCCTTGCAAACCGATAACCTGATCGCGACTCGTGAGGATCTCCTCAACCGCCAAGCGTTGATTGTCATTCAATCTGAGTTGCTGACTTTCGGCGATGGCGTCAACTGTCTGCCGCGCGTCATGGCCGACAATCGGCGCATGTTGCCCCTGCCTGTTTAGCATCGTCTCGATATTGGATTTCTCCATCTCCAACATTCGCTGTGTTGTCGCTTCGCGCGGTCGTCGCTCTCGAATAATCTCGACGAACTCGCCGCGCTCGATGCGTTGGCGAAGCTCGCTCGCGACTGCTTCGTATGTGGTCCATCCCAGATTTCGCCGCAGCGCATCGGCCATCACTTTGCGCATGTCAGTAACCGCTTCGCGTTCGGTAGCATTGTCACGAGCAAAGGTGACGGCTTCCTGCGCGCGTTTCGTGATGTCGTCCTGAGAGAAGCGAGAGCCACCGCGTTCGATGGCTTCGCGGACAGTTCGTTTGGCCTGGTTGTCATATCGGGCATCCATCTCCAATGCTCGCTGTCTCATCTGTGCGTGGTCATATCGTTTGCTGAGCCGGTTGGTTCGCGCTGCGGCTTGATTGAGTCCTGCACCTTCCTTGACGGTCGCGCCTTCCTGCTCAAGCCGCTCTTTCATCTCCTGAGCTTCCTTGCGAACTTCTTCACGTCGCGGACTAGCCTCTTGCAGGTACTCTTTGCTGAAACCCTTGATCTCCGGCGCTCCGGTTCTCTGGTCTACTTCAATCTGGTAACCAAGCGCCTGAAGTTTCTCGGCCAGGTGAGTCCGATAGATAGCCGTCGCGTACTGCTGCGTTCGAAACAGTTCAAGCGGCTGCAGCGATTTGATCTGGCCGTCCTCAGTCTTGGTCATATTCATGATCACGACGTGTGTGTGAAGCTGCGGCGCGGCATAACCGGTTTCATGATCTGGCCGCGCCGCTGTGTGCTCGAACTGGGCGGCGATCATCTTTCCCGTCGTGATGGCCGGCTTGTTCCCGCCGCCTCGTGCTTGCACGTATTCCTCAAACACTTTTAATGCTTTGTTAACGCTCTCGCGATGAGCGACTCTCACGCGCTCGTCGTCGCCAACGAGGGC
>JBOGOU010000211.1:0-28835 GCA_050748205.1 Pyrinomonadaceae bacterium | reverse complement strand
AACTCACCCAGGTGCGGATTGCGAAGGCGCTCGGCATCAGTCAGGATGGCGTTTCTCGTCTGGAAAAGCGCAGCGACTTCTTGCTTTCCACGTTACGGAAGACCGTCGAGGCAATGGGCGGCAACCTGTCATTGGTTGCTGAATTCCCAGACCGTGAGCCAGTCGTGCTGTCCGGCATTGCCGAAGCAGAACCGGAGCCTACGCCGACCCGACGGAAGCCCGCTCCTTCCCACGCGTAACATGGGCTAAGGGTTTGGAGGCGATCAGCTTTGGCTGAACCTATCCCGCCTCTTTGGGACCTACCGGATGGATGAAACGCGAACTCGATCTAGCAACTGACTAGGGGTCACTTGGCTACCTCAATGAAGTGCGACCACACCAGGAGCAAGAGAACTGGCCGGCATTGAAGATTTCAGTCGAGGCATTCCGTCGCAGTCACCTAGAAAACCCCCTCTTCGCCAAAATTTGGTGTCCCAACTAAGTCTCAACTAGGGGTAAAAAGTGCGGGAGGTTTGAACAGTGTAAAACGCAGCGCGAGTGAAAAGACCAGTAAAAATGAAGAAACCGCATTTGCATGCGGTATCTTGATCGATGGTTTGGTGCCGAAGGGGGGACTCGATTTCCGCGTTCATGCTAACTTATTCTCCACCAAGGACATTCTCGCAACTAATTATCTGTCCGTGGTTTGCCCGTCTTCTCTTAAGTGCCCCTTATTCTAAATAGTCTCTTTGGTGCTCTTTAATAATAGACACCAAACAGACACCAAAAAACTTCTTGATCTCCCAGATGCATGAGAACAGACGTGAACTAACACGGCAGTCCGAGTCTACATCCGTCGCATACTCGCGCCCGCAGACTATTGCGGATAAGATGGGCGGGTTCTATCAGCGCTCGAGTGAATTAACCAAAACTTAACTGGCCTGTCCGATTGCAGATGGCACCCCCGACCTGGCCGTTAGAGTTCCGCCTATGATTTGGTGACGGCGGGCGGGTTGAAGTTTGTCTGGCATTTTGGGTGGCGCTGGAGGCCGGGACCGCGGTCAAGATCCTTCCTGAAGGGTTTAGCTACGAGCTATGATTCGCTTCGCTGAGGTGCTGCGGCACATCGGTCTGAGGCTGTGAGACAAAGAATAGATGGGAGAACTATTGCCCAACACAACTCTCTCTCATTACCGCATCGTCTCCAAAATCGGTGCAGGTGGAATGGGTGAAGTGTATCTGGCCCAGGATACCAAGCTCGGCCGGAAAGTCGCGTTGAAGATCCTGCCGGCTGACCTCGCGGCGAATCAGGATCGAATGCGGCGGTTTGTGCAGGAAGCGAAAGCCGCGGCGACGCTCAATCATCCGAACATCGCGCACATCTATGAGATCGGCAGTAGCCCGGGCAGTAGCCCGACTGTTAAGGAGGGCTCACCACGCGGCTTGACCAGCGAGAACGTGGTTCACTTCATTGCGATGGAGTTTGTCGATGGCCAAACGCTGCGCGAAAAGATTCATCAGGAACGAGATGACCAGCGAAAGCTGCTGCGGTTTTTGCAACACGCGGCCGAGGGTTTGGCGCGAGCCCACGCAGCGGGAATTGTCCATCGCGATCTCAAGCCCGACAACATCATGATCACGCGCGACGGTCACGCCAAGATTCTGGATTTTGGTTTGGCGAAACTGATCGAGCCGACAGAGCAACCGACGGGGCAGAAGCCCGACCGTGAGGGAGGGCTCAGTCAAGTTGCTACCGCAATTCTGCAACAGCATTCAACGCCGGGCATGATCCTCGGCACTGCTGGCTACATGTCACCCGAACAGGCGCAGGGCAAAACGAATGAGATCGATCATCGTTCGGATATCTTCTCCTTCGGCTGCATCCTTTATGAAGCTGTCACTGGGCACAAAGCATTCGCTGGCACGGATCTGATCGATACGCTCAATAAGATCATCCGCGAGCCAGTCCCACCGGTCAGCAATTTCAATCCAGGTACTCCGGATGACTTACAGAGGATCGTCCGTCGTTGTTTGGCGAAAGATCCAGACGAGCGGTATCAGACCATCAAAGATGTGGCCATTGAGTTGAAAGAGCTGCGCCGCGAACTGAAAGGTACGACCGACTTTGACACCACTGTGCCGCCTCCTGCTCGCACGACAGCAACTATCAGCGGCGCGACTGCTGTGACGACGACTGCAACGCAATCGAATGCTTCATCTTCTATTTCAAGCGCCGAGTACATCGTTGGCGGAATTAGTCGCCACAAAGGGATCGCGCTCGCTGCTTTATTCGTGGTTCTACTCGGCGGAGCCGGACTCATTTACACGCTCAGGCACCTCGTTCTTCCGTCAAAGCCGGCCGACGCGCATTTTCAGAACATGAAGATCATGCGCGTCACGAACGAAGGCAATGTCGACAGCGTCACAATCTCGCCTGATGGGAAGTACATTGCTTACACGCTGGAGGAGAGTGGCAAGCGTAGTCTGTGGACGAAACATTTAGGAACTGGGAGTCGCGTGCAGATCGTCGCGCCCGTCGAGTCGTTAGCGATGAACGCAAGCAAGTTTTCACCTGACGGCGGCTATGTTTATTACACTCGGGTGGACGAGCAGAATCCGAAAGGCGCTCTCTACCAGGTGCCTGTCCTTGGTGGCACCGCGAAAAGGATAATCGCTAACGTTTCGCAGCCGGTCGCGCTCTCTCCCGACGGAAAACAGATCGCGTTTGGACGTTATCACATGACTACGACGGAAGATGAACTGCTGGTGGCGAATGTTGACGGTACCAATGAGCGCACCATCGTCAAAGTGGTCGAACCCGAGTGGCTTAGCGGCGCCAGCCCAGCGTGGTCTCCCGACGGGAAGATGCTGGCAATCGGCTACGGCAGCAAAGCCCGCGACCCTCGCCTGCCCGCCGGCAGCTACGTGATGACTATTGCGGTCATATCACTCGCTAACCCAACCTTGAAACCTGTTACTTCGCGGGGTTGGCCCTACACAGGAAACGTGGCGTGGTTCAGCGATGGCAGCGGGGTGGCTTTTGTTGCGCGTGAACAAAGGTTGGGAGCGTTACAAATTTGGCAAGCATCGTACCCAGAGGGAGAAATGCGCCGTATTACAAACGACCTGAACTCATATGACTACTACAGTCTGACTCTCACTGCGGATGCACAGGCTCTCGTTGCCGTTCAGACTGACCCGGTTTCAAATATCTGGGTTGCGCCCGACGGAGATGCCAGCCGGGCCCGCGCCGTAACCTCGGGACGAAACGTACAGGAGGGACATTACGGTCTCGCATGGACGCCCGACCGAAAGCTGGTGTACGACTCGAGCGTTAAGACCAACGCCAGTATCTGGATCGTGAATGCGGATGGCAGCGAGCCGAAGCCGTTGACTGACGGCGCAGTCGATGACTTTATGCCGGAAGTTTCGCGCGATGGTCGATACATCGCGTTTGCTTCGCAGCGCAATAGCTTTCAAGTTTGGCGAATGGACATTGATGGCGGCAATCCGAAGCAGTTGACCGAGGGGACGGGCGCGCCTACTTTCTCAATCTCACCGGATGGACGCTGGTTGGTCTATAGCCTTTTTCTGGGTGGAATCTTTAAGGTTCCAATCGACGGCGGAAGTCCCGTTGCATTGATTGTTAAGGGAAACCTGCGCTATCCGCAGGTTTCCCCGGATGGCAAGTTGCTCGCTTATTTCTTTGAGGACGAACAAACGGGACGCCCAAAGATCGCGGTTATCGAGTTTGAGGGCGGAGCGCCCGTCAAGACGTTCGAGTTGCCGGTGTCAACCGGAACAAGTTTCTACGAGAGCAGTTTTTATCACGGATTTCATTGGTCGCCAGATGGGCGTGCGCTCGTCTATGTCAACACGCTAAGTGGTGTGTCGAATCTCTGGCGGCAACCGCTGGACGGCAGCACACCAAGACAGATCACCAACTTCAAGTCCGATCTGATTTACAACTTTGCCTACTCGCACGATGGCCGAGATCTCGCCCTCGCACGAGGCAGTCACATTCGCGACGCGGTGCTGATAAGTGAAGTGAAATGATGACTATTAACGTTGGCATCAGACTTGGTCGTTACGAAATCCGTTCGAAACTTGGCGCGGGCGGCATGGCTCGAAGACTCTCGTGACGGTGCAGGCAGACAAGTCAGCGCAAATCTGGGTGATAGCGCCTGGCGAAGATGAAAGTCGCGCTAGGCAGATTACCAGTGGCAAATATGACGGAGACAGTCTCACCTGGACGCCAGATGGCAGGATTCTTTATGCGGCCGTGGGCGAACAGTCAGACATCTGGATCGTGAATACGCAAGGAACGGAAAACAAACAACTGACGGCAGATGCTTACACTGAAGGACTGGGATGTGTTTCGCCGGATGGCCGGCACCTATTCTTCAGTTCGAATCATTCGGGCAATTTCAACCTCTGGAGGATGGAGCTCAGCGGTAATAACCTGAAACAACTGACTGAGGGGGCTGCCATAGACTCCCTGCCAATTTGCTCGCCCGACGGTCAATGGGTGCTGTTCCGATCGTTGAGGCAAGGAAAGCCAACGTTCTGGAAAGTTCCCAGTGCCGGAGGCATGCAAGAGCGACTGACTGATAAGTCGTCATCCCGCGCGGCCGTTTCACCCGATGGGAAACTGATCGCGCTGCGTTACTTTGATGAGCAGGCCAATGCAAACAAGATTGTCGTGATGTCGTTCACCGGTGGAGAGCCGATCAAAACCTTTGACGTTTCTTTCACATTCCGTGATGTCGGACTAGGATGGACATCTGACAGTCGTTCGATCATCTACGCTGATTCTCGCGACAATGCTGACAACATCTGGAGTCTGTCCATCGATGATGGTCCGGCTAACCAGTTGACTAACTTCAAAACCGGACTGATTTTCGCATTCGAGATGTCGCGTGATGGCAAACAGATCGCTTTGTCACGCGGCAGCCAAACGGACGACGTGATTCTGTTGAGAGATTCTCAGTAAACAAGCTACCGTCTCAATACCTTCTTGTTGGCCATTGATTCTGTCCCAAGAATTGTACTTGGAGGTGTTGCGAATTCGAATGAAAGACGCACAGTTGCGCCGCAGTTGCGGAGCACGAGCGGCGGCTCATCGCGCGCGAGCACCCAAGGCTCGCAAATGGACGCCGGGATTACAAATGTGGTGCAGGCTCACCCTACATCGAGCGCCGAGTACGTCGTCATGGGAATCAAGCAGCATAAACTTGCGGTGATTGTTGTTGTGCTTGTGATCTGCCGACGTGTGCGATTGATTGTTTCGGTAAGGGGCGGGAGTGCGGGACGGTGACGGTGATTCTTCTCAAGCACGGCGCTACTTTTTAGTTATGAGGGATTCGCCCACGAATACCTTCATCGCTTGCTGAGAAGCCCGTTGATAGATTGGCTCGAAGGCGTCGAGAAATCGCCGGTCAGAACGCCAGAAAGGGAAGCTCCCGAGGCGCTTGAGTAAGGGAGCAGCCACTGGCGGCGCTTGAACCTCCGCACTCAACTCTCCAGATAAATCAGCGCCCTGCCAGAAACTGGTGAACTCCGCGCTAATCGGATCCGTGGAGAGGCCCGACAATGCCGGCGCATCGCCTTCGGAAAAAAGCCCTTCACCCCCGGGCACAGCGTCGCCGTCGGGAAGTTGAACGCGGTGCTTGCTACCAGTGCTGCGACCGGTGCGTCTAGCTTCTGGTATTTCTGCCGATGTCTGTGGCGACGTGCCGATGAGTCCGATCAGCTTCTCACGGTCTAACCCACGCAGCTTGAATATGAGGAACGGATCGCGATCGAATTCTTCACCGAGCAGGTAATAAACGGCAGCCACGTGCTTGCAGGGATTGGACCAGTCGGGGCAGGAACAGTTAGTCTTCAAATCGTGCAGCTTCGCAGGGAACAGCGACAGGTTACTTTCCTGAAAAACCGTCTCAATATCCTGGGGCATCTCGTTGGCCAGCAGCTTTGCGGCGAATAGCGCCTGGCGTGACAACGCCTGGGCCAACTTCTTGCCGTCCGCCTGCGAAAGCGTCTTAACCTTGATCGTTACCTTGTATGGATTGCGTCGCGACCCCTGCACGGTGGCGATCACTACACCCGCTTCGATATCGATTGACACTACCTGCCCGCGCCGCGCGTAGGAACGGCCTCGTCCCAACCGCGCGCCGAGATTGAAACTTTCCAGGACGCCGATCCAACGCTTTGCCCACCAGCTCTTGCCGAAACCGCCTTGTTTCGACTGCGCCTTTATTCCACCGGCAGCCGCGCGCGGAACCGATTTAGGGAAATGATAGAAGTCGTTGTCCCAATGCTTGCGTGCCATACGGATCTCGCCTGAATTACTCGACCACTGCCTCCTGGCTCAACGTGAAAAGCTCTTTGAGTTGCTCGGTCGATAGCTCGGTCAGCCATTTCTCGCCGGCGCCGACCACACTCGACGCAATCGCCTTCTTCCTTTCGATCATCTCATCGATCTTCTCTTCCAGCGTGCCCACGCAGAGATACTTGTGAACTTGCACGTTCTTCGCTTGCCCAATCCGAAAGGCGCGATCTGTTGCCTGGTTTTCCACGGCTGGATTCCACCAGCGATCAAAATGAAAGACGTGATTGGCACTGGTCAGGTTTAGTCCAGTCCCACCCGCCTTCAGCGATAGGATGAAGAGGTGAGGCGCATCCTTGTCATTCTGGAATCGCTCGACCATTTGGTCGCGGCCCTTCTTAGTAACGGCGCCGTGGAGGAACAAGACCTCGCGGCCAAAGGTTTCCTGCACGTGCCGGCGAATGATGTCGCCCATCTCTCGGAACTGGGTAAAGATCAGCGCTCGCTCTCCGACCTCTTGAATTTCTTCGAGCATCTCAGTCAAGCGGGCCAGCTTGCCCGATCGATTCGGTAGGGCGGAGTTGTCTTTCAGAAACTGCGCGGGATGATTGCACACCTGCTTGAGCTTTGACAGCGTGGCCAGGACGAGCCCTTTGCGTTGCATGCCTTCACTCTCTGCAAGCGTCTCGGTGGCCTCGTTGACCACCGCTTGGTACAGGGATGCCTGCTCTTTTGTCAGCGTGCAGAAGACCTTCATCTCCATCTTCTCAGGCAGATCAGAGATGATGGTTTTGTCGGTCTTAAGCCGCCGCAGAATGAAGGGCCCGGTCAGACGTCGCAGTTGTTTGCTCGCACTTAGATCGCCGGCGGTCTGGATCGGAAGAAAGAACTTGCGTTTGAATTCACTTTGCGAGCCTAGTAGTCCCGGGTTCAGAAATTCCATGATCGACCATAAGTCGCCGACGTTGTTCTCGACCGGGGTACCCGTTAGGGCCAGCCGGTACCCCGAACTCAGCGAGCGTGCGGCTTTAGATTGCTTTGTCTCCGCATTCTTTACGTTCTGCGCTTCGTCAAGTACGACCCCGCCCCACTGCACTTCTTTCAGCGCTTCAAGGTCGCGATGCAGGAGGGAGTAACTCGAGATGACCACGGCCTTCCTTTCGGCCGCTGCCTGAAACGCGCCACCTTTGCGTCGCTCGATCCCGTGATGGACCATGACAGTCAGTCGCGGAGTGAAGCGCGCGGCCTCCTTCTGCCAATTGCCCACGACCGAAGTCGGACAGATGACCAGCACGGGGCGGCGCGTACCGGCTTCCCATTCCTTTTGGATCAACGTCAAGACCTGAATCGTTTTCCCGAGTCCCATGTCATCGGCGAGACAAGCTCCCAGTCCCCAGGTGCACAGGAAACTGAGCCACGAATAGCCACGCAATTGATACGGCCGCAGCGTAGCTCGCAAGCCTTTTGGTTTTGGTTGCTCTGCATAACTGGCGCGGCCCTCGAGTTGATTTAGAAAATCGCCTATCCAGCCCGTGGCGATTACACTTTCAACGGCCAGCGCGTCGCCGGCAGTCGCGGCGCCCAACGACATCTTTACGAGTTCGCCCAGCGAAGCTCTTCCGCCTGAGCGCTTTTGCCAAAAGCCCAGCGCTTCCTGGATCTCTTCAGCGTTCAGTTGGACCCATTGACCGCGATACTTCACTAGTGGTGACTTCAGCTTTGCCAACGTCTGCAGTTCAGCCAGAGAGATGGGCTCACCGCCCAGCGATACCTGCCAGTCGAAATCGATGATCTGATCGAGTGATAAGCCGGCTCCGCCTTGCAGCTTCGGGCTCTTTACGACGGCTCGCGCGCCCAGCCGCAGCTTGGGGCCTTTTCTGGTCCACCAAGCCGGCAGAAAGATCGTGAATCCGGCTTGCTCCAGCAGCCACGCCTGCTCGCTTAAGAAATGGTGTGCTTCGGTTGAATCCAACTCGCAACTATTCGGGGCGGGCGCTCTGAGACTGTTTTCAATCCGGGAACAAAGTGTCGCCGCCAGGCCCAGGGCTGACAAGAGGTATTCGGGCGCATTGAAACCGCGACGTTTGAACAGAGACGACTTGGCATTGCGGCTCTTCCAGGCAACTTCGGCAGGTAAGAGCAAACTTGGGTCACTGACATCCTGCAAAAGGTAGCGCAGTTTCCAGGACGCGCCGTTCGCCGCCGCTGGCGTTGGGTCGGCGTTGCCGTCGGGTTCTTCCAGGCGAAAGCAGAGACGAAACGGAGTCGCGGTGGAGATCGAGATCGGGCGCCGCCACTCGGCGATTTGCAGAGCGAGCCGATCCAGTTCAGCGCGCTCACCTTTCATCACGCTCTCGTTCGAACTCAGGGCTTCGATCCATTGATCGTGAATGCTCTCGTGAACAAACTTGGCTCCTTGAGAACTGCGCGGTTGTGCGGAAGGACCACGCTCGGCGGCGGTGCCCGCTCCCGTCCTCACCAGGTAGTCCATCGTATAGCCGATGAAACCCGAGAGAGCGGACACAGAACTGACGTTGGGAGGCGATGCTGAATCGGATGCTGAATCGAAACTCGCGGCGCGACACTGGTGCGGCATTGCGGCGGCGAACTTCAACACTCGCTCATAATCACCACCAGCGAACACAGGCTCCCAACAGGCTCGATAGCTGTCGCCGGTCCGGGCCAGGGCGGGAAGGAACTGTTGGCGCGCAACCATACCGGAGGCCAGGCGCATTGCGGCCGCCCAATAAGTCAGATCCTTGCCGATGATCAACCCTGGAGCCAACAGTTCCTGGTCAACACAACGACACAGAAGCTCGACCGCGTCTCCGGGTTGCAGGAGCATCGAGCTTGCGGCCCACGGTTGAAGTGATGCGCTTTGCGTTGATTCGGGAGGAGTTGCAATCAGTGGACTGGACGCTAGAGGAACGGACCCGACAGTTGGGAGCCAGACAGATAATGAGTTTTGATCTTTATCGGCGAACTCCAAGCCTGCTTCAAAGAGTTTGTGAAGTACTGCCGCGGTGCCTGGATCATAGGGAAACTCACGAAGATCGGTGCGCTTGGTTTTTTGCTTGCGACCCTTCGGTGTGGGTTTTGGAGCGGCGGAATCCCGCGGGGTCTCACCCCACAGATGGAATCTGTTTTGAACAAGCGCACCATGTAAGATGATCATCGCTTGTGGTAATCGTTCAACGCTTTGCCTGCGACGCTCACGTGTGGCGGAGACTCTCGAGTTCTCGCTTGAGCGGCTTCCAGTATTGCCGGTCAGCCTCGCGTTCCAGCTTCTCTTCCTCAACAAGTGCTGCAGCTATGACTGATTCGTTTCCGGCTCTAACTAATTTCAGTAGAGGGCGCTTGCGAATCAAATCTGCCGGCAATCGATTTTGCGCGGCCGCCAGTTCAATTAGCAACTCCGACGTCCGCAGTTCGAGAAACCAGAAACGGATTTGCTGTCGAGTCGGGTGCTCACGATTCGCAAAGTAGTTCACCTCGACCAGCCGGCGCAACATCGGCCAATCCTTGTCGCGCTGTGTTTTCTTGGCTTGGACGAGGTCGGGAAGCGACATGAGTTCGAGAGCAGTTTCGCCCACCGTTATCGTCGTGCGCCGGGTCCAGAGTTTCGGGAAAGAGTCTACACCGCGCATCTTTGTCATCACATCAACTCTCATTCCCGCGGCCTCGGCATGATGACATCTAAAATGAACCGCGTGCCCTTTGCGGAGATACTTCGCCTCGAATGGCGGAACGGCGATCACCTCCGCCTGCAATTCCTTCAAGGCTTTATTGAGTCTGGCGAGATTCTCCGAGCTGGCAAGTATCGCGAGATCAGTGTCCCGGCTAAACTCTGCTGCGCCGTAGAACACGCACGCCTGGCCGCCCATCAGCAGGGCGCGTACTCGGTGCACTCGAATCGAAGAAAGGACTTTGAGTATCGGGTTCAGTGTCAAGCGAGCCACCAAGGTGGAAGTAAGTTTGCCAGAGCTTCTCCGACTCGCGCCAGCGCTCAAGCGGCGAGAGGCAATACCACGCTGCCCACTCCTCACCGACAAGTTCTTCGGGTGAGATCATCACATACAGTCTACACGGTCGTCTAAGACTCTGCATCTGTATCAACCTGGCCCGGCCTCCGGATTCGGCCTGGATTCGAGGATCTCCGAGGGCTTTCGAAGATTCCGGGCGAACGACTACTCTTGCGTGCGACCTGCGTCGCGAGCGATGTAGTCAGTTTGAACGTGCTCAAGGTGTTACTCCTTGTGCGACTCTAAGCACTCTGTGCCAAAGAGGTCAAGGGAGGGCGCGGCAGACAGCAATCGCGCGCTTGGATCTCCTAGAGGAGGAGTTCGGGTAGGCGCGAGTCGTCGTTCTCCGGGCACCTGAGGAAGAACCGAGCGGATGGTGCCCGCCGTTCGAGTTCGTCGCGCAGTGGGCGGATCCTCTCCAAGTCGCAGTGCAAGTGGGACAAAAAGATCATATTGTTGTTCAGGATTGCTAGTGTTGGGAAAGCGCCGACTCAAAAAGGGGTGTAAATCTGGCGCGGAGAGATTCGTTTGCGTCGTCGAGAGCTCCGGGGATAGCGGCGTATTGATCCCCATCGCAACGCTTCGGGAATCACATATTCTCTGCGTCAGTGCTGCTTCAATCTTTGGCCTGAAACGATTAGACATCAAGATTAAAGATACTCATTCGCCCAAGAACTCGGCCAAATGATCTCTCCAAAGGATCTGAGCTTCCACGCGTCTGGACACTTCACGTCACGAGTGAACAGCGTGCCATCCGGTTGGGGATTCTTCAGGCGCGGCGTCAGGATGTGATAGACGGACCGTTTTCCACGACATCCAGAGGCTTTGCGGGGTGCAGAACTAACCAGACACATCCTAATTGTTTCATGGGCCGTTTTCCACGACATCCAGAGGCTTTGCGCGGAGCAGAGTACGGCCCGGGACACCAAGGACAGGCTGAGACGCTAAGTGGTGCAAGTAGAGAGCTTAGAGATGGTCTGCCGAAGGGGGGAAACGATCTCAATCGATCTTGTAAGTAATTGCGTTTCAATAAGTTTCGTCCAACCGCTGCTGCCATTGAAATTTACCGAGTGTCTCACACTTGCTCTTAATTCTCCTTAGTCTCTCTAGTGCTCCCTCATATTAGACACCAAACAGACACCAAAAATCTGTTTGATCCCACTGTCTTCTAAACAGGTGAGGAAATAGCAAATCTGCGGACTAGCTCTACTGAAATCAATAAGCACTGAAATTTAAGTCTCAGGGGATCTCCACACGCGTTGGAATAAGTGTAGTCCCCATTTCGTCTGCACTTCCATGACTTGATCCCGCGTCTCAAAGCAGTGAGATATTTGATATCGATCATGGGCCAAAGCGTAGGCGATACTCAAACGAAAGAATAAAGGCCTTAACCATTTCGGCGTCGATGAAGTTGCCGTTGAATTGATCCAACTTCGCAAGCCAGAAATTGTAGCCGTCGAAGTTGTTGTCCTCGTCGGGAAAATCGTTTGGGTTCCGTCTCAAATAGCCGAAGTACTGCATGAGCACGAAAGCACGGTTGAGATGCGCCCGCGTAAAGTCAGCGTCGTCGACCACGGCACGCAAGACCTGCGCGCGCGTCTTCGCGCCGCTTGACAGTTCGTTTACAAGCTGATCACGCTCAGAGGTAGAGAGCGCCCCACCCGCATTCGCGTTGAGAGAATCAACATACTGTGGGCTAGTCATCGTCGGCGGATAAGCGGCCACGAAGTTCTGGCGCTGGACGAACTCGTTGAAGTAAGCCGTCTGGTTCGCTTCAAGCTGCTCCTTCCACCCGGTGCGCCAACAACGACGCCTTGCGCAACGCTCTGCACATCAGGAAGAAACTCTGAACGCGTTAGCGGTACGGTCGCGGCAATACGTGTTGTACCAAAAGCGGTCCCGTACGTCTTATAGACCAAATAGCCAGTCTGTTGAAACTCTATTGAGAGGTAGAAGGCCGCGGAGACGTGATACGTTTGACTTCGGCGCATTGAGCATCTCCGCCGCAGGCGGTAATCTCCTCGGTTCAAAAAGTCAGGCCAGGGGTGTCGGGCTCGCGGTTGAGAAAGTCGCTGTAGTGCTGGCGAACGAAGAATTCAGTACAGTCGATGGTATTTATGCTGGCACACGAAGCTGGAGCAGTGTTCAGCAAAATCGAGACGGTCGTGGGACCGGGATCGTTAACAAAAATCGAACCAAGGTTCGCCACCGCCAGATCGAGCTTGCCATCGCCATTGAAATCGCCCACGCGACTGAGCGTGACCTGGCGCCCGTGCCGAAGTCGGTCTTCGCCCCGAACGAAACGGTTTGGGCCGCTGCCTCTGGTTCAAGCAGCCCGCCCAACATAACCATGAGGACGCTGAGCCACAGAACACGCGAAAGACGGATGCGGCCGAGGCGAAAGGGATCGCCCGGTAGTGCAGTCTTGGCGCTCGTGCCCAGCAGAATCGAGACGGTGTGAGATCTTCGTCGTTGCATTTTGAAGCTCCTTTTCTGACTGAATCTGGCAGGCGGGCGGCAATCACAAATTTGCCGTCAGATTGAAGAACGATGTGGGATGAATGGAAACATAGTAAGAAAACTGGAGAAGCAGGCAATCAGGGTTCCTACTGCCCACTGCCTCTACTGAGAACTGTCTGCTTCCTGACCATACATCCTTCATCCCTCATCCTCAAACCAGCGGCGCCAGCGCTTTTATTCTATTGAAAAGCGGGTCGAGACACTCGTGGCACACCCACTTCCAATGACATTTCCGTTGACGTCAAGGATGTCATTTGTTGCGGTTGAAGTGTAATGATCACCCGTCTCGTCGAGTGTGAGGGCCACCCTTACTACCCCGCTTCCGACAAACACGCCCGCCGCATCGAATCGCATAAACCGCTGGGCAAAGGAATACTCGTTCCAGCCGTGCTCGCGTTTCCAAATTCCGTTACCGGGACTTCGAAATATACTGGGGCCGATAGTTTCAAGCAATGTTCCGCCTTTTGCGAATGTCAACTGAATTGGAGATGTGGCACCTATCGGCTCGCCGGTGTCACAGTTTCTGCGAGTGACTTGTGTAAGCCACACCCCTACAAGACTTCCAGGGTGCCGCCTCAGCGTTGTTGGCTCATGGCCTTTGTCATCCTGGCCCGAGACCGAAATTTGCATGCCGCCAACCAGCATCAATAGTGCCAATGCTGTTCCTCCGATCGATTTTAAGAATGTGGTGTTCATTTTTTTCTCCTCTGATTTTGAAATTTCGGCGCTTTTTGTTGCCGATGCGTGTCATAATCTGAGAAATCATTCTGAAAATCTTTCGGTTTAGTGTGAAAATTTCTGGGTTTTTCTGACAGCGATGATAAACGTCCCCGAATCACCAATTTACAAGTTTGACGCTTTCTGCGTTGATTCGGGAAAAAGATTGCTTTTGCGAGATGACGAGACAATTGCGCTAACACCGAAGGTTTTCGAAACGCTTTTATACCTTGTCAACCACAATGGCAAGGTGCTTGAAAAAGACGAATTGATGTCGGCGATATGGCCAGACACGATAGTCGAAGAAAATAACCTCAACAAAAACATCTCAGTTCTGCGCCAGGTTTTGGGCGAGAACCCGGGCGCACATCGGTTTATCGTCACGGTTCCGGGAAAAGGATATAAATTCGTCGCCGATGTCCGGACGATCAGTGTCGAAAAGATTCCTGAAACGTCGAATTCTAAACCGCGAAGGGAGAGACGGTCGTCAAAGAGATCCGCGTTCGCCGCAGCCGGTGTGATAGCCGCGATCGCAATCGCCGTTCTTGCATTCGGCTACTCGTATTTCAACAACCAACGTCAGATCGATTCGATTGCCGTGATGCCCTTCGCGAACGAAAGCGGCAATCCCGAACTCGAGTATCTTTCCGACGGAATGACCGAGACGCTTAGCGGGCGCTTGTCGAAATTGCCCGGCTTGCAGGTGAAAGCCACATCCTCGGTCTTTCGTTACAAAGGTAAAAACACCGACGCCCCGACGGTCGGAAAGGAGTTAAATGTTAGTGCGGTCTTATACGGCCAGGTCGTTCAGCGCGGCGAGGATCTTAACGTGCGCGTCGAGCTGGTTGACGCTCAGACGGAGAATATTTTGTGGGGACAGACCTACAACAGAAAAATGTCAAATCTCATCGCCCTCCAGGGAGATATCGCACGCGACCTTGTTCGCAACCTTAGAGTAAACCTATCGGGTGCGGAAGAGCAGAAATTGGTAAAGAACTACACGGAAAACGTCGACGCATATCAGCTTTTTCTAAATGGACGTTTCAATCATCGCAAACTAACCCCGCCGGACATCAAAAAGGGCATTGCCCTTCTGCAGCAGGCGACAGACGCCGATCCGTCCTATGCCCTCGCTTACGCGGAGATCTCCAGGGCGTATGGTGCCCTTGTTTTGGCCGGCGAAATGTATCCGGGCGATGTTCTGCCGAAATACAAAGCGGCGGCGCAAAAGGCCCTCGAAATTGACGATACGCTCGCAGAAGCCCACGGCGCTTTGGGCTCCGTCTTTTTTTGGTACGAATGGAACTGGAAAGAAGCAGAGGATTATTTTATACGAGCCCTGGAGCTCGATCCGAAAAGTTCGATTACTCACTTCGGCTATGCTGATTTCCTTTCCAAGATGGGACGGCCCAGGGAAGCACTCGCAGAGATAAAACGTGCCAGAGAGATCGATCCGCTTTCTCCATTTATCAACACCTTTGAGGCATGGTTTCTTAATGGCGCCGGCCAGCCAGATGCGGCACTGGATAGAGTGCAGTCCGCGATTGACCTCGATCCGAATTTTTACTTTGCCTATTGGATGAAGGCCGAAATTCATAGAGGGAAAAAAATGTATCCCGAATCTATCGACGAATCGCGACAGGCGAAAGCACTCGCGCCCAATCAAACCTGGTCAGACGCCGGGCTCGCCTACACCTTTGCGGAGACAGGCCAAGTCGATAAATCGCGCGCGATCCTTAACGAAATGCTGCGGCTTTCGGAGTCGCGTTGGGTTCCGCCTTATCACATCGCGCTCGTTTACAACGCGCTCGGTGAGACGAACCAGGCTCTGGCATGGCTGGAAAAGGGTTATAAACATCACGACCCGAAAATGGCTCTTTTGAAAGAAGAGAGATGGAATAATCTTCGCGACGATCCGCGCTTTAAGGACATCTATCGCCGTGTCGGTTTACCTGACGGTAAATAACGCAACCGTTTGATATTCGACCCGTGTGAACTGGATCTGATCTGACACCAACGGAGGGACCTATCATGAAAAACTCTCGGGTTTTGCGGATAGTCTTTCTTTCGATCATGTTAGGCTGTGTTGGGCCGGCTTTCTCCCAATCTTCAACGGGCAGCATTACGGGCACCGTAACAGATCAGAACAATGCGGTTGTACTGGGCGCTACTGTTTTTGGAAGGAATACCGCGATGGGACTCGTGCGCTCGACGGTAACGAATTCATCTGGCCTTTACCACCTCACAGACATTCCATCCGGACCATATGAAATAACGATCGAAGCGGCAAGCTTCAAGAAATTTGGTCGAAAAGGCATCACAATCGATGTGGACCAGAACGTCATCGTCGATGCGGTTCTGGAGCTGGGCGGGATCGCAGACTCCTCCGTTACCGTCAACGAAAACGCGTCGATGCTGAATTCCAGCACTACCGAGGTACGCACGCGCTTCGACAGCCGTCGGCTCTCTGAACTGCCGATCTCCCCGAACCGTAGTGTTTATAACGTACTACTGTCCACACCCGGCGTCGTCCAGCTGGTAACCGGCCAAGCGAATTTCGCGACAGGTCTGAGTTTTTCAGCAAATGGCGGACGGATTCGTTCGAACAACTTCATGCTCGACGGTCAGGACATGAACGATCCAACGTTCACCGGCGCCGAGGTCGCTCTAAACAATCCGGATGCGATCCAGGAAGTCAGTATAGTCACAAATCAATTCAAGGCTGAATACGGTCACAACGCGGCGTCGATCGTAAATGTCGTGGGTAAATCCGGCACCAATAATTACCACGGCTCATTGTTCTGGTATCACAACAACGAGCATTTGAATGCGTGCAATAACCTCGACAAGGTTGCCACAGGTGCTCCGACCGGTTTTTGCAATAATGACGCCGCCAGCGACGCCAGAAAGCGGGCTCCACGCCGCAATGAGAATCAGATCGGCTTTACTTTCGGCGGCCCGTTGATACTTCCGGTGTTTGGTGAGGGCGACCGGCATGTTTGGAAAGGTACCGATAAAACTTTTATTTTTGGTGATTATCAGCGATGGTCGGATCGGTCTCTTGTGTCTGGTCCCACGTTAAACGGAGCGCCGACCGCTGCGGGGCGAGCCGTATTGCAATCAGTCGTCGGCGATCGTCCTCAAGTTCAGGCTCTTCTGAGATCTTTGCCCGCAGGTATACCAAACGGCACATTCGCGCAATTTACAATTCTGGGGCAGCCACCTCATCTCGTGGAGCTTGGCGATTTCACAGGCTCGTCGCTGTTTGTATTTGACGACCACCAGGGCTCGTTGAGACTTGATCACAGGTTTAACGAAAAGAATCTGTTTTACGCTCGCTACCGATTTGATTCGCAAGACTCGTCCGGAGGGGGTCAGGTGACACCTCCCGGGCTAACAACCGTTAACGAAACGAGATCATCGGCTCTGGCGATCGTCCTAAACACCGTTCTCACGAGTAGATCTTCGAATGACGCCCGACTCGCCTGGTTACAATTCAGTTCGCGGGGCGATGCTGAGTTTCCGTTATCAAAGACGATTCCTGCAATGACGATCGTGGGCTTGGGGATAATTCCATCGAACCAGCAAGGGGCTCGCTTGACACTAGGATTTACTCCCGCTTTGCCCGGCTTTCGAGAGCATGACACCTATCAAATCACTGATGCCTTTTCATATGTCACTGACAGCCACAGTATGAAGTTTGGCGTTGAATTGCGCCGGACGGATGCCAGGCTCCTTGGCATTTTGAACACGAGAGGAATTTTGAATTATGTTTCTCCGGCGCCACTCCCTGGACAGCCGGTCAACATCTCGACCTTCGTCAACGATATCGCGCAACCGGCTCCTACCAAGAACTTCCTGCTGGCGGGCGGCGACAGTGAAGGTTTTTACCGCTGGCATGAGTTCTATGCCTTTGCTCAGGATGAATGGAGGATCCGGGATAACTTCACCTTGACTTTTGGAGTTCGCTACGAGTATCCGGGTGACCCGTTCAGTTACCTGAGAGAACTAAATGGCCGGATCCTGCCTGCTAACGGCAACAACCCGGTATTCAGGCTGGGCCCCATTCCGGAAACCGATGCGAATAATCTGATGCCGCGGATTGGGTTCAATTGGAATCCGCGCACGGGCAAAAAGGGGATCAGCGGCTTTTTTACGGGAGGAGACAAGCTCGTGGTCAGTGGCGGTTATTCGCGAACCTATGATCCGATCTTTATGAATCTCTACGTGAATATGGGTATCTCGTTTCCCTTCGTCGCAACTCCAAGTCTCTCGACAAATGGGGCCTACGTGGCTATCCGAGATACGACGGTGCCGGATTTGTCTCAGGCGAATCTTTTCACCAGAACGGTCGTTTCGGCAGACATTCGCTCTCCAGCGACAGATCAAATATCGATTGAGACACAGCGTGAGTTAACGAAGGATCTCGTAATGAAGATTGGGTACATAAGAACGCGAGGAACCGGACTGTTGCAAACCGTCGATGGAAATCCTTGCCTTCCGCTCCCGACATGCACTCGCGTGAATCCCAACCTGGGAATAATCGGCTTGACAACGAATTCTGCCAGCGCTACCTACAACGCTCTTCAAGCAAGTTTGACGAAGCGCTTGAGTCGTAATTTCAGTGCCGGCCTGCATTACACATGGAGCACGCTCATAGACGATGTGACCGATGTCATTCCTGCTTCTACGTCGGAATTTTCCCGCTCGCAAAATTCCTTCGATCGTCGCGCTGACCGCGCCCGTTCGGGGTATGACCACCCGCACCGGTTGACGGGGAACTTTGTGTATGAGCTTCCGTTCTATCAGCACCAGACCGGATCAACGGGCAAGTTTTTTGGCGGTTGGCAGCTTAATTCATTCTTCACTTTTCAAAGCGGAGCACCCTTTACTGTTACGCTTGGTTCGGATCCTACCGGATCCGGGAATCCGATTCGTCCGAATCTAAATACAAATTTGGATCTATCGGGCATGACGATCAGCGAAATTTTGGCCGCCGGTGGCGCGAACCTTTTTCGAGGGCTGTCCCCGGGGCAGCGAGTGGGAAATGCAGGCCGAAATATTCTGCGGTCGGACGGCCTTAACCTGGTCGATTTTGGGATCATCAAAAACACACGCTTATCAGAAAATGTTCGGATCCAATTTCGAGCAGATATGTTCAATTCCTTCAACTCTCGCAATTTCGGCATTCCAAATGGCGCAATAAATTCAGGAGCCAATTTCTTAAATCAATGGGCGACTAACGGCGGTAACCGGCGAATTGTTTTAGGCGCGAGGTTGGCGTTTTGGTAGGCGCGTGGGGATTTGAACCCCAGACCCCTACCGTGTCAAGGCAGTGCTCTAAGCAAAGAAACCCCAATGCGCCGGACTTGTTTAATCGTAAACTCCCGGCCGATTCCTCACCGCGAAGATATGGTAATCATTGAAACCTTTTCACACACCAACGCCACGATGAAAAACCGACACCACGAAACCAGTGCGTGGTCCAACACTATCTTGTAGGGATTTCGATTTTGGCGTCTATATTCCGCGTGGGTGCCGAGTCTGAGCTTCGGCATTCAATGTAAGTTACTGAATAAGTGAGACTTATAGAAGCTGATTTGCCGAAGGGGGGACTCGAACCCCCACGAGTTACCTCACACGCCCCTCAAACGTGCGCGTCTGCCAGTTCCGCCACTTCGGCCTAGGTTGTCTCAGGTGACCATTATAGCCAGAATCCGTACGATTGAAACCCCAGTCCAATCGCCTAATTGCTCTAGTTCGTTCTTCTCACTTGGCGTTCGAATTCTGTGGACTGGTCGCCGGTGAAGCAGTCGCAGAAGGTGAGCCGGTCGTCGCGGGAGCAGTCGTTGCGGCAGGCGATGGCTGCTGTGTCGGGGAAGGCACCGGCTCCGGTTCAGTTGATTGCAGCACTGAATGCGAACCTGTTACCGCCGGTAGCGACAACATCAAAGCAATGAGCATGAAGGCTGCTGCCGCGCCGATCGTCATCTTGCTTAGAACACTCGCTGTCCCACGCGGACCAAATGCGGTGCTCGAAACGTTACTGGAGAAGAGATCTCCCGCGCCGGATTTACCAGGCTGCAGCAACACCACCACAACCAACACCGCGCATGAAAAAATGAATAGTCCGTATAAAAGATAACTTAACAAAATCGATCTCCTCGTGAATTCATCAATCGTGAATTCGTCAATCGTGAATAGTGAATCGTAACTAGTTTCGAATCATGAGTGTTAGCAGACCCTACTAATTAGCCGATCGCGAAAGCACATTAACGATTCACGATTTACGATTCACGATTTACGATTCACGCGCTCTTATAGTTAACAATCCTGGCGAAGCTCTCGGCCTGGAGACTCGCGCCCCCAACCAGTGCGCCATCGATGTCTGCCTGCTTCATCAGCCCTGCGATGTTGTCCGGCTTTACTGAACCACCATAGAGTATTCGCAGTTCTGCCCCCGCCTTAGCAGAGTGCCCTTCCGCGAAAACACGCCGGATAAACGCGTGCATTTCCTGCGCTTGCTCCGGCGTCGCTGTACGCCCCGTGCCGATTGCCCAAACGGGTTCGTAAGCAATGATGATACGGTCGAGGTCCAGGGCTGTCAACCCGCTGAGTCCTCCGCTTAACTGGCCACTGACAACGTTTTCAGCGATTCCCTGCTCTCGTTGCTCCAAACTTTCCCCAACGCACATGATAGCACTCAGGCCGGACGAAACCGCGGCTTGAACTTTCTTTCGCACCATCGAATCGGTTTCGTTATAAAACTGGCGCCTTTCAGAGTGGCCGACGATGACATAGCCGGCGCCGGCATCCTGCAGCATAAATGCCGCCACTTCTCCAGTGTGGGCCCCTTCATTTACTTCGGTCGAACAGTCTTGGGCGGCCACGTGAACATTCGAGCCCTCGAGTCGATCCGCGACGGTCTTGAGCGCCGTGAAAACAGGTGCGATAACTACTTCGCAATGGTTAGCATTCGCGACCAGCGGCTTGAGTGCGAGCGCGGTGTCGACTGACTCGCTTACCGTCTTGTACATCTTCCAGTTTCCAGCGATTACAGGTTTACGCATGGGGACTTCGGTTTCCAACTTTCTGCCTGGACTCGATAGAGAAACCTTAAAAAAAGAAGTGACACTTTACCACGTTCCGTCAATCACTAGACCGAATTGGGATTAGCGGCGGGTTGTAGGTGCTCCCGATGATTAGGGCGAGGCTCCGGCAAGGCTTCGGGTGACGGCGCCGGGCGGACGAGACGTCCGCGGTCCCAGTAAAGAGGCTGTCGCAAATTCGGGCCGTTATCACCAGGGTTGATGGCTCTTAACACGTTGTGGCTTCACGACCAACGACGAGCACTCCCGATGATTAGGGCGAGGCTCCGGCAAAGCTTCGTGTGACGGGGCCGGGCGGACGAGACGTCCGCGGTCTCAGGAAGGAGGCAGTCGCAGATTTGGGCCGGTATCACCAGGGGTTGATGGGTGTTATCTCGTAGCGGCTTCACGGCCAACGACGAGCACCTTTGGTCCACCCGCAGAGCGGAAGGCCTCGTCGGCCTCAACGAAGCGCGCTTCGCCGCGCTTGATTAGCTCGCTGAACCGCGCCGTTGACCGCAAGCCATCGAGCCAGGGATTGCGCAGCAAGACGTGGACAGAGGAAAAGCCACGGTCCATGCAGTCGCCGAGTACACTCAGAGCCCGCTCCGATTCGAGGTGCGCCATGATCAGTCCCATGTAGAATACGCCTTCGGGATCGAGATAGTGTCGAATGCACCGCTCAGCGGCATCCAGGCTCTCTTGGCGATTTCCTTCCAGCATGGCTCGCCAGGCCCCGACAAAGGCCCGCATGGGCACAGGCATGCGAGATTGCTCGAGATTGCGAAAGGCCGAAACCCCATCTGCGGTGCGGCCCATGGTGCCAAGCGTCATTCCTACAATTCCCCACGCCCCAACTGCCACGTCGCGCAGCGCGTTGCCGTAGTCCCCCAGCTGGTAGTGAGAGTGACTTACGCTGGTCGCAATCTGTGGATCGAGTTCCCGGGCGCGTTCGTGCGCCGCTACCGAGGCTTCAAGCAAACCACAAAAGCGACAACACAGCACGAGCGCAACAAAGAGGTCAGGACTGGCGCTACCGGTCTGGGCATAGCGCAGTAATCGGCCCATTGCATCCTTTGCGCGGCCGAGCTCCGCCTCAAGGAATGCGTACTGGCTATGCGCGACGGGTAGATCGGCATTCAGCTCGAGAGCGCGCTGGAACGCGGATTCGGCCAGCACGAGGTTCCCGCGGCCGTTTTCCACCCCCTTTCCAATGAGGCGATAGCATCTTCCTAGTTGTGCCCACGCTGGCGCGTAGTGTGGGTCGTTCTCGACACAACGCAGGTAAAGGTCGCGGGCCACCGTGAGGTCCGCGAAGCCTGCGAGCCCGCGCCGGCTCAGCTCATTGCCACGGAGATAGAACTCATAAGCCTCTGATGTGGTCGGCACATCACGCTTCAGACGGCCATGCTCCCGCGCGCTCAACGAGAGCGACAAGGATTCGACGATGCCCCGAACCAGATTGTCCTGCAATTCAAAAAGGTCTGACATGGTTACCTGCGGTTCATGCCACCACAGCACGTTGCCATTGGGCGCCTCGAGTAGCTGGCAGGTGACGCGGATCCTATTGCCTGCACGCAGAATTGTTCCCGTAAGCACAGCTTCGGCTTGCGATTCTTCTGCGATGCGCTTCAGGTCGAGAATTTCGTCGGCGTAGCGCGCCGCGCCGGTTGGCGAGCGTACTACCACGGAATCAAGCAATGAGAGCGCCCCTGACACCGCGTCGGGCACGCTGAACGCGAGGAAGTCCACATCGGAGTCGGCACGCAACATGCGGAACGGCAGCACCATGATGCGGGTGGTTGGTCGCGCGGCGCCCGCACGTGTTGGGGAATCATAGGCGGTCTCAACTACTGCCTGATGACCAGCCTTGGCTGCCGTCTCGATGACTCCGTCTCCGTTCGTTTCTAACTCTTCGATGATGACTTGGAAACCCGCATTCTCTTCCGCGGGGTTCGTAGCCTGCTCAGAGTCGCTGTACCTCACCTCCGTGTCAAAGAGATACCCGCGACCGTGAACCGTTTTGATGATGTGCTGCGCCTCATCGTGAAGCGCGTGACGAATATCTTTCAAGCACTGCACCAGCGAGTCGTCGGTAACAGCCGTGTCGATCCATACAGCGTGGATCAATTCATCTTTGCTGATGAGGCGCCCATTATTCTCAACAAGATACTTCAGGACCTCAAACGACTTAGGGCGCAGTTTGATGTCTTTCTGACCCTGCAGCAAAAAACCGCGCGTCAGGTCAAGAGTGAACTCGTCAAAGCAATGTGTTTGATGGGATGGTTTCTGCATGCGGGAGCCCGCTACAGATGCGAATGAACGAGCTTTTCAGTTAACTTTGATCTGCGCCACACCGCCTAAGAGCGGCCTGCTTCTGTTTCTTGTAGGCGGCAGGTTAGTTCGGCTGGCCTTCACAATCGGCACGGAACTAAATGAGTAATGGGAGCTGGGAAAAGGCGGGGCGCCGTGCTTCCGTCTCTTCCTGACATGCCCAGCGTGCGATCTTGCAACCCTCATTGCACGTCGAGGCCACATCATAACGCCACGCCTCTAGTTTTCGCCAATATTTCCCTAATCTTTCCCCAATCTTTCCCGGGCCTTTCGTTACTGACCTCGGTGCCGGGCGCTAAGGTGCCACCTAACGAAAGGGGCAAGATTTGAAAAAATACCGAAGAATTGAGATCAACGCGCTCCGGCGTCGCGTAACGATCGTTTCCGGCGAGTGGCCTCGGGACATCTCTGAGTTGCGGCCCGTACACGCCTCTGACGAGATCTCGCTCAACGATGGTGATTTGTGCGAGCCCGTTGAGCCAGATTCTCCCGAGGGTCAATTGATCCTCGTCGAGGCCGTGCGCTCTTTGGAGCAGCGCCTGTCGCCGGAAGCTCGCGCAACGATTTGTGCCGGCCAAAACAATCTCGCCTCTCGAAATCTCTGTCTCAAGTTGGAATCCTTCTATCGACTAGTTTGGCCAAAAGCTCTGCGCTTTTCTCGAAAGGAGAAATGAAATGTACTTCGACAAAAGGAGAAAGAATATGTTGCTGGAAAACAAAAAATCTAATCGGTCGTTCAGACCGCAATTGGCTCTGACATTGCTCGTCGGCGGTATGCTCGCGCTCATCATGACGCAAGCGCCGCCGACCCACGCCAAGAAGTATTCTGACTGGTCGGCGCCCGTCAACCTCGGCCCCGTTATCAACTCGGGCTTGAGCGATCAAGGGCCGGCGATCTCGAAGGACGGGCGGAGCCTGTACTTCACTTCTGACCGTTCCGGAGGTCTCGGCGGCTTTGACATGTACGTCTCACAGCGCGCGCGCGCCGATGAGCCGTGGGGTTCGCCTGTGAATCTCGGACCGACTGTCAATACCACGTTCGATGAGGGGAACCAGGCCCTTTCACGCGACGGGCACTTCCTGTTCTTTCAAAGTAAGCGTCCAGGCGGGCTCGGCTTGATCGACATCTGGGTTTCATACCGCCGGCACAAGCATGATGATTTCGGCTGGCAGCCGGCGGTGAACCTCGGCGCGGGAGTCAACTCCGCTGCAAACGATAACGGCCCCAGCTACTTCGAGAACGACGAGGGGGACTGCGAGAACGACGGGGAAGGTGCCGCTCAACTCTATTTCGGGAGCGACCGCCCAGGCGGCCTTGGCGCAGCCGACATCTATTTAAGCGAACAAATGGCCGACGGCTCGTTCGGCCCACCCGTGCTGGTGACGGAACTGAGCAGCCCAATGGGCGAAAACCGTCCTTCGATCCGGCGTGACGGGTTAGAAATATTCTTCCAGTCGAACCGCATCGGTTCGCTGGCCCTGGGCGACCTGTGGGTGGCGACGCGGGAGAGTACGCTTGATGCCTGGTCAACTCCGGTGAATCTGGGTAACACAATTAACACAGCATTCATCGAGCAGAACGCGTACCTGTCGTCCGACGGTAAGACGCTTTTCTTCAGCTCAGACCGTCCGGGTGGGTCTGGCGGGCTAGACCTCTACATGAGCACCCGCCGGAAGGTCCGAAGAGGAAATGACCGCGATCACGACGATGATGATGATGACAACTGATTCGTAGATAGCGCTTACTCTCTGACTACCCGCTGACGATCACTGCTGGGCAGTTCGTCGGCAAGCTGAATCAGAACGCAAGGAACGTTCTCTTTCAATTAGAGCGTGATCAGCTGGTAGCAGAGCTAACAGCGACAATGGAAAGCTTAACCAGGGTGGTTAGCAGCAGAAAATGGCAGTTACGTTTTGTCGTTGAGCGCCGCCACCCCGGGCAGTTCTTTTCCAGCCAAAAACTCGAGGGTGGCGCCGCCACCAGTCGAAATGTGTGTAATACGATCGGCGACTCCCGCCTGCGTCACTGCCGCGACTGAATCGCCGCCGCCTACGATAACGGTTGCACCGCGGTGTGCGGCCTCGGCGACGGCGCGTGCAATGGCTATGGTCCCTTCGTTGAAGGGCGGCTCTTCAAAAACTCCCATTGGCCCATTCCAAATGATTGTGCGCGCATCGCGCAAAGCGTTTGAAAAGTGGGCGACCGTTTCAACCCCTATATCCATCCCCGCATGTCCCAGATTGGTGAATTCAATTGGAATTGTCTTGGCGATGATCTTGTCGCCCTTCACCGGTTCGTAGCTGTCAACAACCTGATGATCCGTGGGGAGCAGCAGCTCGATTCCCTTCTCTTCCGCTCTTTTTCTTATCTCAAGAGCTGTTTGCAGCATGTCATCTTCGACCAGCGATTTACCGACGGTAAACCCTTCCGCCTTGAAAAATGTATAGGCCATTGCACCGTCTATCAAAAGCTTATCGACTTTTCTGTCAATCAGCGCGTTGATTACGGGAATCTTGTCTGAGACTTTCGCGCCGCCCAGAATTGCGACGAAAGGGTGTTCAGGGTTTGTGAGGACACGGCCCAAGTAATCCAGCTCTTTCTGCATTAACAAGCCTGCCGCCGCTTTTGCCACATGTTTAGTGATACCGACAGTCGAAGCGTGCGCCCGGTGCGCCGCGCCAAACGCGTCATTAACGTAAAGGCTGTCGCATAGGTTGGCTAACTGCTGGGAAAAAGCGTCGTCGTTCTTCTCCTCTTCTTTGTGAAAGCGGAGGTTCTCGAGCAGCAGAACATCGCCATCCTTCAATGCCCGCGCCTTTGACTCTGCCGGCTCACCCACGCAATCGTCCGCGAAGCTCGCCGGCTTGCCAAGCAACGATGAGAGATGTTCGGCAACCGGCCTAAGCCTGTATTTCTCAACACGCTCACCTTTGGGCCGTCCCAGATGCGAGGCCAGAATCACGCGGGCGTGTTGTTCGAGGGCATATTGGACAGTGGGCAGACATGCGCGCACGCGCGTGTCGTCGTCAACTCTGCCGTCCTTGATGGGCACGTTGAAGTCGACTCGGATGAAAACGCGTCTTCCCTTCAAGTCGAGGTCTTTGATGGAAAGCTTAGTCATTGGCAATTGCCAATTGCCGATTGCCAATTGCCAATTGGCCACTTGGTATGGAGGGCTTTTGCTTCGATCATTACTCCTTTTAGTTTCCTGCGCTTCAACACCAGGACCGGGACGTTTTCCTCCAGCGTAATAGCGCGCTATTCATGCGGTGCAGCTACCACATCCCGGCATGCCGACTACTCCCTAAGGGCACATACCAATCGGCAATTGGCAATTGGCAATCGGCAATGTTCACAGTCCCTTGCCGGCAATGTACTTAATCAGATCCCGCACGCGACACGAATAGCCCCATTCGTTGTCGTACCAGGAGAGTACCTTGATCAGGCGACCGCCGATCACCTTCGTGTATTCAGCGTCGACAATCGAAGAGTTTGAGTTTTTCTTAAAATCGCTCGACACGAGTGGCTCTTCGCAAAACGCCAGAATGCCGGAAAGCTCTTCATTGGCCGCATCTTTCAACGCACGATTCACTTCCTCCGCTGTGGTTTCTTTTTCAACCTCAATCACCACGTCTACCAGCGAAACATTTGGAGTGGGAACGCGAACTGAGATGCCGTCAAACTTGCCCTTCAGTTCGGGCAGCACCAGAGCAACAGCCTTTGCCGCGCCGGTAGAAGTCGGGATCATGGAAAGTGCGGCTGCCCGTGCCCGGCGCAGGTCTTTGTGTGGCAGATCCAGGAGTTGTTGGTCGTTGGTGTAAGAGTGAATCGTAGTCATCTGCGCTGAGCGAATGCCAAACTTTTCGTTAACTACCTTTGCCACCGGAGCAAGGCAGTTTGTAGTGCAAGAGGCGTTTGAGATCACGTGATGGGCCGAAGGCTCATACTTGTCTTCATTTACTCCCAGGACAATCGTGATGTCCTCGTTCTTGGCGGGCGCCGAGATGATTACTTTCTTGACCGAGCCGCGCAAGTGTTTCCTGGCATCTTCAGCTTTAGTAAACCTACCAGTCGACTCAACTACGATTTCCGCCCCGACCGATGTCCAATCAATCGCCGCGGGGTCTTTTTCGGAAAAGACGCGGAACTCCTCTCCTTCAACCTTGATCCCGCTTTCAGTCGATGAAATGTCGTGATCGAGATTTCCGAGCACCGAGTCATACTTCAGCAGATGAGCGAGGGTCTTTGTGTCTGTAAGATCATTGACCGCTACAAAATCGATATCCGGATCGCCGAGTGACGTTCGAAAGATGTTTCGTCCAATCCGGCCAAAACCGTTGATGCCAACCTTCACTGCCATTTCGCTAATGGACCTCCTCACGATTGATAAGCTGGGCGTTTTCCAGAGTACACCCAGTAGTTTCGAGCCACGCACACACGTCCTCAGCCGAAACTCAGGTGAACCAATGCTGGACGGCTGGAGAAAAGACTCCCAAGATTATGCGGCGGGGCAGTTGCTGTCAAGCGACTCCCATTAAGCGCACGGCGGCCGTAAATCTAGACCGCTGTTGATCTTTTTGAAACCTAGATTGTTTATCTGACGTAGAGAAACGTGATTGCGCCGAAGTCTGTTTGTGAGCAATTGTCGGCACCCTCAGAGCCGAGATTTGGGAACTAAAACGTTAAGGAGCTTTGGTCTGATGCTTACTATCAAGTCTAATCGTCTAGTTACAGTGATGGTTTTGGGTGCCCTGCTGCTGGTCGCAGGCGGAAAGTCGTATGCGCAACGGCCCGCCTCCACACCTAACCCTACCCAGCGGGAAGCTACCCGGCCTCCCGGAACCGAGCAGGTTTCGCCTAAGGCGCCCCCTGGAACCCAACAGCCGCCGCCGCAGGCGCCACCTGGAGACCCGACGGCGCCCATGGCCCCACCCGCGGCTTCGCCGACGCCGGACGTTACGACCCAAACACCGGAGACTGCCCCGATTCAGGAGCCGCGCGAACCCGTCTTTCCGACCGTCGAAAAGAGGCCGCTACCGCCCATGCCGAGCCTTACCCGGCTCGGGGTAAGGAGCGATAACACGTTGACACTTTCTCTGAACGAGGCAGTCCGCCGAGCGTTACAAAACAACAACGACATCGAAGTTGCTCGCGACGATGTTCGCTTTGCGGAAACACAGTTGCGTGCGCTCGAGGGAATTTTTGATCCGATTTTTAGCATAACGCCGCAAATCGACAAGCGCATTACCCCGGTGCAGAACATCTTTGCTGGAGCCGGCTCCGCCGGCCAGGTTTCCAACACGGTCTTTACCTTGAGCCCGTCAGTAAACAAGCAGTTCTCAAGGGGTGGCGGAAATTATGAAGTTAGCTTTAGCAACAACAAGACAACAACGAGTGCTACCAACAGTACTCTGAACCCTTTCTATTCCTCGAATCTGGCTTTGACCTTCACACAGCCTCTGCTGCGTAACCGCTCGATTGACAACAACCGCAGGCAGATTCGAATTCAGAAGAAGCGGTTGGAGCAGTCTGACGCGGATTTTCGCTTACGCACCATCGATGTTATCTCGCGCGTGCAGCAAGCCTATTGGGAACTGGTCTTCGCCCTGCGCGATCAGCAGAACCAGCTTGAAAACCTCAATCTCTCACGAGAAAACCTGAGAAATGTGGAAGCTCAGATCGCTGCCGGGGCCAAGGCTCCTTTGGAGAGAGCCGAGGTGCAAACCGAACTCGCCAACCGCGAGTCGGCGCTGTTGTTGGCCGTACAGAATGTCTCAATTGCGGAAAACAATCTGAAACAGCTCATCTTCAGGGATTCGCTTAGGCCCGAGTGGTCAGCACAGATC
>JBOGOU010000210.1:0-1805 GCA_050748205.1 Pyrinomonadaceae bacterium | reverse complement strand
CGACTTGTGCTCTTGCGTGGGCAAGTGAATCAAACGCGGCGAGCCAAGTCTCGGCATCCAAGTCAGCAAACGAGCAAAGGCGTAGCTGCGCTCGGTACAGCAATTCGTCAGGGGATACATGGGAAGTTATCAGCATCGGTTTCTCCTTTCGCTAGGCTTTGCGGGTCAGTCCCAATTCCTGCATGGCCTGCCGTTCGGCTTGCTGGACATCTTCGAGCGAATACTTCTCCTGCTTGCCTTGGCGTGCCAGAATCTCCTGCATCCGGTTCTGCATCAAGCGCCCTTGATTCTCCTGCCACTCAATCCAGTCGTGAAGGTATTGGGTCATGTTACGTTATTCTCCCTTCTCTCTTGCCTCGCGTCCTAACTCGCGTTTCCATAGCCGTACCGCAACATGCGGCGAATATCGTCTCGCAAATCGGTCTTGCGCACAGGGAATTGCAGCCCGCCTTCCGTACCGTCAGGCGCGATGGTAGAGAACAGGTAAAACTTGGGATTCCCCGTTTCAAACACGCGAAAGCGCGCGCCCCGCGAGTTTTGTACTACCGCGACGTGTTGTTTGACTTGCATCTCAGGTGCAAACATCTCACGCCACCTTTCGCGCTGGCCGCGAATTCAGATCACGTTCACCCCGCACGACGGCTAGGAAGTGCTCACGGTCAAAGCGAGGGTTATCGACCTGCATGGCGCTGGCGATGGATTCAGCAGCAGTCATTATTACGTCCTCAACTTCACGTGTTGCGCCATGGTAATCCACAGCATTCCTAAGGCCCTCAGCAATTGCGATGTAATCTTTCCGTGTCATTGTGTCATCTCCATCTTCTCGTTTCGGTCCGAAGTGCTTTCCGCAATCCCGTTTTACCCACTGTTGTCTCCTTCTCACCTATTCGATCAACCTTTTCAATCTGCAACTATAGGGCCATTCCGGTAAACCCTTTAGAATCAGTGGTCCACCGGCAGTTGGGCAGGTAAAATCTGCACGCCTTTTGGCAGGTTTTTAGGTAAGTGGTGGGGAATCAGTGGGTTAGGTGGTGGGTAGGTTTTACCTAGACTGTGTAATATCCGCCCCCGCACGTGAAGGGCCATACTAATCAGGTAACACGTTACACCTTAAGGTGGCCATCAACGTGCTCCCCCTGCACGTAGAGGTCCAAACTGGCAGGTAACAGGTTACGGGTGTGTAGATTGCAGGTTACACTGTAGGTTGCAGGTTCAGGTTGCAGGTTACCAAGGTCGTGTTGGCACTGGCAGTGGGTCTGACCCCGGGGGGCTGGGCGCAAGGGGTAGCCCCTTTTGTTGTGTAGGTGGGCCCCATTTTCCACACCCGCTGCTTTCTAGGCTTTTTTGGTCTTGCGGCTGTGTAGAATGGCCTGTCAGCGCATCAGGAGGTGCTAGGAAGGGCGATCCCCCTAGGTAAGCCTACAACCTCCTTGGGAACCACTTTTGCCTCCTAGAAGCCCCCTTTAGGCCAAACAGGCCCCCCCGGTGTCAATTTGGTGCCACCTTTTGTCCACGACAAGGCAGTCCCAAGGTGTGTCAGAATAACCACACTTTAGATGGAAACTGGTATTTTGGTCTCCAAAATACTGTAGATACAATTTTATGTACTTGCCCACGGCACCTCAAGAAATATGAGTAAGGGTGTAGCAGATTTTGTGCTTGACAGTTGGGTAGAAAGGTGACATCCTGAAGTTATGGGGCACCACGCCAGTACCCGGTGTAGAGATTGCGGCGGCCCATTGTACGCCAACCAAATCGACAAGCGTTTGCGGCACCACAAACTCTGCCCCTCCTGTTTGCAAGCC
>JBOGOU010000209.1:0-12471 GCA_050748205.1 Pyrinomonadaceae bacterium | reverse complement strand
CTGTTACTACACGGCAGTTGAGGCACACAACCTTGCGGAGAAGTATCAGCTCCCGGTCACGATCATTTCCGACTTGCTGCTCTCAGAGCACCCGGAGACTATCGAGGCTGGTGCTCTGCGCAATGATGTGCCGATCGAGCGCGGTGAAATCGTTTCCGATTGGTCTCAGGAGAAGGGGCGGTTCAAGCGATACGCATTCACCCGCTCGGGAGTCTCGCCACGTGTCCTGCCCGGCACGGAGGGAGGGATGTACGTGGCAGCAACCGACGATCACGACGAAGAAGGCGTTGTGATCAGCGATGTCTTCACGAACCCGCCCGTGCGGCGCAAGATTCAAGAGAAGCGTATGCGTAAACTGGACAAGGTCTTGCAGGAACTGGCTCCACCCAGCCTGGAAGGCCCGCCTGATGCCGAGGTCACTCTGATTGGCTGGGGCTCGACGAAGGGCGTGATTGGTGAAGCGATTGCTTTACTTGCTCTCGCGGGCATCCGCGCCAATCATCTTCAGATCAAATACCTCTACCCTTTTCACGCCAGCGAGGTGAGCGAGATTCTCCGCGGTACGAAGCGCACGGTCTGCGTTGAGTGCAATTACACCGGGCAGTTCGCACGTCATCTGCGCGCTGAAACGGGTTTTAGCGTTAATCACCTAATCTTGAAGTACGATGGCGAACCCTTCGAACCACATCACATTGTTGAAGAACTACGCGCCATTCTTGAGGACCAGCCGCGTTCGACCGATGTTACGCTGGAAGAGGCGCGTGAGATGTCGTATCACTACGTTCGTGTGCATCTGGCGGATAAAGTCCGACCCGGGAAAATTGAGAAGCTTCAGGAGAGTGAATACGGCGAGCCGTTGTGGCTAATTGAGATGGTAGCCCGCGACGGTGGCGCCAAGCGCGGCGATTTGTGTATCGGGGCCGTTAGTGGCTCAACTTACTCATGGCAGGCCGTTAAGGCTCTAACGGCAGAGCCAGGCTGAAGAGTCTGGAGTCTAGACTCCAGACTCTTGACTCCAGACTTGAGACTCAGAAGGAGATGCGGATATGGCTACAGTAATTGAATTGCCCATTGCCACCTACGAAAGCATTGTCGAACCAGACTGGTGCGCGGGATGTGGTGATTTCGGAGTGCTGCGCGCGCTCCAAATCGCTGCCGGAAGATTAGGAATTAAGCCCAAAGACTTGATGATCGTCTCCGGCATCGGCTGCTCATCGAACTTGCCTGGCTTCATCCATTCATATGGGGTGCACAGCTTGCACGGACGCGCTGTGCCTGTCGCCACCGGAATCAAGCTCGCCAATCATGACTTGCACGTAGTAATTACCGGCGGAGATGGCGATGGTTACGGAATCGGCCTGGGACATTTCATACACGCTATGAGGCGCAATCTGGATTTGACCTACATTGTAATGAACAACCAGATTTACGGACTGACCACCGGTCAGGCCTCCCCCACAACGATGAAAGATGTGCGCACCAAGTCCACGCCGTTGGGTAATTTTGAACTGCCGATTAACCCCATCGCGCTGGCGCTCGTCTCTGGCGCAACGTATGTAGCGCGTGGTTTTTCAGGGGAGAACAAACATCTGGCGGATCTCTTTGCGGGAGCCGTTGCCCATAAAGGGTTTTCGCTCGTGGACGTTTTCAGCCCATGCGTTACTTACAACAAAATAAATACCTACGACTATTTCCGCAAGCGCAACTACAAACTTGAGGTCGAGCCGGGCTACGACGCTAGCAATGTTGAGCTCGCATTAGAGAAATCATTCGAGTGGGGTGACCGTATCCCGATCGGTGTCTTCTACCAAACCCATCAACCAACATATGAGGATCAAGAGGTGGCGCTCCGGAATGGCCCTTTAGTCCACCAAAACCTCGGGCTGAATAAAGAGACATTCGATGAACTTATGGAGGAGTTCATGTAACGCCTTCCGTTGTTGGACTCAGTTTTCGTGAACGACAGCGGAGCTTTGCACGATGCACCGCATGATTGGGCAGGCAGAGCGAACCGGGGCTTGATTCTTCCACGATCTAATCGACATCAAGGCCCAGTTCTTCGCAAATCATTTCCTTCACGGGAGGCAGCGCCTCTGAGACGGCACAAACCTCGTAATCCTCGATTCTGTGCTCCCAACATGCGTGCTCTTGCTTTACGGCCCGCTCCGTCCGCAGCACGAGTCCTTCGAACTCACCGTCCTCGCGCATTAAGATCATGCCGTGGCCTTTGCCATTAGGGCCGACGAACTCTGCTATTAAAACTGGGAACGTCATTTTTTTTCTCCATCGGTTTGCGTGGTGAGTCTTCTCCGAATTTCAATTACTCAAGCAACCCGCGCCTTGCAGAAATAAACAGTGCCCTCCTCGGCGCCCGAATAATAATGCTGGAATAATTCAAATTCAAGAGGGAGCCGCGGAAATAAGTTCAAAGTGTTCACCATTGTGAACGCAATAAAACGGCATCACCGCAGGCCTTAGCTCAAACGCATAGCTTTCGTTGGTTTGATTTGGGCGAGTTGCTACTGTGAGCCGGTCCTGGGGTGGCGTAGGCGAGGTTGGTGACGGCACTATTGTAGTTGGTGCGCATTTAGACTACCCCCTCTCGTAGCTTGTTTGACGAAACCGGCTCTGGGTATTCGAGTAGCTGCGACAGGGCGGATAATTGGTTGCGAGTTATTGTTTTTTCGGCGCTTCGAAAACAACCTGCTCGACCCCTGATGTGAAGCCTGCGGTTGCCCACGTTCTCGTCTTCGAAGGTCCAGACGGCCAGCCAATTAAGGTAACGTGGCGTATTCTACTTTTGTCATAGAGTCGTCGGTCTCAGTAACTCCCCAATCCTAATTTGGCCGAGCTCGTCAGCTATATCTAAAGCTGTCATTCCATCGACGTTTTGAAGGTGTGGATCTGCACCAGCTTTCAACAGCGTTTCGACCAATGGCGTGTGCCCTGCTTGAATTGCCTTCATCAACGCCGTCTCTCCGTTTGCGTTCTGTGCATTTGGATCCACGGATCGGGATATGAGCATTCGCAAAGATTCCAAGTCTCCGCTAGCGGCAGCGTGCATCAAGGCAGTCCACCCAGCAAACGGTTCAAGGCGGCTAATGTTCCTCGCGTGACTATCGGCGTCGTGTTCCAGCAAAGTCTTTACGACGGCTGGGCGGCGCATGCCAGCGGCCATCATGAGAGCGTTTCTTCCGTGGTCGTTTGTGGCGTTAGGATCAGCCCCATGCTCAAGCAATATTCGCACAATACTAGCGTGGCCTGAATTGGCGGCGGCCATGAGCGGCGTGAGCCCATCCCGAAGTTTGCTGTTGGGGTTCTCTCCCGCCGCAAGCATCTTCATAACGCCCTCCATATTTCCGAGACCGGCGTGATCGATCAACTCTTGGCACCGATTACTTTTTTTTGTCATCGCTCGTCACGGAATCACGGCATTAGCCGGGGAGGTCCACCAAAGAGGGGGAAGTAAAGAAGGCAACATCCGAATCCCCACGATAGACAATATAACCTGCTCCTACCCCGGCTGCGACCTTAACTGGCGTTGGAACTCCTCCACTATCCCTCTTTCCCGGAACAGTTTCGGGTGAGCTGATGGCACAGGCGCTGGCAGCTTCTCGGGGCAGAAAGATTTCGGGCACTTTTGGAAATAGATTGCCTGGCAGTAGGCATAGGTAACATTACTCCAGACGGACTTTTTGATGGCTCGCCAGCAGCCTGGAACCAGATTCTCTGGCGTTTCTCTTCAAGCCTTTACGACGTCGCCCCAGTTGAGATCTTCTTTAACGAGTTCTACTACCCCGGCTTGCTTTCAGACATAGTCGCGGGCAAAAGACCCAAAGCAACTCAGGACATCGCGCAAAGGGATCGCCACCAACCGGAAGTGCGGGTCTCGCTCGCGAATAGTCGATCTTCTACCAACAAAGTCAATACGCGCATTGCAACAGTGAAGATTGAAGTGGCGAACGGTTTGGCCGGAGCACAAGACGTGCGTTTGTTTCGCAACGGTTCGCTGGTCAATGTGTGGCGCGGTGACGTATTGAAGGGACGAGCCCGCGCTACTATCGAAGCAACCGTTCCCGTAGTTTACGGAGAGAATCGTTTGACGGCCTATGCCTTCAACCGTGACAACATCAAGAGTGCTGACGCCACGTTGATAGTCAACGGAGACGAGAGCCTCCGGCGAAAAGGCACATCTTACGTTGTGGCGGTAGGGATAAATAGTTACGCTAACCCGGACTACAACCTAAAATTTGCAGTGGCGGATGCTCGCATCTTTGGCGAAGAGTGGCGTCGCCAGCAGCAGAAATTAGGCCGCTATGCGCGCACCGAGGTAAGCTACCTCTTTGATAAAGACGCTACGAAAGCCCAGGTGCTCCAGAGTCTCACACAGGTTGCAACCAGGGTGCAGCCGGAAGATGTGGTGGTGGTTTATTTTGCCGGTCATGGCACCGCGCAGCAGTCACAGTTCTATCTGATACCGCACAATCTCGGCTACCGCGGGAATCGCCAGAAACTGGATCGGTTAGGCTTGCAGACCATCCTGCAACACAGCATCTCGGATCGAGAATTGGAGCGAGCCTTTGAGAAGATAGATGCGGGGCAGTTCCTCTTAGTGATCGACGCGTGCAATTCCGGACAGGCGCTGGAAGCAGAAGAGAAACGTCGCGGGCCAATGAACTCGAAAGGGCTGGCACAGTTGGCCTATGAAAAAGGCATGTACATTCTGACTGCCGCGCAGAGCTACCAGGCGGCCCAGGAGGCAGCGCGACTGGGACACGGGTATCTTACCTTTGTCCTTGTCGAAGAAGGGCTGAAGCAGGATAAAGCAGATCAAGGAGCCGAAAGACGGTCAAGTGTTGGTGTGGGAGTGGTTCGATCACGCGACAAGACGAGTGCCTCAGATGCAAGAGGAGATGATGACTGAGTCGTTGCGCACTCGCGGTCTCAACATTGCCTTTGTCGAAGGAGAGGAGAAGATCAAAGAACCTGAAAAGCGCAGCGTGCAGAGACCGAGAGTGTTCTACCGGCGTGAGCTCGAGGGTCAGCCCTTGATTGTTGCTAAGCCTCAGGCGACGCCACGAAGATAACTACGCCGCCTTTCCGACGCGTCCTACTGGCGGCTGCGCGAGAGGGTCATAATTCTGCCCCAACCGCGTGTTGATTTAGCATCGAGCCGACACGTGAGGTGTGTCCGCTACATTATTTGATCTCAAAGCGTCGCGTCTCGCTTTCGACAGTGCCCCCTTTGCCGTCCTCGGCGATTACTTTCCAATAATAGGCCTTACCCGATTGGAGTCCGGAGACCGATCTGGCAAGTGTTACGGAACGGGTCCTATTGACATAGAAAGCGAGAATTACCCCAACGACGATTAGTATCACTACAAACCCGAGAACCCAGGGCCTTCGCCTCATGCCCAGAAAGATCAGTATTGCAAGCAACAACAAACCTATCAGTACAATCAGCAGAGGATAGAAAGCACGCCCGCGCCACCAACTCGTCTGGCCTGACGTCGCAATACATTTCTGTAGTCTAAATGGCTCTTTGATTTCCCATACGCAATGTCGATATGTCAGGAGGTCACCTTCACGATCAGTGCTCTTGTTCCAGGTGAAATCGACGCTTGCGGATAGGTCCGTCTTGAACCGATCTGGAAAAACGAGCTCAGGTGCAACAGGACGCCCATTCCGTTGGATCTGTTCTCCCCTCACGTAAGTTTCAGCAAACTTGGGTTCGCCTGTCACCATTACGTCTTGAATGCAGTTGGCTCTTGCGTTATCTGCAACAATGCCGCGGCAGTGTTGTTGGGCCACTTCCAATTGCAGGGCCTTAAGCGGAGCTTTCGCCACCGGTCCCCCTGGTAATGGCGGTGGTACGACGCAGCGTTGAGGAGCTTCTTCAGGCCAATTCGCGATCGTAAAAGTTGCCGTCGAAGTGCCCGGCGCATAATCGAAGAGAGTTGTTGAATCAGTCACCCGCCATGCATTTTCAAACCTATCATAGAGGTCCAGATAACGCTGATGTAGATCGCGAGGTCGCGGGCCCAGAGAGCTTCCGTCTGGAAGGGCCGGCAACCAGCTTCCGGGCGCAATCGCGCCCATAACACCGTCCGTCGCTCTTACAGTGCGCGTATCGACGTTCAGGTACCAAACCTGGTAGTGATCCCACCAACCCGGAGTGATTACCACGACACTTCCGCCTGGTGCTTCGATCTGGATGCCGCCCGGCGCTGTCGTTTGAATGATGCGGCCGCCCGATTCAAGAAGAATTCCTTCAGCGCTCATCCTGACGAGGTTTCCGTCAATGCGCAGCTGCAGGCCCTCCGGATTCGGCTTACCATTCACGTCTGGTTCGTATGTTATGCGGTGTGGACCAACCCGCACGGCAGCTGCAGTATTCAAGCTTACACAGGAGCTAAGCCCAGTGTGAGCATTTGGACCAAGTGGACCGTCTGTTGCAATCGCTGTCTGCCGAGTCTGGATCTCCAAACCTTGTCCCTTTAGGAGAATAAACTCACCAGCACTCTGAAAATCGTAGGGCACTCCATCAACCGTTTCTATATGCGGATCGCCTCGGGTGTTCGGTTCCGAGCCTATTATCCACCGGCGGATCGTCTCAATATCCACCCTGCTGAGCGGTGGCCCACCACACGGCATCAATCCAAAGGGGCAATTCTCGTTTGCTGCAGCCGGATCATAGGGGTGAGTTAATGTCTGGTAATCAGTAATTCGGTCGTAAACCAAACTGACGGTTGGATCCGTCGTTATAAATGGCGCTGCGAAACCATATGATCGGTCCAAACGATCCTGGCCAGCTGGTGGACGCTCGTTTTCTGAGAGGTCGAAGTTGCCACCGCCAAAACGTTCATATGGTGGGTAGTCCAATCCACCATGACACTCGACGCAGCTCTTGTTAAAAATTCTCTGTATGTCGGTGTACCTGGGAATTGCGTCGACACCGCCGGGAAGCAATGCGGATGCCGATAAAGTAGTGTTGAGAAAAGGAATCAGATCAGAGCATCCGAAAGAGGTCAATCCCGAAATCGGATGGGTTACCGGCCGCCTCATCGTCGGAGGGCCTAAGTCCCCTTCGATTTCGCCTATCAAAGTGTTTTCGAAAGTATCAAACACATCTGCAAAGGTATAGGTTCGCGAACGGCCACGAACTCCCGTAGACCACTTGTCAACGGACACACCCAACGGTTCTAAAAAGTAGCGATATAACGCAACCTTGGGACCATTATCATCATGAAACTCACGATCGACATAGAATCCCCCCATCACTGTATTGTCGGGACAAAGAAGAACAGGACAAGGTCTGGGTCGGGTAGGCCGTCGAAAGATATCCTGTCGAAGCCTGGCAAAATCCGGTGTAGCTCCAGGCAGAGGTGACGCATATTCCTGCATCAGGCCGCCTACGGGGTCACTGCCGGTCGTGTAAGGATCACTGTCGGCTCCGGTTCCGGTTCTATGCAGGTTAAACCTTTGTATACCTGCTTTTCTTAACGGAAGACTCTCTGCTCGTTTCCTTGTGTCGATGAGCACTTGATCAATAGTCATGCCATTTCGGTCGTTAAAGAACGGCAGATGAATTGAATGTGCCGGCGAGCTGGTGACAGTTGTCCCCGATATGCTCAGACATCCCTTTGCGATGGCGAGTGTAATTGGCCGGACCTCGATTGGAACGCTCCCGGTGGCAAAATGGTGATTAATCACCTCATCCGCAACCCTTTGAGCATTTAAGTTGCTCGTTGCCGTGTCACCCGGGACGGGAGAACCAAACCCTGCAAGCAAATCAAAAAAGTGCACTCCGCGACCTTCGTCATTTGGGGCAATTGCAGAATGTTGAAGTGTAATGAATGAGCCGCCTCTGATTACTGGTGTTTCGGCGCCAGCCATGCCTGCCCGACGGTCAAACAAATAAGATGTATTGATTGTTGCCTCGTCTCCCATACCTGAGCTCGAAGGTGCAGGCTCGGCAGAAACTGGAGGAGAAGGAAGTGCAGGATCAAATGCAAAACGAATATGGCCATCGTCTGGCCCACCACTGTAGCGAGTGATTCGATGCGCAGCGGTAGTGCCGGCAGGTTGAAGTCTTAACTGCTCGATGATCTGTCTTACGGCAGCATTCGTGCTCCACGTCCAGGGATTAAGGATTTTTCGGAACGCGGCAGCCTCTATTGACCCTTGATAAATCCGATCTCGGTTGAATGACATCATTCCGGCCCAACTGTCGTACGCGTCCCAGTTCGGTTTGTTTTTAGCTGGAATGGATCTTGGCGTGATACCGTCAGTGCCAGCAGTCGAACCGGGATTTAGAACATTCCTCGTCGAATGACATCGCGGGCATTTGTCATCGTCTATTCGTACAGCTCTAGGCCTTGGATCGATGACGCCGATGCCGTCACCATCAGCATCCATCACGGGAATGTCAACCAGTATGACTTCATGGAAGCGAAAATTCTTTTTGTTGGCGTCCCATTGCATAAACTCAATGGCATTAGGATGGGCGCCGGGATAAGAAGAATGCTGTCTCATGCCGATCGTAAATACGAATCGTCCGTCCGCACTGGGAAGTAGTATACGAGGCGATAGTGCGGTACCTGTTTGGAGACTTTCCGATCGAGACATCAGAATCCAGTTTAATTTGAACTCTGATGGTAATGCGGCGACGAAACGGGCTGGAGTCAGATCGGTACGCGCCCTTACGTAGGCGTCTAAGTCCTCTGGCCTAATGGTTTCGTTAGGAGCGAGGACAACGCCCGGGCCGAAAGTCCTGGTCGAAGGAGCGCTAGTAGTAGTATCAAAAACTGGTATTGGTGTTGGAGGCGTAACAAGTCCAAATACTGGCCTCACTGTGCGGTGCGCGTTCATCGTCAACCTGCACGGATTCGTCACGCCCGTGCAGTCTGGGGTTATCATCGGTTCCGCGTCTGCATCATCCCACCCCAAAAAAGTTGAACCGGCGTCAGGGCTTGCGGTGACCTCTACGTCTGGCGAACTGGGAAAGACTGCCTCACATGTATTGGTGCAATTGATTCCAGCCGGAGAGGACGTGACCCTTCCAGTACCCAACCCCATCGTCAACACCTTGAGGCGACCGTCGGCTGGTGGATCGGCCAATAGCACAACCGCAGTGAACAATACAACGACAACGCCAAACACACAGCACGTGCGCTTTGCTATGGATCGTACAAAGCGAGTCAACTTTGTGGTTCCCATGAGAACGTCTCCTATTCAATTTTCGGAATTAGCGACTCAGCACCCAGTCAACCAACCGTTCGATCTCGACCATTGAGAGACGAGCGGAATGCGGAGGCATACCCAAGCCACCGGTGAGTTCAGTCCAGTGGCCTTTACCGCCATCCCTAACCGTCTTGATCAGCGAAGCGCGCGCGCGCGCGTCGTTTTTGTACCTTTCGGCAATGTCATGGAATGAAGGGCCTTTAACCATCTTGTCTACGCTGTGGCATCTAAGGCAGCCGCTTTTTTTCACCAGTTCTTCAGGGGCCGGTGTTTGAATGATGTCTCGTTGCGCGGCCAGCGGTTCAATGACCAGTGCTGAAGTGGTCAGTGCTGCAGTGGTCAGTGCTAGTCCGGCGCTGATGACCATTAGTGCAGTGGTAGGAATGTTTATCCAACGTGCTTTCATACTATTCTCCTTAGAGCGTGGTCATGAGGTCGTCACTCAATAGAGAGCAGCGATCCCTCTGCCGAATCTCCGCACCCTCCAAAGGGTCGTTCGGTTCTCGGGTAAGGCAGGATCAATCCGGAAAATCGTGCTACTGAAGAACCGGCGAGGTGGTTTCGCGAATCATTAAGCAAGAGGCCATGAGCGCCTGAGGAAACGTGTCGCGAGCGATGCGCAATTGTTTAGCACCAGTTTGTAAAAACTGTCAATAGCGCATCTCCATGCTCTTTTCGATGTCCTGCGCAAGCTTGGCTCCCATGCTGCTGACGAGCGTAAAGATTGCCTGGAGCCTGGCGGAATCGAGAGCCGCTTTGTGAGCGATCTCAGCGCTGCCCAACCGGCCGGATCAACTCTCGCGGCTTGATTAGGTTACGGTACTGATTGCCTTTCCGGATGCTGTTTGCGGTCAAGCTGCATTGGGTTGGGCGGCGCCGGCTGGTCTCGAAAGAGCGGGAACCGGATCTTTACCGGGCGGCGCGGAAAATAGTTGTTGGAGACGTCCGTATCAGCCGTTTCTAAATGCGGATCGAGCGTGATGGAGCGAATCTCCTTCGGCGTCATGATGAGCTTTGATACCTCGGTACTGTTGTAGCGCCAGATCTCCGCGGGAATGCGCAACTCTTCCTTGCTGCCATCGGCGTATTCGATCTCGAGAATGACCGGCATGACCAGACCGCCGGTATTCTTTAGGTCAACCACATAGAAGTTTGTGCCCGCCTGTAACAACTCCCGCTCGAGCGGAGTCAGCGTTCCCAGAAACTTCTGATACTCCTCGCGGTCCTTGGCCGTCACAACCAGCTCGTCGTAGGTGTTATAGAAGTCGCGCAGGGAAGGCTCTTCATCAACACGCTTTGGCAATGACTTGTTGCGCTGCTGTGAAAGCGTTTGCGGCTGCTCGGCGCGTTCTTTGGCGCGGCGTGCCTTCTCGACGTCGGGGTTCATCGTATCGAGCGTGAAGAGACGCACACGCTCGATCGAAATATCGACGTAGTCGGTCGTGTAAAACCAACCGCGCCAAAACCAGTCGAGGTCAACGCCAGAGACATCTTCCATCGTACGGAACAGATCCGCGGGTGTCGGGCGCTTGAACTCCCAACGACGCGCATACTGTTTGAAAGCGAAATCGAAAAGCTGCCGTCCCAGCACGCTCTCGCGCAAAACGTTCATAGCCGTCGCGGGTTTAGCGTAAGCATTTTGGCCAAACTGAAGGATGTCCTCCGAGTTGGTCATGATGGGAACTTGATCCTTGCTCTTCATGTAATCGGTTATGAATTTCGGTTCGCCCCGACTCGAAGGGTAGCCTTCCTGCCACTCCTGCTCCGCCAGATACTCCACAAACTGGTTCAGCCCTTCATCCATCCAAGTCCATTGGCGCTCGTCGGAGTTAAGGATCATGGGAAAATAGTTGTGCCCGACTTCGTGGATGACCACCGAAATCAACGAATGTTTTGTGGCTTCTGAGTAGGTGCCGTCCGGTAGCGGACGTGGACCATTGAAGCAGATCATCGGATATTCCATGCCGCCCACAGGTCCATTGATCGACTGCGCGACCGGATAGGGATAAGGAAACGTAAAGTGTGAATAAACTGTCAGGGTATGCTTGATTGCCTGAGTGGAATATTTGGACCAGAGTGGCTCACCTTCCTTCGGATAAAGCGACATGGCCATCACCTGATTGCCTTCGACGTTATGCCCTTGAGCATCCCAGATGAACTTCCGCGACGAGGCAAAAGCGAAATCGCGCACGTTTTCCGCCGCAAAGATCCAGGTCTTCTTGCCGGCGGGTTTGTGCGACTCGTTGGCTTTCGCTTCATCTGGAGTCACCACAAACAAGGGACTTTTCGCACTTCTGGCCTGCTCCAGCCGCTGGCGCTGTGCCGCGGTCAATACTACTTGCGCGTTTTGCAGCACTCCGGTCGCTGCCACGAGGTGATCGTCCGGCGCGGTAATGGAGACACGATAGTTGCCAAACTCGAGTGTGAATTCACCTGAACCCAGGAATTGTTTGTGTTGCCAACCATAAACGTCATAGTAAGCGGCCATGCGCGGGAACCACTGCGCAATCTCGTAAATGTAATTCTTGTCGTGCGGAAAGTATTCGTAACCCGTGCGACCGCCGACGCGACGAGCGTCGTTGATGTTGTAATTCCAATCGATGGAGAAGACGGTGGATTGTCCCGGCGGCAGCGGCTGCGGCAGATCAATGCGCATCATGGTTCTAACCACGGTGTAGGGCAGGGCAACGCCTTTGGCATCGCGAACCGCGGTGATTCGTTCGCCGCCTTCAAACTCACGCCTCGCGATGAGGTTATCGATCGTCGAGAAGGGAACACGCTCAAAGTTTGGCGCGACCTGCGTGGAGAGATTTTCTGAATCCTTCGCCCAGACATTCTGATCGAGCTGGAGCCAGAGGTAAGAAAGCTGATCGGGCGAGTTGTTGTGGTAGGTAATCGTTTCTGAAGCCGACAGACTCTGGTTCGTATCATCAAGCTCAACCTTGATGTCGTAATCTGCGCGCTGCTGCCAGTAGTTGTGACCCGGCGCGCCGGATGCTGTGCGATAGACAGTCGGCGTTGGGAGCAGATCAACCATCTGCGCAAACTTATCGACAGGGTTGCTTTTTGATTGAGCGAGGGCTGTCGCGGGCAGCAGCAACCCTCCCAAGCACAAACAAAACGTAACCACATAGGCCGCCGATGAAAAGGAGCGGAGCACGAAAAGTGTTGATACCGAATACGGGCGGCGGGCATCACCTACAAGGCGGTGGTCGGACTGATCAGTGC
>JBOGOU010000208.1:0-12551 GCA_050748205.1 Pyrinomonadaceae bacterium | reverse complement strand
CCATTACCTCGCGCCATTCCTGATCGGACGTTCGTGCGGGTTCCGGCTTCGCGTTGTTCAAACTGGCGTATTCGAGTACGGCGCGGGCCCGGAACAAGATATCCTCCCATCCAGCAGTTGGTTTTCGCTGGATAGCCATAAAGTCTTCGACACGGAAGACACTGCTGACTCCTGGGATGGCCAGAATCTTTTCGATGTAGGCTGGACAATCTCCTCTATTTTCATGTGTATATGTAATCGCGACCCCTTTGGCCAGCCTCTCGTCCAAATTCAATTTCATACTGTTTGGATTAGGTGTGGTTTCAATGGACAGTAACTTCACTTGTGTTCTCCGGAGGGCCCCCACCTGCGCACACTGCACATGTGTGAAAGTTGTCCCCATTTTACCACTGGGCTCCGTGCATCGTAACCTGGAGCCGCACACCTATCACGCGCCCGTGCTAATCTTTCGAGGTGCGGGGGCGACCTCGAAGAGACGAGCGGGCAAAGGCCTGCCTCAATGTATACCGTCTCATCAACGTGCCCGCCGAGCTTTTAGCCGCATCAAGATTACTTGGTTTCACGCGAGAGCCGAACGACTGCTTAGCTGAATAGAAAGGTCACCATTCATGCCTGCTTCCATAGAACTGGAGCGCCGCCTGCGTTGGGCCGATGCAGATGCCGCCGGGCGCCTGCACTTTCCGCGTATTTTCGAAATCATCGAGGAGGCGGAGAGCGAACTCGTGCGTAGCATTGCGTGGCCGATGAATCGGAACATGGGTTATGATTTCCCGCGCGCACATGTGGAATGCCGATTCCTCCGTGTACTCACGCTCGACGCTCCCTTCCGGCTCCGGCTCACGGTTGGCAAGCTCGGACGCACCTCGATTCGCTACGACTATAAAGTCTTCGACGCCGATGAAGAACTGGCTATTGAGGGGACGATGACCGTCGTAGTGTTACAGAACGGTAAGCCGACGGAGATTCCATCAACACTGCGTGCTGCGCTCGGCAACGAGACATCGTCGGCCGGTGGTAGCCTGACTCGAGATTTAGCTTAAGACAACAGACGATCCACGCGCACCACACGAACGCTTTGAGATCTGAAATTTGAGATCTCAGATTTCACAGTGACATTTCGTGGTATTTCGTGGTTCGTTTTTGATTTCGGTTCAGGCGGCAAAGCCTTCGTGTCGTCTGTCGATTCTCACCAAGGAAAGCAACGGCCCGGTCATGAACGTCGTAATCAGTGCCATCAGAACAAGCATCGCGAATGAGCGGGCCGACAGGATACCCAAATCATAGCCGATGTTCAGCACGATCAGCTCAACCAAACCACGTGTATTCATCAACACGCCCAATGAAAACGAGTCCCGCCAATTCATTCCGGTCCACCGAGCCATCAGCATGCTTGCGCCCAGCTTACCGGCGATGGCGACGGCAACTATTACTGCGCAGATGGCCCAACTATGCCAGTCATTGAGCAGGTTAATCTGCATGCGCAGACCTGTGAACGCAAAGAAGAGCGGCAGTAGCGCAGCCGCAGTCAAAGGTTCAAGTTTTTCCTTGAGGAGCACTCGCAGCCCGGCAGTTGACGGCATAACCACCCCAGCCAGAAACGCGCCGAACAGAGAATGAATACCGATCGTCTCGGTCAAAAGCGCACAGGCTAATACAAATGCGAGTATTCCAGCCAACGGGCCTCGACCTTGTTCCTGACCATTCGTCAACAGACGGGTAAGCTGAGGCTTGATTAGCAAGAGCATGACGCAGATGAAACACAATGCAAGGGCGATCGTAAGGAAGGATGCCGCCACGCTACCTGACTGTGCGAATGCTATGACCAACGCGAGCATGCACCAGGCGGTGACGTCGTCAACCGCCGCGCACGTGAGAGCGATACTCCCCAGATATGTCTGCGACATCCGGCGGTCTTCGAGGATTCGCGCTAATACCGGGAAGGCCGTAATACTCATGGCGATTCCCATGAAAAGAGCAAAGGCAGTGAAGGAGGTTTTGGCCGGCGCCAGCGAGCGGTAGACCAACAGCGAAAGCGCCACACCCAGGAAAAATGGAACGATGATACTCGCGTGACTGACCATGATCGCGGTGTGGGCCTTCTGGCGCAGGTGCCGGACATCCAGCTCCATCCCGACGACGAACATGAATAGCGCGACGCCAATTTGACTGAGCAGCTTTAGCATTTCCATCGAAGGTGCGGGGAAGAGAAAAGCCATCGTTTCCGGGGAGAGCCAACCGAGCAGAGATGGACCTAGAACAATTCCGGCGACGATCTCTCCCAGCACAGGAGGCTGGCCAATTTTCTGAAACAGCTTACCAACCAGGCGTGCCGCAACGATGATGACAACTAGTTGCAGGAGCAAGATGCTGAAGGGGTTTCTGAGATTGTCTCGAAACATTCTGCCTGCATAGGTGCGTCCGGACTCTGATTGGGATGGCGATGGAGAAGGGCTGACCGGCGGCGACTCGGCCGACGAAGCCGGGACAGCGCGCTGTGAATAAAGACGAGAACCGCCTGCCAGGATCAGCCAAATCCCGAAGCCAAACATCAGGAGGAGGGTTATATACGGCAGGTAGCGTTTGATGGTGAATGGCTTGGGTTCCGACAATAAACGCCTCGCTCGTGTTCTTAGTTGCAACGGGTCAAAATCCTAATACCAGAAATGTCCGGCTCAGACAACGCGGTAGTGTCCAAGTTTCAGTTTTGGTCTGTGAAACAAGAATGCAGAGTCTAGTTTTCGCTCGTAGCAAGAATTTCACGCAAAGCGTGAAATTACCCTGATTTGCGGCGTCAGCCACTATCACCAAACTTCCCAAATTGCTCATCGGGCAACAGTGATGGTAATTTGAGGGCAATGACGATCGATCTTCCAAAAACAAACGGTACCGAGGTCGGCAATTATTTTGTCTCAAACTATCCGCCGTTTTCCCAATGGAAACCCGAGTTTGTAGGTGAGGCGCTCGCGGCGCTCGACGAACCTCCGCGCGTAAACGATCCGCTTGGCCTTTATATCCACATCCCTTTCTGCCGCAAGCGATGCAAATTCTGCTATTTCAAAGTCTACACGGACAAGAATGCTTCGGAGATCGAGGTTTATCTTGATGCGCTCATTAAGGAGAATGAGCTCTACAGCCGCAGCCCTGCTTTTCAGGGGCGCCAGCTTCGGTTCGCATACTTCGGCGGGGGTACGCCATCTTACGTAAGTGAAAAGCAACTGCACTACCTGGTGTCCGGCCTGAATCGCTACGTGAGTTGGGCCAACGCTGAAGAGGTAACTTTCGAGTGTGAGCCCGGCACCCTGCAAAAGTCGAAGCTCGAAGCCTTAAAGGAGATTGGGGTCACGCGCCTGAGCCTCGGCATTGAACACTTTGATGACGAAGTTCTGGAGGCGAATGGACGCGCGCACCTTTCGCCTGAGATCTATCGTGCTTATGGCTGGGCCCGTGAGGTCGATTTCCCCCAGATCAATATCGATCTTATTTCGGGCATGATGGGTGAGTCCGAAGAGAAATGGCGCGAAACGGTCCGGCGAGCGATCGAGTTGGAAGCTGATTCGGTGACCATCTATCAGATGGAACTGCCTTACAACACGATCATCTCGCAGGAGATGCTCAAACAGGGCACCGCGTCACCGGTAGCCGACTGGGCGACGAAGCGGCACTGGCTAAACTACGCGTTCGATCAATTTCAGGAGCATGGCTATCGCATCGCCAGCACTTACACTCTCGTAAACAGCAAGAAGGACTGCCGGTTCATCTACACGGATGCCCTCTGGCACGGTGGCGACATGATCGGGCTGGGCGTCTCGTCGTTCTCGCATTTCGACGGCGTGAATTTTCAGAACGCACACAACTTCGAAGAATATGTTCGCATCCTTAGCACCGACAAACTGCCTCTTTTACGGGCGGTTTCGCTGACGCCGAAGCAGCGGCTGATACGCGAGATGATTTTGCAACTCAAAACCGGCTCGCTTGATACGGCGTACTTTCGCAATAAGTTCGCTGTTGATGTCTGGCAAGAATTTCGACCGGTTTATGAGCGATTGAGTGACGAAAAGGTGCTCGAGCGCGAAAACGAAACGATAACCCTCACTCGCCGTGGTCTTTTGGAAGTAGAACACTTCCTCCTGGAGTTTTTTGAACCTGAATTGAGAACTGTTCGATACGCCTAAGCCTGCATGGAAACGAATAATAACAACAATAATAACTATGACGTAATCGTAGTCGGCGGGGGCCCTGCTGGCAGCACAATCGGAAGCATTCTGGCCCGCGAAGGCCGCCACGTTGTGCTATTTGAGAAGGAAGAGTTTCCGCGGCATCACATCGGTGAATCGTTGATGACCGATACTTACTGGACCTTCCAGCGTATGGGCTTGCTGGAAAAGCTCAAGACCAGCCCCTTCGTGCGCAAATATAGCGTGCAGTTTGCCAATTCCGCAGGTAGAGAATCGCGACCCTTCTACTTCTTCGAGGCCATCCATCATGAGAGCGCCGTCACCTGGCAGGTAACACGCGCCGCCTTTGACAAGATGTTAATCGAGCACGCCGCTGAACAGGGAGCAACAGTACATCAGGGAAGTGCGGTTAAGCAGGTGCTGTTTGACGGAGATCGGGGAGCCCAGGAACCTCGCGCCGTCGGGGTCGAGGTCCAGTTGAAGGACGGTTCGCGCCAGAGCTTTTATGCCCCCGTGGTCGTTGACGCCACGGGACAAAGCGCGATGCTGTCCAATAAGTTCCGCTGGCGCGTCCGCGATCCAAAACTCAAGAAGGCTGTGCTTTACTCTTACTTCAAAGGAGCGCAGCGCGAGCCTGATCTCAATGGCGGGGCCACGCTCGTGTTGCGGACGCCGCCCGGCAGCAACGGTTGGTTCTGGTACATCCCGCTCGAGAATGACATTACCAGTGTCGGTATCGTCGCCGATCCCGAATACCTGCTCAAAGACCGTGGCCAGAACCTGGCGAAGATTTTTGAAGAGGAGATCGAGAGATGCGAAGCTTGTCGTCGCCGCGTGGCGGAGGGCACTCGCGTCGATAAGATCTACTCAATCCTTGATTATTCATACCGCTCAAAACAGAACGCCGGCAATGGCTTCATTATCATCGGCGACGCCTATGGCTTTCTAGATCCGATCTATTCGTCGGGTGTGTTGCTTGCCCTGAAAATGGCTGAGATGGCCGCTGACGCCATCCATGATGCATTTAGGTGCAACGACTTTTCCGCGGAGCGGTTGGGTCAATTTCAGGCCAAACTGGATCAGGGCATCGAGTCGATGCGCAAGCTTGTCTACGCCTTCTATAACGATGGTTTCAGCTTTGCGCAATTTCTCCGCAAGTATCCTGAACAGCGGGTCAATATCATCAACCTGCTGATTGGCGATGTCTTTCGCGACGGCGTGGATGAGGTCTACGGTCCCCTCTCCGAATTTGCTGAGATTCCGCCGCCGCTTTATGAACAGATTGACGACTCGCCTACAAAGCCAGACCCGGAAGAGGTCCTCTCGGCAAAATACATGTATTTCGCGGATCGTTAGCAGTTGAGTGGCGCGCCCCGCAGCTTGCGCGTGCTTTCAAAAAATGCGCGTTCGCGCCTTCGCCGAATTCTCATGATGCGATCAGCCGTCAGGTTGTGAGTGCTGGGCCGGTGGGGCCTTACGCTTGCGACGGAATTCCGCCGGAGGACAATCAAACTCCCGCTTGAACGCGCGGTTGAATCCCGCTTCTGAGCCATAGCCCACCGCCGCAGCGACTTCCGCGACGCTGTCCTCGGTCGACTGAAGAATCTCCGCTCCCAGTCTCAGCCGCCATTGGGCCAAGTAGGCAATCGGGGACTCTCCCAGGAAATGGCGGAAGCGGTCAGCAAACCGCGTACGTGATAGACCGATGCGCCTCGCCAGCTTCGCGACGGTCCATGGTGAGATCGCTCCGATCGTGGGGCGCTCCCCGGCCGCAGCAAGACAGCTCGCGAGCCGCGCACGCCGCCGGGTGCAGGGAGCGGCCACAGTTCCGGACGCCCATCTCACCCGCCAGCGAGAAGTTGTCGACGCCTTCCTCGTTGCGTTGCGCGGCGGTGACTTCGACGCGCTTCTCGCAGTGCTCGACCCAAACGTTGTGGTCCGAGCCGACGTGCCTCCGGGCGGATCGAGGGAGGTCCGGGGTGCGCGGATTTGGGCCAAAGGAGCGCTCGCCTTCTCGCGGAGTGCCCGGTTCGCACAACCAGCGCTCGTCAACGGGGCGGTGGGAGTCGTCTTCGCTCCCCATGGAAAGTTGATGAGGGCACTCAGCTTCACAATTACGGACGGGAAGATCGTCCAGATCGACGTGGTCGCCGAACCCGCGCGGCTCCGTCAGCTCGACCTGGCGGTCCTCATCGACTAACGAGGGAACCTTCGGTGCGGCGAATCGGCCTTACCTCGAGGTTATGAGGTGCTGAGTTTCGGCTGTGCCTCAAAGTCGTGAGCTACTGCAGCTTCGGGTTTGCCTCAAAATCAGCTACTGCCGCTTCGGCTGTGCCTCAAAGTCATCAGCTACTGCCGCTTCGGCTGTGCTCAAAGTCATCAGCTACTGCCGCTTCGGCTCTGCCTCAAAGTCATCAGCTACTGCAGTTTCGGCTCTGCCTCAGAGTCATCAACTACTGCAGCTTCGACTGGGCCTCAGAGTCATCAGCTACCGCAGCTTCGGCTCTGCCGCCGGATGTGAGGCGTGGGCTCTGCCCCGCCGCAAGCTGCTAGATTATTTTTTGGGGCTATGCCCCTGGTTCGGCCTTTGGCCTGCCCGTCCAGTCTGAAGGGCAGAGCCCGAACCAGGGGCATAGCCCCCGAAACTAGTAGGGCGACTTCCGGCGGGGCAGAGCCCGCGCCTCACATCCGGCGGCCCAGCCGTCGCGATCGATCAGCTAACCTTCAAGCTTGATGTTAAGAGAGATGTTCCAGTTACGTCTCGCACTACCTCCGTCGAATTGACTCAAGTCAGCTCAGGCTCTTCGCCATACCTTCGCTTGCTTAAGACAGAATCTATTCATTCATCTATGTTACGCCTTCGCCGACGGATGGATTCGCCAAGAGTGAGAGTTCTAAAGGAAGGGGATCACTTCCAGCGGCAAAGCCAGCTCTACCCTTTACGTCAATCTCGAAAGCGAGTAGGTTTTCAGGCAGTTCTATTACCTCACGCAAAAGGAGAGCAGCCTCATGGCTCACCGTTTTCTAGTCTCCCAAGATTCACCGATCCTCTATATAACTGTTGTTACCAAAGATCGACTTCATGTTTTTCGAACTGACCAACTGAAAGAAATTCTGTGTCGCGCGGTTGATGAGGCCCGGAAGTCCGCGGGCTTTCTACTGTTTGCTTATGTGATCATGATCGACCACATGCACCTGCTCACCAGTCGACCATCAACGACTTCTGATGTGCTACGTGTTTTGAAAGGGCTAACTGCGCGCCGGGTCATCGATTACTTGAAAATGAACAACTATTTGCGTTCATTGGCGAAGCTCCAGCATCAGGAGCGGGAGCGAAACTACAGATACTCGCTCTGGCAAACGGAAAAGAATGTCCTTCCGATTTTCAGTGAGAGCATGTTCATGGAAAAGCTGAACTACATCCATCAGAATCCAGTGCGCGCCGGATTCGTTACTCGAGCATCAGACTATCATTGGTCCAGCGCTCGCATCTGGCAAGGTTGTCCATTGGAGAATGAACCGTTGGCGGTGGACAAAGACCTTGTCTATTGGCGACGAGGTAGCCGGCGACGATAAGGGGCAGAGCCCGAACCTGGGGCATAGCCCCAAAAACATGGGGCGGCTTGCGGCGGGGCAAAGCCCGCGCCTCACATCCGGCGGCAGAGCCGTGACGATGGATTCGCCAATTCTTCAAGACGGCGAGTGTTCTATAGGAAGCGAATCGCTGCCGGCGCCACAGCCGTGACGATGGATTCGCCAACCTTGCCGATGGATTCGCTAGTCTTGAAGGCGGCCAGGTGTTCGAAAGGAAAGGATCACATCCGGAGGATCCAGCAAAAATACCTTGAGAGATGAAACATGATCCAGGAGTTGCTTGACACTCTTCCCCCGGCGTGATACCTGAGTCCGCACTTTGTATCATTACCTGGCCATCCTGCTTCTAGTAACTACCGCCGTGAGTTTCTCGGGACCTTCAGGCGAAGGATTCTCTCGAGCGAACGCCGCCAGGATTAAGTCGCTTGAGTCTCAACTGCTGCAGACGATTCGCCCCGAAAACTGTCGTCGCGAACATCGCATCTTTACCGAGAAGCCGCACATGGCTGGGTCACTGCGTAATTACGAGCTGGCCCAATACGTGGCGAAGCAATGGCGTGCCTACGGTCTGGAAGACGTCCAGCTCATCGAGCACCCGGTTTACCTTCCGTGGCCCACGAGATATGAGGCGACGCTCATGGGAGCAACGGAAGAAAAGTTATCCTTGAAGGAAGAAGCGATTCCGCAGGACAAAGATTCGTGCGCCTCGGACGTGGGAATTCCTTATTGCGCTTACTCTGCGGATGTTGATGTGACCGCGCCTGTGGTCTATGTGAACAGTGGTAATCCTGAAGACTATGACCTCCTCGAGCGGCAGGGTGTTGACTTACGAGGAAAGATCGCACTTGCTCGCTACTCCGTGCCTTACAGCTATCGTGGCTTCAAGGCCCTGACGGCACAAAGACGCGGCATGGCGGCGCTTCTCCTTTACTCCGACCCGGCGGATGATGGCTTCAAAAAGGGTGAGGTCTTCCCATGGGGGCCGTGGGGACCGGAGAGTCATCTGCAAAGAGGTGGTATTGTTTATGACTTCAACCTGCCCGGCGATCCGCGCACACCCGGCTGGGCTTCCATTCCCGGTGGCCGCTTCCTCCCCGCCGAGACCGCTGTCTCGATGCCAAAGATTGCGGCAGCACCAATGTCTTATAAGGACGCACGCAAGATTTTGGAAAGCCTGACTGGCCCCCCGGCGCCGCCTGCATGGCAGGGTGGGCTCCCTTTTAGCTACCGGCTTGGGCCAAGCTCGAATAAGCTTCATCTGATAATCCAAAACGACAAGGAGGTGCGTTCGATCTGGAACGTCGTGGGTCGGTTGCGCGGAGCAGAACGGCCGGACGAGTGGGTGATTCTCGGAAACCACCGCGATGCATGGGTCTATGGCGGCGTCGATCCGAGTAGCGGCAGTGCCAGTCTGATGGAAACTGCCCGGGCATTTGGAGAACTTAAGCGAGGCGGCTGGAAACCGCGTCGCACCCTCATCTTTGCTTCCTGGGATGCAGAGGAATTTACCCTGACGGGCAGCACAGAATGGGGCGAACTGGAGGCCGATCGACTCCGGGCAGGCGCGCTCGCTTACCTGAATGTAGACAGTTCATCTTCCGGCAACACCTTCACCGCCGCAGCTGTGCCTGCACTGGCCGAATTCCTCCGCGATGTAGCGCGCGATGTCCCAGACCCGAGCGGTGGCTCAATCTACGAGTCGTGGTTGCGGAACGAAGAAAAGAAGGACGCTAAGGAACCGACCGTAACGACTCGGCTGGGGTCGGGTTCGGATTACACAGTCTTTCTCAACTTCCTGGGCGTACCGATCGCCGACCTGACCTTCGATGGTCCATACGGCGTTTACCATTCCGTCTACGATAGTTTCACCTGGGTCGATCGCATCGGTGATCCGGGCTACTACTATCATGCGGCGATGGCGCGCTACTGGTCTGTCGCCGCTCTTCGACTGGCCGAATGCGATTACGTGCCGCTCGATTATGCGGCTTACGCGCGGGAGGTGCAGATCTACGTCGATGAGACCGAACGCATGGCCCGCGAACGAAAGCTTGAAGTTGATTTCGGTCCGGCTCTCGAAGCATCGCGCCGTTGGGAGAAAAATGGTCGTCAGGCTCTGGAGTCAGCGCGCAAGGCGGTGGACAGCGGCGATCGGGCTCGAGCCGAGCGAATACACAAAGCGCTCATGAAGGTTGAGCGCGCACTTCTCGATCCCCAGGGTCTTGCCGGTCGACCCTGGTTCAAGCATCTCATCTACGCGCCCAGACCAACATACAAGCCGCTCGTTCTGCCTGCGTTGACCGAGGCCATCGAGGCGGGTGATCGCAAACTTGCAAAGGCAGAAATCGATCGTCTCGCTCGAGCCCTGAATCGTGCCGCCGCTGCGCTGGAATCCGGGCGCTAGCTTCAAGTCCAGCAGCTTTTCAGGTTGGGAGGTGGGATTTTTTTCCATTTTCCATTTCTCATTTCTCATTTGTCATTCGCAGATTCAACTTGGAAGTGCAACAGTCGTGATCAATATGAAACTTTATTTATGGTTAGTTTTTCGCCGCGTAGCGTCCGCATGAGTTTATCCCGGCGTTTCAACGCCGGGATCTAAGTCCAACGTAACAGCCCCGTCGCGTCAGCGACGGTGGAAGACCCTAAAGAGCCGCGGATGAACGTAAACGCGGGTCAGAAAATTGAGAGCGCTGTTCTCAGTGCACTCCGTGCCTCCGTGGTGAATAACGGTTTTTTTTACCACGGAGCACAGAGAACACTGAGAAGCAAACGATTCGGCGCCGTGTCGGCCACAAATAATCGTTGCACTTTAAATTTGAATCCACCAAGTGCCAATGGAAAATGAAAAATGGAAAATGGGTTCTCCTCCTGAACTGCCAATTACTTTAGACCTCAATTCAGTTCCAGAAGCACCTCATAAAGGAACTGTAGAGCGAAGCCAACGTTTTCGACCGACAGTCGTTCGTCGTCACCATGAGAGCGCTCCAATTCGCCGTCGTCCATTTTGAAAGGCTCGAAGCCGTAGGCTGTGATGCCGACGCTGCGAAACTTCGAGCTATCGGTAGAGCTGGTGAGCATAGTTGGGATCACGGGAACGCTCGGGTCGCGTCGACCCGCAACCGTGCGGATGGCACTCATTAGCGCCGTGTCCGCACTTGAACCCGTCGGGATTGAGCCTTCGAGCATCTCGATCTCAAGCCCCGGATCTGCCAGCACCCCGCGCAGCTTCGCGATGAAGCCCGCGGGCGTCTCGCCGGGCAACAGCCGCGCATCAATCTGCGCCCATGCCGTCCCGGGAATGACGTTCACTTTGTCGCTGCCGTGCAGGCCGGTGATTGTCAACGTGTTTCTGACCTCCGCGTTAAGTGTGCTGTCCTTCAGCAGTTTTTTGCGCAGCCCAGGATTCCTGAGCGACCGCTCAAGATTTGCATATGCTATTTTCAGCACGGGTTGGGACTGCTGGGCTGCCCGGATTCGGTAGCCCTGGGCCACAGCGGGCGGCACGTTTATAGGAGTCTCCCACGCTCTCAAACGATCGAGCGCCTTGAGCAAGCGGTTAACAGAAGAGTTTGCCAGCGGTATCGAACCGTGTCCCGCCGGACCTTTGGCTGTGATGCGCAGCCAAAGCGCAGACTTTTCCATAACATCAACGCCGTATTGCTGAAGCTTCCCATTCTTGACGTACGCCACATCTCCTTCGTTCAAAAGAAACTCCGCGCCTCGGATCAGGTCAATGTGGTTTTCAATGATCGAGCGCGCACCTGCTCCGCCTGCCTCTTCGTCAGCGACCGCCAACAAAATCACGTCGCGTTTGAGAGGAATATTCAGCCGCCTTAACAAACGCATGAGCGTGACATGCACCGCCGCCGTGCCTTTCATATCGCTCGCGCCACGCCCGTAGACAAAGCCGTCCTTAATCTCACCGCTAAAGGGCGGCACTGACCAACGTTCCGGTTCTGCCATGACCACGTCCGTGTGGCTGAGCAGGATCAGAGGACGGCCACGGCCGTCACCTTTGATACGGGCGTAAAGATTGGCCCGTCCCGGACCGACATCGAGCACCCTGGTCTCGATGCCTTCAGCTTCGAGGACCTTTTGAATGTGCAGCGCCGCCGCGCGTTCATTTCCTGGAGGATTGGTGGTGTCGATACGAATCAGCTCCTGGAGCAGCTGGACCGCTTCGGCTCGGGCTTTGGGCCAGTCAATGTCCTTAGCCGGACACGGATCAGCAGTGAGGAGCAGGACAATAAACAACAAGGAATGGCAAATACGCATACGACCTCCAGGGAGACTGAAGCCAAGCCAAGAACATTTGCCGGTTGGGAAGGGGGCAAGCGCAGCGCGCCCCGCTCAAGCTTGAAAGCCGCTAAACAGCAAATCAAACCTCTCAAACTTGGTCACCTCTCAGGTCAGATGTCTAACCTGCAAATTGCCGTAGGCCGCTTTGGGTTTCACATACTGCCTTACGGCTCAGGGTCCGGTCTCTATCTTGATTCATTCTTTTCTCGACAGCAAAACAGGGAGCAGTACATAATGCCGCGCAATCTACAAGCGGCGGGCCGGGCAGCATTCACGGCGTCTCCGCTCAACCTGGAAAGCCATTGTCATTGAACTAAAACCTCTGAGCTCCAAAAACCTCTCAGGTCAGAAGGCGAACCCTGTCCCCGCCTCAAGCTTGAAAGCCACCTATCAAAGAGAGGTGACGAAGGTTGAGAGGCTTGATTGAGTTGATTTTTTCCAAGCTTGAGGCGTGGACAGGGTCCGCCTTCATGACCTGCAAATGAC
>JBOGOU010000207.1:0-6768 GCA_050748205.1 Pyrinomonadaceae bacterium | reverse complement strand
GGAGTACCATCCTGATGAGGAGTTGGGTGAACGTCCGGGATAATATCACTTCCCCCGGGCTTCGACCGAACTTCTTTGGCCGAATACATAGTTGGGCGCTTCGCGTCAGCTAACGAATGAAGAACCTTCTAATCTCCATTGTGCTTTTCCCTAGTGCCATCTTCCTCTCTGGCTGCTTAAACTTAGGTTCCGATACTTCTCGGGACGTGAATGTCATTGCTAGTTTGACATCTCCGAATCAATCGCATGTTGCGACGTCATATAGCAGCTCAGGCGGCGGCGCAGCAGGCTGGTGCTATGTCCAGGTCAACGTACGAAAGCAGACCGAACAGTTCAATCCTGACAACGGCGTAGTTTTCGTGACGAGATGCAATGTTAAGCCGGATGTAGAATGGGAGTCCGAAAGGAAACTGAGCATAGGCTATCCGGCTGATTCGACCGTTTATACTCAAGAGAGAACCTGGCGCAGTGGCGAAGGCGTGGAAATATCCTATGTGCCGAAGTAGCGCTTTCTTCTCCGCCGCGCCCAACAAAGCCTTGCAGCTGACGGCGCGATAGCAGGCTTCTCAAGTAGTCTTTTCTCTTTAGCTTGAATGCTGATCGCGCGCCGCAGCTGAAGGCTGGCGTTGGGCCGCTGAGATGATTCCTGCGAAAAGCCATGGCACAATGCCGTGAATGTATTTCGAGCTTATTGGCGAGCTTAGTGACATTGAGAGAATCGCCCGCGGCCCTTCCGTACGTGAGCGAGCGCGGTTGCGTAAGCAATTCGGCGCTGGACGTTGGCGCAAGCTGAAAGGCGTTGCCACTGTCAGGCTTGCCAATGGTAGGATACGAAGGGTGGAATTGCATTGGTATGAAGCACACGGAATTGGAAAGAGGAAGCTGAAGATCAAACGTTATCTAGATTGAAAGCGATGAAACGAACAAAGTTAGTGAGCAAATTTGTCATCTGTATTCGGAATGAAGAGTGCGAGGATCTAGAGCCTCGGAAGCTTTATCGAGTGCTGCCGGATGAGGCTGCCGCTGTCGATGGGTACATTCGAGTGATTGATGAATCGGGCGAAGATTACCTCTATCCCCAAGACTATTTTCTTCCCATAGAGCTGCCTAAAGCCGCAGAGAAGGCTCTCTTGTCCGCGGTCTAGTTATTCGCCCGCGGCCCAACAAAGCCTTGCAGCTGACGGCGCGATAGCATGTATCTCAAGTAGCCTTTTTCCTTCAGCTTGAATGCTGATCGCGCGCCGCAGCTGAAGCCAAGCGTTAGCTCGCTGAGGTGCGTGAACCTGCAGAATAGTCATGATTGACATCCCATCTGAACGACCTGAACAATCTATATTCGGGTTTGTTAAGAATTGGATAAAGCTCCTCGCTGATGGGCGGTTTGAAGATGCCTGTGGTTTGATTGATGAGCCAAATAGTTACGGCATCGTGTGGACACCAAGCTTGATAAATGAAATCGTGAATTCTACGTTCAGTCCTGATACGGTCTTTTATGAATTTCATCCCGAAGGCCCGATCTTCACTGATCCATTTCAGCTTGCGGAGCAAAGACAGGTAGAGGTCGTTGAGTTCGAAGATGGGAGCGGCTATGCCTTTGATTATGATCTTCCGCTTAATGGCGAGTGGAGCGACTTAACCGCCCAGTTTGAATTTCATAGGCGGCCGAATGGTTATGCCGTGGTTCTACATGATCTACACGTGCTGTAATCCGCCTTCGGAACGTTGAATCTTTCGGCGCGAGCTAACAAGCGCTTGCAGCTGACGGCGCGATAGCATGCTCTCAACTAATCGCTCTCCTGTGAGCTTGGACTCTGATCGCGCGCCGCAGCTGAAGCGCAACGTTATACAGCACCTCTATGGAAACTAGCGTAGCCATTGCAGTGTTATCCGCCGTAGGAAGTGCTCGCTGCAGTTCTCAGTTACTTCTTTTCCAGAAGGCGAGAGGTGGAAGCAGAGTGGCGAACTCAAAAGCTCGCGCACTATAGGGAGCTTCTAGGCGCGCTATCAGATGCAGCTATTCATGGGATAAATCACGACCGTGCCCAGGAACGATTTGCCAACGCCTTTAACACTGTAGCGCTTGTGGCACCTCAAGGGGTGATAGACGCTCTGCTCGCTTTTCACGATGAAATTAAGAGCTCGAATCCAAATCCTTCGCTCGAAAGGCATGATGAGCTTCTGGTGCAATTAATGCTTGAAATCAGGCGAGACATCGGCGTTTCCCCCGCAGACGATCCGTCCTCATTTCGATTTCGTCTCATAGGACGGGTTCCTGCGAAGAAAGCTGTATAACAAAGCCTTGCAGCTGACGGCGCGATGGCATGGCTCTCAAGTAATCTTGTTTCCTTCAGCTTGGCGGCTGATCGCGCGCCGCAGACTGAAGGCCAGCGTTATGCCGCTTCTCGTATCGAAGGGACTTGGATAAGAAGAGTCACAAATGTTTAGACAATTACCACTTCTTCTAGTGTTGGCCTTTATCTCAATAAGCCCATGTTTCGCTGACGCTGGAACTATGAAGCTAGAGGATATGATTCAACGTTCTCAATATATCGTTCTTGGCAAAGTCTCAGCAGTGAAGGTTGTGGATGGTGTCAAGCTCGCCCAAATCGAGGTGACTCGTACCTTGAAAGGCGATCCTGGTATCACGCGACTTTATTATTGGGCTTCGCCATCATGGGTGTGTGACGTCAGTGATGCAAAGGTTTTGGAGGAGGGCATCTACTTTCTCTGGTATCCAGAAGTGTCTAAGCCGAGTAAGGAGTACCTCCGACTTCTAAAAAGAGCGCATCCTTTCTTGCAAGGCGCAACCGTCGCTGATCTTGTGCATTCTGGCCGTGGAAGATTAAGGCCAAGGTACATAGATAGTGAAAGATATTTGTATGTTCATAAATACAGTGACGTAATATTTCCGGTGAGTATTGGAATTGTGCGGCGTTCACCTGAAGACCCTGATTTTGGGTTGGTGCGATTAGATGATGTACTTTCATTCATCACGAATCAGGTGAGAGGCAACGCGCAGCATAACAAAGCCTTGCAGCTGACGGCGCGATAGCATGCTTCTCAAGTAGCCTGGTTCCTTCAGCTTGAATGCTGATCGCGCGCCGCAGCTGAAGGCAAGCGTTGGGCGGCTTCGCATTCGGTAAATTAAGAACAATATCTTCGGAGAAGCACTTTGTCACTGGCAAGACTTTCTGATAGCGACAGACAAATTATTCTCCAATGTCTCAATGCGATCTTGAATGGTCGCTTCCTTGAGGGCGAATTTCAGACGAGGCTAGGGATTGAGCCGGAAGAATTGGAGCAGATTATTGCTGCATACCCTGACATTGATGATTCAGACGACGATTCTAAGGAAGCTCTCGCTATCAATAATTGCTTGAATGAAGTTTCCAACGGAATAAGTTTCTCGGATCTGCAATGGTCGAAGTGGTTCAATGTAAATAAATCGGAAGTTGAAGAAGTTTTTCGCAAGTGGGCTGTTCTTCGTGGATGGTCTCGGACAGGGATCAGTTAGAAATCGGACGGAGCTCGTTTCATCCTACGCGCCGCCCAACAAAGCCTTGCAGCTGACGGCGCGACAGCATGCTTCTTAAGTTAAGTCTTTCTCTACAGCTTGAATGCTGATCGCGCGCCGCAGCTGAAGGCCAGCGTTCGGTGCTTCGTGAAAAGTTAAGCCATGAGTCTGCGAGGCTTCAGAGAATACTCCAAGTGGCTGAGCCAAGTGAGCGCGGCCATCTCGATTATCGTCGTCGTCTTCCTCCGAAGTAAGTTCACCTTCGAGTTCGGGAACACGGCGGGCATGTTGGTCTTGGTTGCGATGATTACGTCGTTGCTGACACTTATATTCGGCGTTGCCGCTGTTCCGCGCTGGCAAGGCTTTGTTGCTCTTGTAATCTTCGTCCTAGTCGCGTATTACATTTTTTTCGAGCAGCTCTACGGGCTTGTTTGAGCGGAGTTCGAACCAAAGGCAAAAAGCCTCTTCCATGCGGCGCCGCACCGAACAAGCGCTTGCAGCCGACGCCTCGATAGCATGCTACTCAAGATCTTCCTTGCTTCGGTGATTGAATGCTTGCGCTCGGCGCGGCTGAAGCGCAGCGTTATGCTTGAGGGGGTCGCTATGACAAGACTTCCATTATTTCTGTTGCTGCCGTTGGTCCTGTTCACCGTTAATGTAGGGAATGCGCAATCGGTCGGTAGGCCCCAACTGTCTGTGCGTGATAGGGCAGAAATTATTCAGTTAGCCATGGAGTTGAAGTTAAAGTCTGAAGGCCCTTTGAAGTTTTCGCAACACTTGGTGTTCAGAGCTGGTGAAATGTCATCGAGACTTCTTCCCAAAATACCGGGCTTCGAGATTAGCCTCATGAAGCCAGCGGCCATCGAGAAAAGAACCCAATCTCCTGCGGGGTTCAAGTTTCTCGATATCGCGTTTTCGCAAAAAGGTAACCTCATATGGTTTGATCTTTATATCATTGAGCGTCGAGGTGGGCTGCCGATGCATTCGCACGTTTATCGGTATGTGTTTAGTAAGTCGGCGTATGCGTGGCAGGGAAAGATCGTAATGGTTATCTGTTAGGTATCGCTCAAGCATAACAAAGCCTTGCAGCTGACGGCGCGATAGCGTGTTCTCAAGTAATCATATTCCTGCTCAGTTTGAATGCTGATCGCGCGCCGCAGCTGAAGGCCAGCGTTAGGCAAATTACTCGTTGATGAATGATAAAAAGTAATACATGAGTTCAATTCCTAGAGACGAATCCTTAAGCAGCCTTTAAGTGGATGGATACATTCGCCACCGCCATAACTTGTATAGATGGTCGCGTACAGCAGCCTGTCGCGGATTGGGTGAAGCAGCGCTTTAATGTTCGTTACGTGGATCTGATCACTGAACCCGGGCCCGATAGAGCGCTGTCTCAAGGGGCCGCAGAAGTAATTACAGGGATAGTGCGAAAAGCTTGGTTTTCGATCAATCACCATCATTCGAGTATTGTTGCGCTTGCAGGGCATGATGCTTGTGCGGCCAATCCTGTCTCAAAAGAAGAGCACTTTGAACAAATTCTTGAAGGTGTGCGGGTTCTAATCTCCTATGAGTTGCCAGCCCAGATAGTCGGCCTTTGGGTAAATGAATGGGGTTCGGTCGATCTGGTTTGGGATACAAAAGAGCGTGAGCCGGTAAGGAGCTACCTGTGATTTTGCCTAACAACCGCATGCACCCGACCGGAAATAGCTCGAATGCCATTCGACAACTTGGATGCTTGTGCAGATACTTCCCGGCGGGTGATGCCGGGCGTTAGGCGTCTAGTTGAGTGCTGAAATATGGAATCTTTCGGCTACATTTACTTCGGAGTTTGGGGAGTGTTGGTAGTAGCTAATTTGTATGTTCTATTTGGGACTAAAGACGCGAAGCTCAAAAGAACATTATTCCCTGTTTTTGTAATCCTAGCGGGCATTATGGTGTTGCTCTTTATTGTGCTTATGGGTTTTCCTGGACATGTGCTCTATATTGCCATCCCGAATGTCATTCTGATTACGGTCTTGAATTTGAAGCTAATCAAGTTCTGTGATTCCTGTGGCAGCGTTGTCAGAGGAGAATTTTTCAGCGTTCCTAAACATTGTCATAAGTGCGGTGCTGAGCTGAGTGGTAAGTAATCGTCGCCGCCTAACAACGGCATGCACCCGACTGCAAGCTAGCCCAGTGGTAAATCAGTACATTAGCGACACGAGAGTGCAAGCGGTAGCAAAGCGCGCCTTATGGGTGGGCAATGATGAAACTCACTACCTTCGAAAGTGGGAAGATAGAGACATTAACGACCTGGTAACCCTGATAAAGTTGACCATCGAATGGATTGATATAGAGCGTCAGTCAGCCTCATACATTGAAGAGATGCCAGAAACAAAGTAAGTCGTGATCTAGCGCCGCATCGAACAAGCGCTTGCAGCGGACTCGCCGGTAAGCGGCCTTTATCGTTAGTTGCGTGGGCGAGCCGCTGAAGCGCAGCGTTATATTGCTACCCTCATGCTCCAACCAGAACCTATCGGCAGGAACGATGTAAGCGAGCGAGATCTGTTTCTCCTCAGCGCGCCTCGCATCTCCGATGTGCCAAGTACCCTAAATCTTCCGAGCAAGTATTTTGGCGTTTGGCTCGCTTGTGATGCGCGTAATATTGAAAAGACAGTTGTTGTAAATCTCGCGAGATCACTGGTTGCTAACGGCATGAGATATTTCTGTTCGTGGGGCGGCGATTGTGAGCGAGTACATGACTTGGTTGATTCGGTGATAATCGAAAATGATCCCGATGAAACAGAGGATTCCGTCATCATCACGATGTGGTTTGAGGAGAAAAGCCTCGATGAAGCGCTGTGGCAGTTTCTCTATGTGGCTTTTCCGGCAAATGATTATGAGGCAGACTGTCAGGCAGACCTTGCTATAGTCATTGGTAATAACGAATGGGAAGAGCAAATCAAAAGGCGATTGTCAGATTTGGATGGTCTGAATCAAGATGTCGTGGGCGAAGATGAAGAAGAAGGTGGTGGTGCTGAAGCCGCAATATAACAAAGCCTTGCAGCTGACGGCGCGATAGCATCTCTCCCAAGTAATCTTTTCCCCTCAGCGTGAATGCTGATCGCGCGCCGCAGCTGAAGGCAGCCGTTCGCGCGCATCGCGTTTTGGAAAGACAACAAACGTGCGCGAGGCTTGTTGCCATCGCACCAACCGCGCGGCGATTGAAAATAGCGAATAAGGCTTGGTGCAGTACAGATGCTTGGGCTCGCCTT
>JBOGOU010000206.1:0-1081 GCA_050748205.1 Pyrinomonadaceae bacterium | reverse complement strand
TCCTGCGAGGAGAAGAGTCATGGCGCCGACAATGGCTTCCGCAGCACGAGTGCCCCCATGACCTTCGGTCCAAATGCTGACGGTCTCCGGGAGGATTTCGATAAAGATCGCCGCCAGCATGAAGCCCGCTCCCAGTGCGACAAGGTATTTTAGAAGCCGCTCTCCAAACCGGTGGGCGCCGGCTTTGATCAATACCAGACCGCCAACGAGATTTGCTCCGGCGGCAATTAGGCCGAAGAAGAGAAGTTGGGGCACACGTCCGAGGATTTGCTCCATCCAGTTGCCACTCGATCAAGGAATTGCAGGATTTTATACGGCCGGCCAATATACATCATGGCTTAGAACCTTCCTATTACTGTCGGCTAAAGTAACGCCCCGCAAGCCTCCCTGCGGTAGACAAGAGGCGATCACGAAGTTTGGCGGGGCTCAGGCCAGCCGACAGAAAAAGCTAAGGATTTCACGACTTTGCTATTGACACGTTATTTCCAGGAGCGTACTATCCGCCGACGGGTGGTCGAAAGTGGTCGGAAGTGGGTCCAACCTCGTAGCAGCCGATCATGAGCAACTTTTCCTAATCGGCCGCCCGCCAAACTCTCTTGAACGGTCAACGCCATGCTTCGGGGAAACTACACGGCCCGGATAGACGTCAAGGGTCGGCTAAAGGTGCCGACTCCCTTCAGGCGACTGATTGAAGAGAAACATGGCGGTGAATTCTATATCACGAGTCTTACCGGCGAGAACGTTCGCCTCTACCCGTTAGCCGAATGGGAATCCATCGAGCAACGCCTTTCGCTCTTGCCCACAATGGATCCCGCCCGACGAAAGTTCCTTGACAGAACGAACTACTACGGTCAGCAGGCAACGATAGATGCCCAGGGCCGTGTGCTAATTCATCCGCTGCTGCGCAGGAGTGCTGAGATTGTTGGCGACGTGGCGGTCCTTGGATACCTGACATACCTCGAAGTTTGGGAACTCGACAAGTTTAAGCAGCGCCTGCTTTCGGAGCCTTACACCGAAGAGGACGAAGCAGCGATTGCCAGACTGGGAATCTAAGAATTGCCGATTTCCAATTGCCAATTGC
>JBOGOU010000205.1:0-2537 GCA_050748205.1 Pyrinomonadaceae bacterium | reverse complement strand
GTAATAGATCGAGGAATGACATTCGAGAAGTGCAAAATGATTAATACGTCGTAGGTCAGTTTCTATCAGATCAGGTGCCGAAGGCCCGCGATGTGATAGACAAATGCGACGAGTCTGTGTCAAAACTCGAAATCCCACCCAGGGAAGTGGGTAGATACTTCAAGTCCAACCTACGAACGACAAGGCCCGAACTCATACAATCCCACGCACGGAAGTGCGTGGATTGTTCATGTCCAGCCTACGAACAACAAGGCCCGAACTCTTTCAAATCCCACGCACGGAAGTGCGTGGATTGTTCATGTCCAGCCTATAGCGTTTCTTTGGCACCGTCACAACTTGTCGTATCTATCTCGAAAACGAGGCTACTGCAATTGCTCACGAACAACAATCAGGTTGGAATCGGGTAGGAGGCGGAGTCACCTCCGCCGTCCTCCCACACCACCGTACGTACGGTTCCGTATACGGCGGTTCATGAAGCAAGCTGGAAGCGGTGCCGTTGTTCCAGCAGTGACAAAAGACCACAACGATCAAAGTAGGATTTGGGAAAGGCAGCGTTCATGTGCGAGGCCCCGGAGTTCCACCAGGGGCCACGCCCATTGCCCGCTGACTTTCGAGCTTTTGTTTCATCCAAGCCCCGCTGCATCAAGCGTTTCATGCGAGCACGAGGTCGTTTCCATTGACGCCAGATAAGGCACCGCAGTTTTCGCCTTACCCAGCCATCCAGCTCCTCGAAGATTCCTTTCACCTCTGCCAGCCGGAAGTAGTGCATCCAGCCACGCAGCAAGGGTGTTAGCTCCTCTTCGATTAACCGCCCAAGGTTGCGCCCTCTGCCACGACGAAAGATTTCCCGTAGCTTCTCCTTTAGTTGTTGCACCGAGCTTGTCGCGACTTTCAGCCGCGACTCACGATGCGACGTCAACGAGTAGCCCAGAAACTTTCGCTCCCACGGTCGAGCCACTGCACTCTTCTCCGCATTCACCTTCAACCGCAATCGTCGTTCAAGGAACCGAGTGACTGTTTTCATCACGCGTTCTCCCGCACTCCGTGATTGCACATAGATGTTGCAGTCATCGGCGTAGCGGCAGAACTTGTGACCGCGTCGCTCCAGCTCCTTGTCCCACTCGTCGAGCAGGATGTTCGATAGCAACGGTGAGAGCGGGCCACCCTGGGGCGTCCCTTCCCTCCGCACTGTCACCAATCCTCCCGACATCATTCCGGCTTGCAGGTATTTGCGGATCAGCCGCAGCACTCGCTTATCTTCGATTCGTCGCGCCAACCGTGACATCAGTACGTCATGGTTAACTCGGTCGAAGAACTTCTCCAGATCGATATCCACCACCCAGCGCCGTCTCTCACGCACATACCCGCGAGCTTTGAGCACCGCCTGCTGTGCGCTACGGTTTGGGCGAAAGCCGTAGCTCGATTCAGAAAAGCCCGCTTCGAAGAGTGGGCTTAGTACTTGATGTAGCGCCTGCTGTATCAGTCGGTCTATCACCGTCGGAATGCCCAACATCCGCATCCCTTTACCACCGGGCTTCGGTATCTCTACCTTGCGCACCGACTGCGGTTGATAGCTTTCTCTCAGCAGCTCCTCTTTGATTCCCGGCCAGTGCTCGCGCAGGTACGCTCTCAGTTGCTCAACGGTCATGTTATCCACTCCCGCTGCTCCCCTGTTTCGCTCTACCTGCTTGAGCGCCAGCCACATGTTCTTTCGTTCGACCACTGCTTCCAACAACTGCTCCCCTTCCGGTCCAGAGTCTTCTCTCCTTACCGTGACGCTTGACGCACCCAAGCCTTCCTCTCGCCGATTCCGTCGGCTACCCTCCGGGTGGGAGTCGAGCCTCTCAGCTCTTCTATCCGCGTCTCTGCTGCTCATCGAAAGTCGAGTCTCTGTCCGTTACTTTATGTTCGGGCCTTCAATCCGGTCGAAGTGGATCTACTATGCCCTCGGCTGACTTCTGCCAACTCTTCCCGTCACCTCTCGATGCCGGTAGTACCTGACAAGTTGACAGATCTCCCCGGGTATTGCGCCCTCACCTTCACGCTTATGCCCGCCGCATTTACATACATGCCTTCCGTACAGGTATTGGACTTTGAATGTATTGGCCTTCTCATCCGACATGCATGCCTCCTATGCGATTTCTGTTCGTCGAGCCAGCGTTTTGCCTGCGGCTTCCTTCAGATTCCACCTCGCGATCGACACCCTTGCCGTCCGGCTAACGATTCCCCCTGTCGGGTCCGTAGGAGACTTTCACTCCCAAGTAAGAGCGCCCTGCCGGGCGCACCAAGGAAAGGCGTCGAGGCTCGGCCTCGACGCCTTAAAAATTAGTGCACCGTTTCGGCGAGGCAGAGTCACGCCGCACTTTTCAGGCGGCAGAGCCGAGCGCTCCCAATGGTGTCTTGAGTTGAGCTTCGAACAACCTCGCCGAGACAGCAAGGAAATCATACGCGGTAACGATACCTACCAGTCGCTCATCTTTTGTTACCAAGATACAGCCAACACCGTGCCGGCGCATGATCTCGATTGCCTCGAGAGT
>JBOGOU010000204.1:0-13762 GCA_050748205.1 Pyrinomonadaceae bacterium | reverse complement strand
GGCAGGATGCCCGCGCTCCCCTGCTTCGTGTTAGCATAAGCTTTGTAATCAGGAAGGGTTCCTTGCATTTTCATGGCAGAAGAAGGACTAATCACCGATCTGGCAAGGCTTGAGGCTTTGGCGCCTGTGGCGACGGCGCCAATTCGGCATCATGTTTTTGTTTGCACCGGCAAATCGTGCTCGGCCGTGGATAGCGCAGATGTGAAAGCGGCTTTCGAGAGCGAGCTCCTTGCTCGTGGCATCCTCTTTGGCAAAGAGAACAAGGGAAAGAATCCCAGGGGAACTGTCGTCCTCACCGAGTGTGCCTCAGTGGGTTTCTGTGCCATCGGAGCGGCCGTAATGGTCTATCCGGACGGGATCTGGTATGCGCAGGTGAGGGCAAGCGACGTTGCCCAGATAGTGGAGGAACACCTCATGAATGGCCGCGTAGTTGAGCGATTGGCTTTGCTGAAAGTTCCTTCCGGAGGAAAAGAAGTTAGCAACCGGCAGCTGGATCAGCAGAAGTGGGAAGCATAACCGGCTCGTTCATTTTTTGGATAGTAGTAGGCCTTCGTCGGTAGTGACCTGATCCATCCTCAAATCCCTCGGACGTTCTCAAATCAACCCGCACTAGCAGCCTGCTTTGCTTTCCAGCGCAGTACTGGCTTACGCGCCGCGGCAGCCTCGTCGAGTCGTCCAATTCTGGTTGAGTGAGGAGCATTCAACACCAAATCCGGATCTTCAACGGCTTCACGGGCAATCGATCTCATAGCGGCAATAAACTGATCCAGCTCTTGATGCCCGACCGACTCGGTAGGCTCAATCAACATTGCCCCCTGAACGACTAATGGAAAGTAGATTGTCATCGGATGGAAGCCGTAGTCGATCAGTCGTTTGGCGATGTCCAAGGTGTGAACTCCCTTCCGCGCCTGACGCTTGTCGGTGAAGACGACTTCATGCATCGGCGCGGCAGCGAATGGTCTCTCATAGTCGCCGGTAAGTCCATGAGCAATATACCGAGCGTTCAGAACAGCTGCCTCGGTTGCTTCACGGAGACCGTCGTGGCCGTGTGTCTGAATGTATGCGAGAGCACGCAACATCATTCCGTAGTTGCCGAAAAACGCTTTGACGCGTCCAATTGACTGCGGGCAATTGAAATCGAGCTTGTAGGTCTCACCCGTGCCGCTTTCACTTTTGACGATGCGGGGCACGGGTAGAAACGGCTCCAACGCTTTCGTGCAACAGCAGGGGCCACAGCCTGGCCCGCCGCCACCGTGTGGCGTGGAAAAGGTCTTGTGAAGGTTTAGGTGAATCACGTCTACACCCATATCGCCCGGTCGAGCTACTCCCACTAGGGCATTCATGTTGGCGCCATCCATGTAGACCAGCCCGCCGGCGTCATGAACAATCTTGCAAATCTCTTTGATGTTCTTTTCAAAGAGACCGAGTGTGTTGGGGTTAGTCAACATGAGACCCGCGACTTCTCCGTGGGCACAAAGCTCACGCAGGTGATCGAGATCGGTCAAACCTTCGGCCGTCGAACGGATCGTCTTCACCGAAAAGCCGGAGAGATGAGCTGAAGCTGGGTTTGTTCCGTGTGCCGAATCGGGAATTAACATGGTGCGACGCTTAGCGGATGCGCCTTCACCGTCTCGGGCGTCGATATAAGCGCGGATGATCATCACACCTGTCATCTCGCCGTGGGCGCCGGCTGCCGGTTGCAGAGAAACGCCGGGCAGCCCCGTAATCTCGGCCAGGTGTTGCTGCAATTCATAGATAACCTGGAGCGCACCTTGCGAATCTTTCTCCGAAGCGAGAGGATGCAGGTCTGCAAAACCAGCAATGCGTGCCACTTTCTCATTAAGGCGCGAGTTGTACTTCATCGTGCAGGATCCGAGCGGATACATGCCCAGATCGATTGAGTAGTTCCAGGTAGACATGCGAATGAAGTGACGAATAACGTCGACTTCGCTCACCTCCGGAACGCCTTCGAGGTCGTCCCCACGCTGAAACTTCTTGGGAACGATCTCATCAATGGCCGTCTCATCAACGTCCAGTGGCGGTAGCCGATAACCGATGCGGCCTGGCTGGGAACGCTCAAAAATAAGCGCCTCGTTATGACTTATGTGCGAGGTGACTTTAGTAATCTCAGATTCCATAAACTATAAACTAATGACTAACCACCCAAGGACACTCGGAAATCAGCCACAGCAGTTACTTCCGCGTGTTCGTCGATTTCTGGTTTGCAATAGCACCAAGCCCAGCGACGAGCGCATCAATCTCCGCGCGCGAATTAATCTCGGTTACGCAAACAAGGAGATCGTTCGGTCTGTCGGGGAAGTAGCGCGACAAAGCGAGACCGCCGTTAATATTTTTTTCGGCAGCCAGACGGGAAAGTAAATCGGTTCCCGCGATTGGGCCTCGAACCACAAACTCGTTGAACTTTGGCGCTGTGAAGGGAAGCGAGAAGCTTTCGATCTCAGCGATGCGACGCGCGGCGTAGTTGGCCTTCTGAGCACACTGCGAGGCGGCTTCCTGCAGTCCCCGACGTCCCATAGTTTCTAGATAGACGGTTGCCGCGAGCGCGATCAGTCCCTCGTTTGTGCAGATATTTGAAGTGGCCTTTTCCCTTCGGATATGTTGCTCGCGCGTCGCCAGGGTCAAAACGAAACCGCGCCTTCCCTTTTTGTCGTAAGCCTCGCCAACCAGCCGGCCGGGAATCTGGCGCGCATATTTCTCACGAGTCGCGAACAGACCAAGGTAAGGTCCGCCGAATGAAAGTGGTACTCCAAAGGACTGTCCCTCGGCAATCACGATGTCTGCCCCGCAGGCGCCTGGCGACTTGAGCAAACCCAGCGACATTGCCTCGGTGACAGCGACAATCAGCAATGCGCCGGAGGCGTGCGCTTGCTCGGCCAGGGCAGCGACGTCTTCAATGCAACCGAAGAAGTTGGGCGATTGCACCACTATCGCTGCGGTCTGGTCATCAAGCAGCTCGCCTATCCGTGAAGATGTCTGACCAGTTTTGGCATCAAATTCGACATGCTCGAGATCAATACCGGCGTGCTGTACGTAGGTGCTTACAACCTCAAGATACTCAGGATGGATTGAGCCGCAGGCAATTACCTTAGAACGCCTGGTGACTCGCTCAGCCATCAAAACTGCCTCGGCTAGGGCAGTGGATCCGTCATACATGGAAGCGTTTGCGACTTCCATCCCTGTCAACTGACAAACGAGCGTCTGAAATTCAAAGATCACCTGGAGGGTGCCTTGGGATATTTCCGGTTGGTAAGGAGTATATGCAGTAAAGAACTCAGAACGAGAAATGATATGGTCGACGATTGTAGGAATGTAATGCGCGTATGCGCCGCCCCCCAGAAAACTTGCTCGCCGCGCGCCGGTGTTCCGTGCAGCCATATTATCAAAGGCGGCCAGAAGTTCGATCTCGGAGAGAGCAGCGGGTGTGTTCAGCGCCCGACTTAGGCGTAAGTCTTCCGGTATGGACTCAAACAGGTCTGCAGGAGAGCCAAGGCCGATCTGGTGAAGCATTTCGGCCCGTTCTTCGGGCGAGTTAGGAATGTAGCGCAAGTTTACTCTGTCTCAGCTTTCGTGAAATCTTCGTATTCTGCCGCCGTCAAAAGACTGTCAACTTCACCAGGGTTCGACATGCGAACGCGGATCATCCAGCCCTCGCCGTAGGGGTCTGCGTTGACCTTCTCCGGCTCATCGTTGAGTGCCTCGTTGACCTCGGCCACCGTGCCCGACACAGGTGTGAAAACTTCCGAAACAGCTTTTACGGATTCCACCGATCCAAAAGACTCATTAGCGGCAAATTCTTCGCCCGTCTTCGGCAATTCTACGTAAACGACGTCCCCAAGTGAGTTTTGCGCGTAGTCGGTGACTCCAATAACGGCGATGTCGCCTTCGACGCGCACCCACTCGTGATCCTTACTGTAGTGTAAATCCTCCGGAACGTTAGCCATGGTTCCTCCAAGTATTTTGGAATTTGCAATTCCAAAATGAGCTTTGATCTTAGATCTTTGTATTTTGCTCGCTGGTCCCACCGTCACTTTGACCTTTCAAGCTGGAGCAGAGAAAAGCTCAAAGCTCCCAGGTCAAAGTTCTTAGGATTTGCCCCTAAGTCAAGCGTTCGCGCTTGTAAAAGGGTGTCCTTACAATCCGCGCATCAATCAAGCGTCCGCGCACGTCAATCTGAATCGGCTGACCCTCGGCTGTGTGTGCAACTGGAACGTAAGCCAGTCCGATGTTCTTTTTCAAGAAAGGTGCAGGGCTTCCTGAAGTAACGCGCCCCACGCTTGCCCCATCAATAAAGACTTGCTGTTCATCACGGGCGATACCACGTTCCGTCATCTCGAATCCCACCAAACGACGCTTCACGCCTTCTTCCTTTTGCTTCGCAAGTTCCTGGCGACCAATGAAGTCGTCCTTGTTCAGCTTGCAAATCCAGCCGAGGTCGGCTTCGAGTAACGTTGTAGTCTCATCGATCTCGTGGCCGTAGAGCGCCATCGCCGCCTCCAGGCGAAGTGTGTTGCGCGCAGCCAGACCGCAAGGCAGCACTCCCTCGGGCGAGCCGAAGTTTCCTGCATCGAGAACCTTGTTCCAGAGCTGCTCCGCTTTACCTGCAGGGGCATAGACCTCAAAGCCGTCTTCACCCGTGTAGCCAGTGCGCGAAACAATCGCCCCGACCCCATCAACATTACCTTCTTGAAAGTGGTAATACTTAATCTCTGCCAAAGAAAGACTAGTCAGCTTCTGGAGAATTTCCAGCGCGTCGGGTCCCTGCAAAGCAAGCTGGCAGTATTCGGCGCTTACGTTTTTTAGCTCAACACGATAGTTTCCGCGATGTGACGTAATCCAAGCCCAGTCCTTCCCCGTTGTGCCTGCGTTAACTACCAGAATGAATTGGTCAGCAGCAAAGCGATAAACTAGTAAGTCGTCGACAACTGTTCCCGCGGGGGTTGTGAGCGCGGAGTATTGGGCCTGACCATCGACAAGTTTAGACGCATCGTTCGACGTGATGTAGTTAATAAAGGGAATCGCATCAGGACCGCGAACATCGATCTCACCCATGTGAGAAACGTCAAAAAGGCCCGCGTGCGTGCGTGTGCGCAGGTGTTCTTCGATTGTGCCGGCGGGATATTGCACGGGCATGTCCCACCCGCCGAAATCAACCATGCGCCCACCCATGCTGCGATGCGCGTTATTGAGTGGTGTTTTTTTCAGTTCCAGCGCGGGTGCAGTCACGCCCATCTCCCGGATTGTTGGGAATCCGTTACTGGCAGAATCATGTAAAACGGATGAATCCGCAAACTAACATGCGCGGTTCAGGGCGTCAAGCGAGTCGGTTGAAAGGCAGGTGAGGCTTCGGTTGTGTCCTATTTTTGGAGAGTTGGCGTTGGTGGAAACAATCGATCCACGAAACCGCACGAGCACTTTGAGATCTGAAATTTGAGATCTCAGATTTCAGAGTCATATTTCATGGTATTTGGTGGATCGGGTTTGATTTCCTCACCTACGCCACGGACAGGGAGAGATGATAAAAGAAGTGCGAAGGCGACTTAGCTTATTAGAAATTTCGGTCGCGGACGTCGACCTTCTGGACTGTGAATACAACTCGCATCGTGTCAGGCCGGCGGTCCAATGAAGCGGGCACAAAGGCGGCATCCCGACGGAGCGCCGCTTGAAAGTCGCTAAGCATTTGTCGATTGCGTGGCGCGTGTACCACATCCGCCAGGGATGCGGCTCCATTACTGAAAACGTCGGCGACAACGATCATGTCGTCACCATCCTGCGATTGGTCAGCTCGCGGTTGCGTATAAGAGCGGGTGAGCGTGGCGAGGGCACCTTTTGGATTCAGACTTGGCGATTGTTCCGCGAAGGGCGCTCGACTTGCGGCAAAGTCTTCTGAAGTAACGGGCTTAGTCAGATCGTATTCAACATTCGCCGGAATCATGTATACAGCAGAGCTCTGTGCAGCCGCCTCGCGAAGTGCTACGAAATGGGGTCGCAACCCTGCAAACATGGCAACAAAAAGAATGACCGAAGCGAAAGAGCCAATGCTGTAAGGCATTAACCAAGGTTCGAGAAAGCGTGCCACACGGTCGCCGTAAGAAATATGCGGGCTCTGCCGGCGTGCGGCAGCTTCGATAAGCAGGGCATCGGTGATCGAAGCTGCGAGGTCGTCAGGAACTACGGGACGAGCCAACATGCTCAAGCCGCGGGTAAGACCGCGTAACTCGATGACCTCGTCACGACAGACGGGGCACTTGTCCAGATGCTCGTCGACGGCAACACGCGCCGGCAATGTCAAAACGTCGTCAACGTAAAATGAAAGCGACTGTTGTATTTCTTCGCACGACATAGGAATCATTTCCAATTGCCGATTGCTGATTGCCGATTGCCAATTTAAGAACAATCGATCATCAAGCGCGATTCCAATCGGCAATTGGCAATCGGCAATGCTCACTGGATGGCTGACCGACCCCGGCTGCTCCCTTGTTAAAAGGTAAGCAACTTCGGACAAAGTGCAAGACTAGATCTAAGTGGCTGACTCAAGCGACGCTTCCAACGGGTGTTGCTGGCCACGTTTTCAAATTCGCTTCATCCTCCAATTAGCTGATGTCTTGTGCCCGCCTTTCGTCACTTCGACCCATTTGGCACCGAGTTGTTGTGAGCCGGGGCGGGTCAGCCATTCGCGTTATTGCCGATTGCCGATTACCAATTGCCAATTTAAAGAACATTCGATCATCAAGCGCTTGATTCCAATTGGCAATCGGCAATCGGCAATCGGCAATTCTTACAAAGATCCTTCTAGTTTCCGACGGAGCTCTCTTCGGCCCCGTGCCAAGCGAGACTTCACTGTTCCCACGCTGATCCGCAACGTCGCCGCGACCTCTTCATAACTCATCCCTTCTATGTCCCGCAGTATCACTGCTTCTCGATACACTCGTCCTAAAGTTTGCAGGGCGGCTCGCAGTGCTCGTTCGCGTTCATGCGCCAAAGTTTCCTGCTCTGGCGTATTGCCGTTATCAGCCCTTATTGTGGCCGTTAGCGGCTTGTTACCATTACCGTCTGAGGAGTCGAGAGAAACCGTTGCATCACGTTTCCGTCTTCGCCACCAGCGCCACCGATTGCGAGCCTGGTTGATAGCGATGCGATAGATCCACGTTCTGAGATCCGCCTCACCGCGAAAGTGCTCGATGTTCTGAAAAGCTCTCAGAAACGTCTCCTGGGTCAGGTCGCGGGCCTCCTCGCTGTTCTCAGTTAGGCGATAGAGCAAGCCGTAGATTTCGCCGGAGCGCTCGGCCACCAAAGCTTCAAAAGCGGCCGCCTCGCCTTTCTTAAGTCTTTCAATGAACTGCGTCTCGGTTGTCGGCCGCGGCTCTACCGAGGCTGCCGTAGCAACCTGGTCCAGATCCATCTGCCCGCGGAGGGCGATTGGCTCTCCGTAGCTCACGGTTTACCCCCTGGGTTGGGAATCGGAGTAGCTGACGGCCTAGGCCCATTCCCGGACAGGTGAACGGTTAGACACCGGCGCCAGCCAAATTGTTCCCAGGAAACTCTCACGCTCCTTATCAACCCCCTGATTGGATGCGACCTGACCTCTCCGCGTCTGAGCGGGGAGGGCCTCGCCCCGGTGAACTCCCGATGAGGTTTCCTCAGACAAGCGTCGCAGCGAAATATTGGAGATTTGCCGGCTTGACAAGATTTCGTAGCGCCCATTAGAGTGCTTGTTTCGCTTATCATACACTTAGAAGAACGCAGTTCACCATAGGGACTTGCGAGAAGGAAACACGTGGCCCGTTACAAAAAGAAGCGCGCGCGCGAACTACAACATGACCGATTTCGCGACACGACTATTGGGCTTTTTGATCGTCTCGGCAACGTGCTCGAGGGACGTGGGCGCTCGATTCTTTATGGAATAGTCGGGGTTATCCTGATTGCCGCGCTTGTCGGGGTTTGGTTTGTGTGGAGCCGGCGAAAGGCGGATGAGGCTCGCCGGGCGCTGGGAAGGGCCATCACGGTTGCTACCACACCCGTTTCTTCGGTTCCGGGGGCGGATCCGGGTTCCACCAACTTTGCGAGTGAACAGGATCGCGCCCGAAAAGCCATTGAGGAGTTTGAAAAAGTCGCCGCGAAGTATGGCGATCCCTACCGCACGGAAGCGCGATACTTTATCGCCGTGAACCTCTTGTCTGTTGACCGTGAGAAGGGTATCAACGAATTAACTGAACTGACCAAAAGCAGTCTTACAGACGTGGCCACACTTGCGAAATTCGCTCTGGCTCAAGCTAAGGAAGCTGATGGTAAGTTTGACGAGGCGGCTCAGCTTTACAGCCAGCTTGCCGGCCAGAACAATCTAGTTGTCACGCCTGAGACAGCCAATCTCCGGCTGGCAATGGTCTACGAGAAACAGGGCAAGAAAAAGGAGGCCGCGGATATCCTTTTCCAGATAGTTGACACTGCCCGAAAAGCAAGGAGTGCTGATGGAACGAATCTTCCTCAATCGGAGGCCGCCCGGGAAGCTGCGCAGCAACTGCAAAAGCTAGATCCGGACCGTTACGCACAACTTCCGCCTGAAGCTCCGGGCGCCGGTCCTTTCTAACCAGCGAATCTAGTTGAATAGTTTGGTTCACATGGAAGGCTGGAACCCAATCCCAATCGTCAGCCGCTAAGCAAGAATCCACAATCCACGCATGGATAACCTTACCCATTCCCTGGTCGGGCTGGCTGCGTCGAAAGCTGGATTAGAAAAGTTGTCACCTCACGCGACCTTGGTCAGTGTTTTGGCGGCAAATGCGCCCGATTCTGACCTCGTTGTGCTTATGTTTGGAGACCGCTGGACGTTTCTCGAGCATCATCGGGGCATCACGCATTCAATTGTAGGCACTCTCACCCTTGGGATCATTGTTCCCCTGGTGTTTTCTTTACTTGAACGACTTGTTGCCAAACTGCGCGGCCGCAGGCCGGCAATTAAGCTTAAGAATCTACTCGTAGTTTCGCTCATTGTCGGCGCAACGCATCCCCTGCTTGACTGGACCAATAACTACGGAATCCGGCCGCTACTGCCGTGGAGCTCGCGATGGTTTTACGGTGACTTCGTTTTTATTATCGACTCCGTTTTCTGGCTCGTGTTGGGTGGAGCGTGCTTCCTGCTGACTGCAAAAACAAAACTGCAGGTTGTTATTTGGCTGGTGGTTGCCTCGATTCTGACCGCCCTGGTCATCGCTGTTCCTGCGCAGCGCGGCTTCGAGAACCAGCTGTTGATTAGAGTTTGCTGGCTGGTTGCCATTACAACTTGCGTGCTTCTATTCAAACTAAGAGTCGCACAACGGTTCGGAAATAAGATCGCGGTCGCCGCATTCGCTCTTGTCGTTCTGTACTGCGGAAGTTTGGCGACTATTCACCAGTTTGCGATCAGCCAGGCCCGGATCCAAGCCCAGGCTATCGCCAGTCAAAACGGTGAGAGCGTTACCGACGTTGCCGCTATGCCAACACTGGCCAATCCACTTCAGTGGACCTGCGTTGTGGAGACCGAGCAGGCTGCCTACAGATTTGAGCTATTGTTGGGAATTCGCCAGAGCGCCGTGGAGGGCCCGGTGCGTTATGAACGAGCCGACACCTCAACGTCAGCCGCCGTAAAGCGAGCATCGAGGGATCGTCGAGCTCAAATTTTCTTGGGGTTTGCTCGCTTTCCAGTCTTCAGAACAGCCGGTGTTGACTGTGTTACAGGAACACTCGTGCAATTTGCTGACTTACGTTACACTCAACCCGGAAGCGCACGGGGTAGTTTCTCCCTCGAGGTGCCGCTTGATTGCCCTGTAGAAGACGCAAAGTGAGAAGGTCGGATGGACGAGACAAAGCAAATCGATGCCATGAAATCGCTCGCCGATGTTGCCAAAGAGCGTTCGCGACCTCGTAGGAAAACATTCATCGCAAGCGTTCGCGTCTCTCCTGGAGCCTATCTTGCCGTCTCAAGCGTGCTCACGTTTGCGGCGGCCTTGCTATTGCGATCTGAGAGGGCTGGGTGGGCACTTGCGGCGGTGTTACTGGCCTGGGCCGTGATACCAGTGTTGGCCATCACTGACAAGATTGCGTTTGATGGAGAGTTCCTGATTCGTCGTGGTGTGGTGCCGTTCGTACTCCGGCTCTTTTCTGGCCGGAGCCAAAAACTCAGCGTTTCGGATTTTGAGCGAGTCGACACTAATGCCGTGCGCACGCTGCGGCGTGGCGGTCGGGTGCGCTACCGCTATCGAAGCCAAATTGTCGGTCGTGGTACCGGTTTTGTTTTTGCTTCGGGTGGTCGCAGTTATCGCGAAATGGTACAGCGCTTGTTCCCGCTCATTCACGACGACAAGATCGACCTTAGAACTCGTGAACTGCGGGACTATCTTTGCGACCCAAAGTCTCTAAGCCGGGAAGTTCAGGCGCTCCAACTTGCCTCGTCTGTTGTTTTAGACAATGCGACATCCGATTTTAAGCTCGGCGGGAAGAAAGAGGTTTCTGACGCGGAGGCCGAACCCGCGGAAATTGCTGCTAGTGATGTAGAACGAGCGGTGATGCTAAGGCAGTTGGGGAACAAACTCCGAATAGCAGGCCGGCTGCGAGAGGCTGGTGAGGCTTTCCGGCGTGCACTGAATGTTCTGCCGCGGGATGCTTGGTTGCTATACGACTTTGCCCGGCTGCTTCGTTCGCAGGCCAGCGCCAAGGGAGACGCGAGTTTACTCTCGCGAGCGCGCGCCGCGCTCCGCCTTTCCTCGATGCGAGCAGATGAGGATTCGAGTCTGCTGGCGTTGATTGGTGAAGGCTTTTTGGAATGCAACGAAGCGGGACGCGCAGAACGAAGTTTTCAGAGAGCTATCGACCTGGAGCCGCGGAATTTTAGAGCGCGAATAGGTCTTGCAGATGTAGCTTTACGAAATGGCAAGCTGGCGCATGTGATTCACCAATACCGCGACGCTGCCCAGGCGGCTTCCGAAAAGGCGTTGGTAATATACGCGCGGCGAGAAGCTGACTACTACTTCCGTCTTAACGACGATGACGATTACCTGTCAGCGGAGTTAAGCAGGATTAATTGGCTACAGACTCTGACTCGCGTCCGGCGTCTTGCTGCCCGCGTGACCAACGCGAGCATACTCGTAGCCCTGATTGGCCCTTTCGCCGATCCCACAGTTGCGGGAATCGGTTGGGCCCTGGCTTCGTCATCGCTGGTAGCGTGGCTGTCGAGCCTCTTCGCGATCAAGTTCTTTTCAGAGCGCCGCAAACCTCGGCCAGTAGAATAACCGCCCTACATTTTCCCGCTTACAGTTTCAGGGTCAATGAGAAAAGGCAGGAGCCTTAAGGTCCTGCCTTTTGCCGCTGACTAGACGATGCAAATTACAGTGTCGTCTTTGATCGCGAAGATGTAGGAGCCTTTTCGTTCTTTCGGGACACGGCCTTAGTCGTGGTTTCCGTCTTGGCCCTTCGAGAGGTGCGCGGCGCCGCCTCAGCATTGCCGTCTGGGCCACCGGTCCCTTTCTTTTCAGGCGCAGCTGTCGCGGCTCTCGCTTTGTTTTCCTCGCCCGACTCAACTGGTCCAGGCGTTATTGTGCGGCTTTGTTGTTCAGCGAGTGACGCCACGGCAGACGTTCGAGTCGGCTCAGGATTGAGCATAGCGTCCCAGCGATAGCGCGGGCGCTCGCGCGGTTCAGCCAGTGTCCTGAAAATGAAATTGGTCATCGTCTGAACGATCCAATTGTGGTAAAACTCGCCCACCGACGCGAGTTCCGCATCCGGCGCGGGGTTCATGAAGTCGATGGCGTAGGGAATCCCGTCTTTGATTGCAAACTCAACCGTATTAAGGTCGTAGCCAAGCGCGGTGCAGAGCGTCCGCACGTCATTCGCCACGCGTTCCGCCAACTTTGGCGTGAGATAGTTGGGATCGTGAACGTATTGCTCTCCCGAGAGGTAAGGCTTACGCGGATCGTAGGCCATAATCATCACTTCTTGCTGTCCGACGCAGTAACAGCGCACAAACTGATCAAAGTCGATGAACTCCTGCAAAGTCATGCACAGCGTGCCTGTGACGTTATACTCCGCCCACAGCTCCTCGAGAGAATTTACACGCGAGACATTTTTCCAGCCGCCTCCGTCAAACGGCTTCATAATGGCTGGCAGTCCAACGTAGTCAATGATGCCCTCCCAGTCGAGAGGAAACTCAAGGTTGCGCAAACTCTCACTCACGATTCCGGGTATGTAATCCTTCTGAGGTAGAAGGACCGTTTTTGGGACCGCCACGCCAAGCTTGGGAGCCAATGAGTAATTGAAGAACTTGTCATCGGCTGACCACCAAAAAGGATTATTGATAATGACGGTACCTTCCAGCGCCATGCGTTTCAATGTTGCGCGATAGAAGGGAACTTCGTGCGAAATGCGATCGACGACCAGATCGTAGCGGGGAGGCGCATCGTGGCGGATTCCACCCAGCCTAATAAATTCGGCAACGGTTTCTCCTTTGCCGCGCTCGTTTATGGCGTTAATTAAGGCATCTGGGAATGTCTTTTCCCGGCCAACTAAAATACCTACTCGATTCATGGTCTCAGTATCCTTTCATTAAGACGGAAGTGCGATGGTTGGGAACAAAGATGTAGTCTTAGTCAATGACCCGTGACACACAGTCAGTTATCTCGGGTACGTGGAAAACTACGCAAAATACGCCCTTAAAGCCCTGGTTGTCAAATTCAGAGAGGACAACTGAACAGTGGCATGGCAACGCAGGCATCTAGTGTTCGGAAAAGTAGCATCAATCAACAGGCCTAACCAATGCGGCGCTCAAACGGGTGCGGCGCATCCCGTAAGATCCTGGCTCTAACAGCTCATTGGAGGACGATGCTAGAGCCGGGACTGGAACGTGTTTGGCAGGGCGTGTGTTAAAATCCGCGGCCGTGTGGCCGGTTTTCTCCCGTTTCGCCCGCCCACAGACAATCAAACTCGAAGAAGGAGAGCTAAATTCTTGCTCCAACGTTTTCTAGCCCTGACAGTTTTCTGTGTTTTATCTGGCGCCGTCACGTGCCTGGCAATAGCCTTCGGTGGTGCAGCCTCCGCGGATCAGAGCAGTCAAACTAATACCGCCGCGGCAGATAACCAAAAGGCTCAACAAAACCCGCCCAAAGAAAAAGTCCAGAAAGTTGACAAGAACCAAAAGAGCTTCACCGCGGAACAACTCGCCGAGTCGACGATCTTCATTTACGGCTCACGTCCAGTGCTTGCTCAGATAAGGCGTAATGGAGTTGAACGTGGTCGCATAACCCGCTTTACCACTGAGGGAAAGACTGAAGAGGCGACCTATGAGCGTCGTTTTGTTCGCGGTGAGAATGCAGAAAAGGACAAGATCAGACTCGACCAGAAAATGCCAACTATGGAGTATTCGTTGATCTTCGGTGAGGGTCGTTTGTTTGGACTCATCAACGGAGCAGCGTTCACTCCACGGCAAGATGCTGCAGCGGCGTTCCTTTCACAGCATAGGCACAGCATCGAAGCATTACTGCGTTACAAAGAGAATGGCGCCACTCTGAACCTGATAGGCAAGGAGAAACAGAAGGGCCTCGACCTTTATGTGTTGGATCTGACTGATAAAGAAAAGCGCACGACCCGTTTTTACATAAGCGCCAAGACACTCCACGTCTTATGGCTCGACTATGAGGAGCCAAACCCAGGCGGCGCTCCTTTGAAATACTCAAAGAAATTCTTTGACTACCGCTACGCCCAGAGCACTCTGGTACCT
>JBOGOU010000203.1:0-18981 GCA_050748205.1 Pyrinomonadaceae bacterium | reverse complement strand
GCCCAAGTCGCCTGCGCTACGCAGGACATCGGCACCGGCACGTACACGAATCTCGCGCAGCTTGCGTCGCACAAGACCGGGGTGCCGCTCGAAAAGATCGAAGTCGCACTCGGCGATACGTCGCTTCCGGAAGGCCCGCTCTCGGGCGGCTCGATGGCCACTGCGTCAGTGGTCCCAGCCGTATTCGCAGCGGCCGACAACGCGATCGCGTCACTCATGATGATTTCGACGGCAACGCCTGGATCTCCGTTTGAGAATCGCAAGGCCGATGATCTGGCCTTTGATAACGGGCTGATCTTCGTGAAGGCTGACGGTCCTGCGAAGAGTGTACCTTTCGCGGAGATGCTCCGGCACGCCAACCTTGGCATGATCACCGGCAGCGGCAAGTCCGAAGCGACATTTGGTAATCCCAAGCCGAAGTTCTCGACACACTCATTCGGTTGTCACTTCGTCGAGGTCACTTGGCAGCCGGAAATCGCGCGCCTGCGGGTCAGCCGCGCCGTGACGGTCATCGATGCGGGACGGATCATCAATCCCCTCGCTGGTCGAAACCAGATCCAGGGCGCGGTCGTGATGGGAATCGGCATGGCGCTGTTCGAGCACACGTCTTACGACCCGCAGAACGGCGCGCCCATCAACAGCAACCTGGCCGACTACGTAATGGCAGTCAACGCCGATGTGCCGCCGATCGACGTGCATTTCCTCGATTTCCCCGACAAGGAGATTAACGAAGTTGGCGCACGCGGGATCGGCGAGATCGGATTGGCCGGCATCGCCGCCGCTATCACAGCGGCGGTCCACCACGCAACCGGAGTTCGCGTGCGGGAACTGCCGGTGAAGATCGAGAATTTGTTAGTGTAAGGAGTTCCCTCTTCGCAACTGCTCGTTGTTGATCTACCTCTCTTAGAGGACTCACTTGCTGGTTCCCCGCGCAGACGTTGCGAGTGCGAGCTTGCCACGCAGTTCAATCTGCTCGGACGAGCGGCCTACGAGCACTTTGAAATCGCCTGGCTCCGCGCGCCATTGTTTTGCGTTGACGTCATAATAGGACAGAGCGCGGCTGTCGAGGATGATCGATACCTTCGTTGTCTCGCCGGGACGAAGGCTCACTTTGAAAAATCCTTTCAACTCCTTCGCCGGCCGCGGAACTTTCGTTTGCGTGGCGCTAACATACACTTGGGCCACGTCGGCGCCCTCGCGTTTCCCTGTGTTCTTAACGTCGAACGAAACCTCATAGCGCGGACCTGGTTCGCTATTCGACACTTGCTTAATAGACAAGTTGCTGTACGTGAAGGTTGTGTACGAGAGTCCAAACCCAAATGGGAACAGTGGCTTCGTGCGATTGTGCTCGTAACCACGATAACCAACGAATATTCCTTCTTTATACACGACGCGTTTTGTGCCCGCCTCAGGATAGTAGCTGTCGTGGACCGGGTTATCCTCCCAGCGGCGCTCGAAGGTGACCGGCAAGCGGCCAGAAGGATTCACATCACCGAACAGAATTTCGGCCAGCGCCGTGCCGCCCTCCTGCCCCGGATACCACGCCTGGACCAGCGCCGGAACCCGGTCAAGCCAGGCATTCATATCCACACTGCCGCCCGACGTCATGACAACGATCGTGTTCTTGTTGGCCGCGGCCATTTCCTGAATCAACTCGTCTTGACCAAGAGGCAGGCGAAATGTCCTGTCCGCGCTTTCAGCTTCTGACTCGGAGTCGAAACCTGCGGCTACCACCACCACGTCGCTGCTCGCAGCAAGTTCTTTGGCGTTGCTGCTAACAAATTGCCCAGCGCGGACAACTCCCATCCTGAGGCGCGCAGCCCGTCTGTCCCCGCGTCCAGTTTGCTCCAATACAATCTTGTGCGGCTTAGGCTCGAGGCGAAGCGTGCGATAGTCAGTAAGCGCGGTAAGTCTTGTCCAGTTGTCCAGGACGAGTTTGTCATCAACGTAAAGGCGATAAGAGCCGCCGCGTTCTCTGTGCGTTTGCACGAAGACGTCGTAGGAGCCTGAATCTTGCGGGGTGTAATAACCGGTCCAACGTGACGAGAGCGTCTGCTCAGGGAACAGCAAGCGCGCCGCGGTCCCGTAGTCGACATGCTGTTCGGTGCGGGTTATCACGGGAGTCCCTTTTAGGTCTGAGTTGTTGAAGTACTCCGCCGTCAGTCCCGGTTGCCCGTTAGTCTGAGACGTCGTGAAATTGGTCGCGTTGGCCAAATCGCTGTACGAGAGCAAGCCACGGTCGTAATACACCTGAAACAGACTGCCCGGATCCTTGCCTGCATAGTTGGCCAGGCCCTCCAGATAACTGATGGCCGCGAAGGGCTGCACGTCGGCGCTTCCGCCGCCAACGTGAACTGCCGGGAAGGCACCAGGACCAGTAATCAGTATGGATTTGATCTTGCTCTTATCCAGCGGCAACAGACCACCGTCGTTCTTCAGTAGCGTGATGCCCTCGCGCGCGGAGTTGAGCGCCACGTGGCGGCCTTGCGAGTTATATCGGGGAATGGACAACGCGGTCTGATTACGATCGAGCCAGCCAAAACGCAGGGCCGTTCTCAGGATGCGACGCACCTTGTCGTCAATAGTGGCACCGAAGACTTTGCCCTGCTCAATAGCGGGCTTGAGGATCTGCTGGTTCATGTGTAAGCCCGAAGGCATTTCGAGATCCTGACCCGCGTTTGTTGCCTCGACACCGTCATACGTTCCAGACCAGTCGGACATGATCAGTCCGTCGAAGCCCCATTCCCTCTTCAGCAAGTCGGTTAGAAGGTATTTGTTCTGGGACATGTGTAGTCCGTTGGTCAAGTTGTACGAGCTCATGACGGCCCCGACGTGGGCTTCTTTCACAGCGGCCTCGAAGGCGGGCAGATAGATCTCGCGCAGAGTCCGCTCGTCAATGATTGAGTCCGTATTGTGCCGATCGAACTCAGAGTTGTTTCCCAGGAAATGCTTGATCGTCGCGCTGACTCCCTGGCTCTGCACGCCCTTGATGTAACTGACCGCAATGCGCGAGGCGAGGAAGGGGTCTTCGCCGAAGTACTCAAAGTTTCGGCCGTTCATTGGAGCACGATAGATGTTGACACCGGGCGCAAGGAGGAAGTGTACGCCTTTGGCGCGAGAGTCACGTCCGAGCTCGATCCCTACAAGTTCTGCAAGCGTCGGATTCCATGTAGCGGTCAGCCCAACGCCTCCGGCAAAGGAAGTAGCTGGTCCAAAGTTGCGGACGCCGAGCGGTCCGTCGGCCATCTTCAGTCGCGGCAAGTTAAGACGGGGAACTTCGCGAATGAAAAAGCCGTCGACGCCTCCAAGCAGGTCCAGTTTTTCCTCGAGCGTCATCTGTTTAAGGATGGAATCGGCCCGTCGCTCGACCTCGGCCGACGACCGATGGGAAGTTGGGGGAACCTGCGCGGAAGCAGCGAATGCGGTCGAGACAATCAAGGCAGCAATCGAACAAAGTCTTTGCATCGGCTTTTCCTTTGGCTTAATAATTAGATCATCACGCGAGCGAATGAATCCGTCGTATCCGTTTCTTAGCGCCACCACGTTAGCATCGTCACGTAGCATCCAACCGCAGTCATCGTGATTCCGGCGATCACGGTCAACGTCAACAGCCATTTGCTCATCCGGTAGACGGACGGCAACTGTTTCCAATCGACCCAGACCATCGCCAGACACCACAGGCCGCACCCCAAGACCCCGGCAAAAGGCGCTACAATGCCGGCGATGACGACCGTCTTAAAGCCCGTCCAGAGGAGCAGCAGTCCGCCCACCGCGCTGTAAAGGATGACTGGCAAGCGCAATCTGTCAAGACTCCAGCTTCGTTTGGGCCAGATGGCCATCGATATCTCGTAGGTAGTGCGCGCGTACACGGGTAGCATGCCGTAGATCGCACCGAAGATAGCGAAGAACACGCCCGCTTTATAGACGCTGATCAATTGCGGATGGATGAGACCGAGGAACTGTGATTGCTGGCTATAAAGGTCGGCGTCGGTCGGCACCAGCCCTCGCGGGTGAAGTACAGCTGCCCCGAGAATCATGAAACATGTCGTTATCAGTAAAACACTGCCGAATGAAATCGTCGCATCGAGCGCCGGCGCTCGCAGCCAGCTCAAACCGCGCGCGACGACACCAGGGTCGTGACTGAGCCTCCTCGGGCCGTCGCTCGCTTGTCCGGATGCTCCCCAATTCTTCTCACGAAGGAAACCTACATAACCGAGATAGTCCTGCACGCCGCCGCCGACTGCTCCCAACAGCACGGCCATCTCAAAAAAAACCGTCCGTCCCATAAAGTCGGGGTATTTCGCAATCACCCACGGCTCGTAAGCCGGGATATGCGGCACCAACACACCCCACAGCGCGGCGGCCCAGTCTGGTTTTACTACCAGGATTGCGATCAGGATGAGACCTACTTTCAGAGCAAGAATCAAAGTCGAAATTCGCTCGACGATGTTGTAAGTCTGAATCAGACTTAACGTCGTCGCCGCGAGGATGATCGCGGTCGCCCACAGTGGCCGTCCCCAACTCGACGTTTTCCCAATACCTGTAATCCAGATGCAGAGGCTTCCGAGAGCATCCGACAGAGCGGCAACCCACATCGGGAAAGCCATGACGGAGACAACGCCGAGGAGCTTGGCCACCCACGCGCGCGGCCCTGGGATACGCGACCATGCGCGCAACGGGTGCTCCCCTGTCAGCACGATGTATCTGGCGCCGGAGTAAACTTGCACAGCCTTGAAAACGACCGCGGCGAGAAGCACCCAGAGCATCGCGTAGCCGAACACAGCGCCGACGCGCGGCGCAAAGATGGTCTCCCCCGTGCCGACCGTCACCGAGGCGATGATTGCTCCGGGCCCGAAGACGCGCAAGAGTCTCGTCCAACTGCCTGAGAGATCAGGGCTGACCGGAGGGTACTTGATGGTTTCTTGTTGCAATATTTTCTTGTGATCCTGTGAAGCAGCATCAGGGTACTCATCGCATCAGGCAGGTTCAGCCGGGACTGAAAAACGCGCGTCTCGTTCCAAGCACGCGCCTATTCTCGACTTTAGTCGGAGAGGCTGTTCACTTAGGCCTGGCAATGAACAATAGGCTAAGGCTCTTTCGCTTTCGTGTGCCGGCGCGCTAGAAGAGCGCGAGTCACTTCCCCTCTTTCATCAACTGGCGGTAAAAGTTCTGCAAAACGTAAAAAGCCTGCTTCCTTTCACCGCGACTTGAGATCAATCCTTTACGATTGTAGAAATCCTGGATGCGCGGCAGGGGTCTTCTCGGCGAGCGAAAATCAGTCAGGATCCACGGAGTCATGCCGCGCAGAGAGGGAATCTTCTTTAACATCCCGAGTTGATGCTCGTACAAATTCTTCTGATACTCTTCGGTCCACCTTACGGTCGCTTCGCCGTGGTACCCGAAAAGAGCGTCGCCGCCGAATTCGCTGATGATTAGCGGTTTGTTGTAGGTTATTTTCCATTGCAGGTGGTCAGCTTTCTCCGGCAGCCCATCGTACCAGCCGACATATTCGTTGCAGCCGAGCACGTCGAGATATTGGCCCAGGGGATCATCAATCACTTGCGTGTTGGGGTCCGCATAATGGCGCTCGTTGGCAGCCGTCAGCAAGCGCGTCGGGTCTAACTTGCGCGCGTGATCGATCAAGCCTCGGAGGAACTTATTACGCGCTGCACCGACCGGAGTCTCGTTCGCCACAGACCATAGGATCACTGACGCCTTATTCTTGTCTCGAGTGATGTTTTCCTCGAGTTGGTTCCGAGCATTGCCGAAGGTTTCGGGGTTATCCCAGAGAACAGTCCAATAGACGGGAATCTCAGACCAGACCATGATGCCCATTTCGTCCGCCAACCTGGTCATGTATTCGTTATGCGGATAGTGGGCAAGGCGAACGAAATTGCTGCCTAACTCTTTTGCCCAGCTCAAAAGCATTCGTGCGTCGTCTTTGCTAAAGGCGCGCCCGCCGCGCAGGGGTGACTCCTCATGCATACAAATGCCGCGCAAAAAGATCGGCTTGCCGTTTAAGAGGATCTCAGTCCCTCGGGTCTCGAGCTCGCGGAACCCGATCCGGTCGCTGACGGAATCGGTGTCGGTCGAGACTTTGACTATGTAGAGTTTTGGATTCTCAGGTGACCAAAGATTCAGACCGGCTTTAAGACTGACAGGTGCGTAACCATTGGCATCGGTCGTGACTGACTGCCGGACATCGGCTTCCGGTATTTCGATGGTGACAGCTTTACCACCGTTCGCATTGTTAAGTTTGACCCAACCCGCAATTTCATCCGCCGAGCCTTTCTTCAGTTGCAGGAAGTAGTCCTCGATGAAAGTCTCCGGTACCTCGACGAGATTCACATCGCGCGTCAACCCGCCGTAGTTCCACCAGTCGGTATTAAGCGTCGGTACGGCATCACGCCGGCGCTTGTTATCCACCTTGACGATCAGAAAGTTATCTTTTTCGCGGACGAAGTTTGTGATCTCAAAGTTGAACGGGGTGAAACCGCCCTCATGACGTCCAAGCTTCTGGCCGTTTAAGTATACGTCGGCCAGGTAATTCGCCGCCCCGAAATAGGCAAACAGGCGAGTGCGATCCTTCTTTTGATAATGAAAAGATTTCTTGTACCAGATCGTCCCCTCATAGAAGAGCAACTTTAGATCCTGCGAGTTCCAGTCGCCAGGCACGTTCAGCTGCGCTGAAGTGTCGAAATCATATTCGATCAAGTCGCTGGGGCTTTTAGGCTTGGCGTTTTTGAAGTAACCATTGTTGCTCGGCTGGTAGCGGTAATCGTAATAACCTGTTTCGTAAGGGTCGATGATAGTTTGCCACGGTCCGTTAAGGTCTATCGTGTGACGACCTTCGATATTAGTGATTAGGAAAGGCTGCTGCTGGGCCTGACCTGTAGTGCTAAGGATGAAGAGTATTGCCAGGAGCAACCCAACTTTATTCTGCATGGTTAAAATCTCCGGGTACGAACCTCGAAACTGGGTACTGGTTCAGTTTCGTCGAAAGTGTCCGATAAACTTTTAGTTTGTCGTGGAGCTGCGACAAGCTAAAGCTTATCGGACATCAGACTGAACTACCGGAAACTGCGTGTCAGTGGTGGTGATGAACAAGAGCGATCAGAAAATTATCCTATTACCTTGGCTGGACGGCCAGGCCGCCGAAGTCAGTAACTTGCCCCATTCTATTCAGACGCTTGTTCTAACTGTCTTCTGCGCACGAGTCAACCGGCCGGAGGGTCGGCGCTCAGGACGGGCTCTGCCAAAGGGAAAAAACCGCAGGAAGCTTGCGTTCTATCTGACGCAGCTAAATTTTTGAAGGCTTTGAAAAAATTAGGCGCGTGGGGATTTGAACCCCAGACCCGATCCTCCATTCAGTGAGTCTGTGAGCAACTAATGTTGCGAGGCTCCGCGTCTTCTCGCGAGAAGTGCATCAACAGACCACCGGCCCGGTCCGACCGACAACAGAAAAGCACAGGTGATAAATTGCGCGTACTCCGAGCGTATCTCGTGCAGCACGGCCCAGAAACCCACCTGTGGTGGGACGGGCGGCAGCGGGAGCGGCGAGGTTCCCAGGTATAGTGGAATCTTCGTCGATGCCATCGCCACCAGCATCTCGATAATGAATGGCACAGCGATCAGGCGCGTCAGGAACCCCGAGAGCAATAGGATTCCGCCAATGATCTCGAACCAACCATCAGCAGTTGCTGTGAAATGCGGCGCGGGAAATCCCAACTTGCTCACAAGCTGATTCACGCGTATCTCGACGGTGAGTTGGATCTCGTCAGAAGCCTGGACATTGAAAGTCATCTGCATGACTGCCAGACGTGCGCCCAGACTTAACAACGAGCTTCGCAGTTTGCATTTCGCGGTCAGCGACACCGCTCTGCGCTTTGAGCCGACTACGGCTTTGCGAAATCGGGTACGCTCTGCCGTACGAGACGAAAGCGAAGTGACGAATCGATCGTTGCGTCTTTCCTGGCGTTGGATAATTCCGGCGGTGTCGTTTGCCGTGCTGTTATCGTCGCGTGGAGTGGGCTTGCGCTCCTCGGTCGCCCGTCAACAAGCGATCTGATGGCGCTGGAGATCGTTTCCAGCCATGTGCGCTCGCTGATGGAGAAGCACTTGACCGACGTGCCATCGTCGGACCAGCACACCGTCAAGCCATGGTTTGACGGCCGGCTCGATTTTTCACCGCCAGTAAGAGATTTGGCTTCGGCCGGATTCAGCCTGGTAGGCGGGCGACTTGATTACATCGGCAACCGGCCCGTCGCGGCTCTGGTCTATCAACACCGACAGCATTACATCAACGTGTATGTCTGGCCGTCAGCCGGAGCGTCAGACGCTTCGGGAAGGGCTCTCGTCCGCCAGGGCTACAATCTGATTCACTGGACCAAGTCAGGCATGAACTACTGGGCCATTTCAGATCTTAATCTGGTCGAGCTACAACAGTTCGTTCAGCTGTTACAAGATAATAGTGCGGCCGTGAGGTTCCATACTGGCATTTCAAACAGCGCTCGGGATGGATCACCTTTCCGTTTCCAATTTGCGGCTTCACCGCCGGTCACGACGGGGGTCATTCGGAAAGGTTATTGGTTGATTTGACTTATTCACGATTTGCGTCTCGCGTCTTTCATCTCGTAATCTTACCTCGCAAATAAAACGGAATAGAGGATGAAAAGATATGATTCATCACGCGATATCAGTCGCAGGCTTCATAGTCTTCGCAGGTATAGCCTGGTTGCTATCCACTAATCGGCGAAAGATTGCCTGGAAAACGATCGCGTGGGGAGTCTCCTTGCAACTTCTGATGGGCCTGATCATTTTTCGCCTACCTGTTTCGCATCGAATTTTCCTCTGGCTGAACGACGCGGTGCTGGTCTTACTCAACGCGTCGAAGAGCGGTTCTGTGTTCTTGTTCGGACCACTTGCGGCAAGCCCCGGAGAGTCGGGCTCGATCGGATTCATTCTAATCTTTCAAGTTCTTCCGGTCGTAATCTTCTTTGCCGCGTTCACCTCGCTGCTGTATTACCTGCGCGTGTTGCAGGTATTTGTGCGGCTATTCGCCAGGCTCTTCCACCGAACGATGAAAATCAGCGGCGCGGAATCACTTTGTGGAGCGGCAAACATCTTTGTCGGAATTGAATCGGCACTTGTGGTCCGACCCTATTTGGAAAAAATGACGCGCTCGGAGTTGTTGGTGGTGTTGACTACCGGCATGGCAACGGTCGCATCAAGTACGCTTGGAATCTATGTCGCTTTTCTGACCGGGATGTTTCCAGAGATAGCAGGACACCTGCTCTCGGCTTCTGTCCTGGCGATTCCCGCTTCCGTCGTTGTAGCCAAACTGCTTGTTCCTGAAACCGAAACGCCGGAGACACTGGCAGGCGTTCCTCCCGAAGACGAGTCGACCCGGTCGAAAAATCTGATAAGCGCAATTATTCAGGGAGCGATGGATGGGCTGAAACTGGCCGCGGGGATCTCGGCACTACTCATCGCAATCCTGGGCTTGGTCGCACTGGTTGACAAACTACTCGGCGCTGGCAGTTCGTGGTTGGGAATGAGCGAACCGCTTTCGTTTGTGAGAATCTTGAGCTGGTTATTCTACCCCTGCGCCTTTCTGCTTGGACTGCAAACGAGCGATGTACCGATAGCCGCTCGCTTGTTGGGCGAGCGAGTCATCCTAACCGAGGTCTTCTCGTACAACCATCTCGCACAGTTAATCTCAAGCGGACAGATCACCGATCCTCGGACCGTGGTGATTATGAGTTACGCGCTTTGCGGATTCGCACACGTGGCAGCGATGGCAATCTTTGTAGGGGGCACAGCGGCACTTGCTCCCTCACGGCGCGACGACCTCGCCAGCCTCGGCTTACGAGCCTTGCTGGCTGCGACTCTTGCGACGCTTATGACTGGGTGCGTGGCGGGGATCTTCAGCGGCGGCGAAGGGGTGTCGCTCTTGAGAACAGGCTAAGTTATGCGCAACAAGTTCGCGGCTATTAGGCGGCCGGTCTCCTAGATATGAGGCAGGTTAAATTCTTGAAATACCCGGATATGAAAATGGTAGGCGCGTGGGGATTTGAACCCCAGACCCCTACCGTGTCAACGCCGTCTCAGGTCAAATTGCGTAGCACGTAATCATTACTAAGGCCATAAATATTAACTGCGACGGCTCGAGAAGTCACATCCCGATTGCATAAATTGATCAAAGCGTAAGCGTGGTCTGCCAAAAGTCTGCCAAATTTCCCGCATGGGGAGGCGGAGGCTAATTAACCTTCTACGCAGGCATGCCGCGTTCGACCGTTTCAGCTCGTCGCACTTTGATCTTCACTTCCACTCGTGACCCGAGCCGATTGATAATCGACATCAGGCGATCGACTGTGAACCGACCGAGGTCGGCATTGCGGATGCGCGAGAAGTCCGCTGCCGCAATCCCGGTGCGTCCCTGCGCACCCCGGACGCTTAGCCCTTCACGGTCGAGCGCCTTGATGATCTCGGAGGCCAGGATGGCCTTGAACTGGTCGGCATCGGCATTCTTCTGCCCGAGGTCACGAAAAACATTCCCGCTTCCTCTCACTACTTCCACCTTTTCGCTTTTCATCGCAACATCTCCTTCAGTCTTTTCAAACGGTCCTTAACCGCCGATTGTCTCCCCAGATGTTGTCATATATGTGACAACGTCTGTCCAGTGATCTCTCATTGCCGATTAGCCGGTACGCGTCGCTTAACCGTTACGTTTGCGCCATGCCTGGTAAGCTGCGATCCATTGAAAGCCTTCCGGAAATGGCTCAATCCATTCCAGGGAGTTGATGTCCACGCGATATGCGCGTCCTTTACGGCGACACACGGCCAGCATTCCGTAACCGAACTTCGGCCACTCGAAGCGAGTGACTTCAACCGTCGCACCGATGACCTTCGCGCGAAAAGGACAGACAACATGCTCTTCAATTATGGTAAGCAAAGCGGTGTGCTCCTCTTCCTCGCCGTAGCAATCAAGGGTTGCCTCGGCAATCAATTCATCCAGTCGCGCTCTATTGATCAGCTTGGACATTCTCGGAAGAGTTCATGATGCTAGCACGTATTGACTTGAGACTCTCCGACAAGAGTTGTAATTTTTCTCCTTCGGAGAACGTGGCCCGCATGTCCGTGCGCAGAGCGCTCGCGTGACTAAAAGGAAAGCAGAAAATAACAGCATGACCTTTCAGCACAAACCGGTTTACGGGATGTCCGTTAAGCAGGGGCTTGATCGAGAAAAGACCGAGAACCTGAGGTGGTTCGCCAGGCTTCTGGGCGCAGACAAGAAGATCATTAGAAAGCCGCAGCTTATCAGTCTGATCGCCGGACATTTGACGGGCTATCGGTTACGCGAGGTATGGTCTCGACTCGATGACATTCAAAAGGCAGCCGTCGCCGAAACCATCTACTCGCCGAACCTGAGATTTGATGAGACTCGCTTCAAGGCGAAGTATGGACAACTGCCTTCCCTCGGTGTGGAGCAATTCTACTACTACGTAAATTCCAAGAATGGACCAACGCTGGCGCGGCTGTTGCTTCATCCACACGGAATGCCCGACGAACTTGCAGCCAGCCTGAGGGAGTTCGTGCCTGAACCTGCTCCCGCGCAGATCAACATCACGATGAGTGAGGTTGACCACGAATCGGCCAAGCAAGGTGAATCTGACGGAGCGGCGACCCTTGAAATGGAGAAGGGCGCTCAGCGCGATTTGAAGGTTCTGTTGTGCCTAATTCGGGAAGGCAAGCTGCACGTCAGTGACAAGACCGGATTCCCCACTGCCGCTTCCATGAAGGTTATCGAAAGTGCGCTCTCTGGGGGAGACTTTTATTCTTCCGCAATGTTTGAAGAGGACAAGGATCAGGTCGGACTTATCAGGTCATTCGCCTGGCCGTTGCTTCTGCAAGCGTCGAAGCTTGCAGTCAAGGAGGGCTCGCGCCTGAAGCTGACAAAAGCCGGCGAGAAAGCATTAACTGCGCCCGCGCACGACGCGCTACGCCTCATCTGGAAGCAGTGGATTAAGTTTAGCGCATTCGATGAACTGCGACGCATCGACGTAATAAAAGGACAGCAGGGAAAAGGACGAGCGACTTTGACTTCAGTGTCTTCGAGACGCGAAGCGATAAGCCGCGCTCTCCGCGGTTGTCCTGTCGATGAATGGGTCGAGGTGGACGAGTTCTTTCGCTTCATGCGAGCTTCAGATTACTACTTCGAGGTCTCGCGCAATCCCTGGGAACTCTACATCGTAGATTCGCATTATGGCAGTTTGGGTTTTGAGGGATTTCACGATTGGAAAATTCTCCAGGGCCGTTATGTCCTCTGCCTCCTGTTTGAATACGCGGCGACCCTGGGAATAGTCGACGTCGCTTATGACTCGCCGGTCGATGCGCGTGATGATTTCCGGGACCTTTGGGGCTCAGACGATCTTGCCTTCTTCAGCCGTTACGACGGTCTCATAAGGTTCAGAGTGACGAAGCTGGGCGCGTACTGTCTGGGTGCTGCGAGCGAATATTCTCCGAAACCAATCACGCTGAAAGCCTCGTTTACGGTGATGCCCAGCTTGCGGCTGACTGTGAACGGCGAACTCTCACCGGATGAGCTGATCATGCTTGAATTGTTTGCGGATCGTACTGCGGAAACCGTGTGGCTGTTCAGCATAGTCCGGACACTGAGAGCAATTGAAGCCGGCCACGATGTCCGAGCGTTTGCTGAATTCCTTCAGGCGCGCGACGATCAGCCGTTGCCGGACACAGTGGCCGGTTTCTTTCGTGACGCCGCCGAACGCGCCCGAGCGATCAAGGATCGGGGCGGTGCGAAGCTAATCGAATGTGCGGACGCCGCGCTGGCCGAACGCATCGCGAATGCGGAAGCTATGAAAGGGTGTTGTCTGCGCGCCGGCGATCGCCATCTGGTCGTACCCTCAAATCGCGAGCAGGCTTTTCGGAAGGGTTTGGAAAAGCTGGGCTATATCTTGTCATTCTAAGTATTACCACCTTTATTACTACCACTAGTGAGTTATTACCACCAAATTGAATTCAGCGCTTTCTTACGCCTTTCCGCCAAACTGCGGCTGCGCCACGCCCCTCACAATAAATTTTGCTTTCCTTCTTCAATCGGTTCAGCACCACGCGAATCATATCCCGCGTCACGTTGGGCGAAGCGCGTTCAAGATCAACCATCTTGAAGCTATCCGGCAAACGCTCGATGGCGTCAAGCACCAGCGAACTCTTAGCTCCGCGGGCAGTTGACAAAGTACCTACCCGCCCCTCGAGTTCGCGATAAGCCGTCTTTAGAATGTATAGAATGTAGTTAATGTACGGCCAGGGATCGTGCTTGCCCTCATGCCAGCCCTGTGAACTCTGTTCGAGGGTTTCGTAGTGTTCTTGTTTGCCACGAGCTTCACCGAGGTCAGACAGATACCACGCCGCGGTTACCGGAATGTCTGGGCGTGCTGAAAGCTGCCGAAATGTTTTCATAGTTGATTCCGCGTCTGGATCATGAGTTTGCTTACAGAATTTCGCTGCTCATATTTTATCTTGATTTATGCTCTGCGTGCGCGGGGATCTGGAGATACTTCGAGTGATCCTTCAAGACGGTTTCCGCTGCGATGCGGTAGCAATCAATCTTTGATAACGGCTCCCAATCGAAGCGAGCAGGATTCTGAATGGTGGTTACTTGAGGTTGGGACGCGCAGTTGAACACGACGTATAGCCAGTAGTCGTCACCCAAACGCTGGGCCGTCTTGTATTCGTTAGCGGTCAGCGCGATCTCACCAACCGCAGCTCGGCCTTTTACCTCGATGAACCGCGTCTCGACCGGTTCTCGTGAAGTATCGGGGACCGCCCGCCGCGAGATCAGATCAAAGCCACGAGTGTCGCTCTCTACACTTTCAACCCTGCAGCCCCGCGCTTCTTCAAACGCAATAGCCGCCTTAACTGCGATGCGCTCGATAGTGGCGAACCTCAGATCCGCCTGAGCCTCTTGATCGCCAGACGGTCGAGTCACAGTGTAGCCGACAGCCTTGTATGCTTTTAGACGCCGTTCGTACATGCGATTCAGCACTGGGACGCAAGCGTCGACGTAGTCGTACACTCGAACCACGTGTTTGCTTTCATGAAGCCGATGAAGCCGCCCGACGTATTGCTGCAAAGTTCCACGCCACGAGATGGGCATAGCGAGGAAGAGCGTATCCAACCGGGCGTCATCGAAGCCTTCTCCAATGTAACGTCCCGTAGCGAGAATGACTCGTTGCTGGTCTTGCGGAACTGCACCGATCTCCGCAGCCACCGCATCGCGTTGTTTCTTACCCATTCCGCCCTTCATCACAAAGACGTTCGGCACCCGTCGCACCAGCTTCTCAAGCAAGAGTTGCAGGTGGTCCGTACGCTCCGTAAGCAGGAGCGGAAATCGCCCGTCTTCGATCGAGCCCACCACATCGGCAACAATAAGGTCTGTACGCCGCTCATCATGTACGAGCGCTGTGTAGATATCCTGAATGCCGATGCCATTCCACTCAGCAGGTACTGTGAATTCGGTTAGCCTGGGTATGACCTCGTATTGATAAGCTGATGCTGCGGCCTGCTTCTTACTGCTCACATTGAAGCGAATGGGACCGCACTGCATGACGATGATTGGGTGGTGACCGTCTTTGCGAACTGGAGTCGCCGTCAATCCGACGACGTACTTTGCCTTGACCTTCCTCAGCACTCGCTCGAATGAGAAGGCGGAGACATGATGACATTCGTCTACGATCACCTGGCCGTATTCGGCTACTAAGTCCTTTACCTCGCCCTTTCGAATCAGGCTCTGTATGACTGCTACATCGAGGCGTCCGGTTTGCGCAGTCTTCCCACTCCCAATCTGGCCTATGTCCTTGATGCTGAGCCCGAGGAACAGCGCCAGTCGCTCTCGCCACTGATCCATCAGCTGCCGCCGATGAACCAGCACCAGCGTGTTTGTCTTTCGCATTGCAATCAGTTGCGCGGCAACGGCCGTCTTGCCAAATGCTGTCGGAGCGCAGAGGATTCCGTCATCGAAAGCAGCGAGAGCCTTGGCCGCCTCTGTCTGACCCGCACGGCGATCCCCGTAGAAATCGACCTCGATTGGCACTCCGCCGAACCGATGGTCGGTAACGTCAACCGCGATGCGATTGCCGTGAAACAGATCTAGCACCTCTTTCAGCAACCCACGAGGCAGAGCGATGTGCTGAAGCAGATCCTCAGCACATCCGATGACCCGCGGTTTGCCAAAGGTCGAAAGGCGCATCGCTTGAGTCTTGTAAAACTCCGGATTCTGAAAGGCAGCCAACCGAATCAAGCGATCCAGAAACGCATCAGGTAAGTCTTTCTTCTCGACGTAAATCAGGTTCCCAAGGTTGATTGATATGTTTGGAGGCAGCGGTTCGGTTATGGTCTTGACAGCATTCCGGCCAGATGGCGGGAGGATCCACGGATCACTCGCTTCGTCGTAGTCCGATGCGCTGTGTTTAATGTTAATCACGTCGCCGGCTGGATATACCTTGCGAAGTATTGCTTGAGCTTCGTCCTGGGCCAATCGTTTGATCGAGGAAAGAAACGCCCACTGGTCGTCGTACGGCCGGAGCTGATCATCTACGAAGACGCTGTTGCCGTTTTCGCGAGGGCCGTGCTGCAAGGGCAAGGCTATGAGATTTCCAAATCCGCCCTTGGGCATCGTGTCTTGGCTTGGAAACAAGCGATCATAGGAATCGAGGCCCATCGAATAACGCCGCTCCATCGTAAGCGTTAGGACCGCGCTCGCAAGCTTCCGGGCCAGGGCCGCCTGGACCGGACTTGAAAGGAATATCCAGATGTGGCCGCCGTTACCCGATCGTGAACGCTCAAGCGAAGCAGGCACGCCGACCTCATGACTCATCCTTAAGAATGCGCAAGCATCCGCTTCCCAGCTTTTCTTATCGAAGTCTACTGCTACGAACCAACAGGTATCATCTTGTAGCAGAGGATAGACTCCGATTGTTTGCTTTCCGAGCAGATGCTCTCGGATCACTTCCTCGCTCAGAGGGAACGGCTTGCTGAGGCGAAATGATTTCTTCTGGCTACGACCAGCGGAAGCAGCCTGGTCCCATTCGCGGATCCCCGCTGGCGAATAGCCAGTCTTACCGGTCTTTCCTTCCCACCTGACCGCATACACGTCGTCCCTTCCACGAAACAGGCTCTTGAACAATGCCACTTTGACTTCCGGTCGCGAATCAACCGTCACAGCCGCCGATAATTGTGGCCTTTCATCGTTGCTCGGCGATAGCCGCTCAGGCAGTCGATCGCGGTTCTCTGGAGTTTCGCCCACACGCAGTCGCAGCCGGGTGTTTTCCTCGCGCAAACGCTCGCATTCCGCCTCCGCCTTCGCGAGCTTAGTCTTTAGATTCTCATCGCTGTTCACGCATCAACTCCAGTCAAAAACGGACTGTCCTCCAACAAGCTAAAAGGGAAACACCGTCCGTCAAGCGCTGTTGCGCTGTTTCAGATGCGGCCAGGGACGCTCCACGACTCGATTGACTGCGGCATGCCAGATACAACATGTTCACCTCGTGGACGACCCACTAAAGATAAAGAGTATAGTCTGGATGGAGTCGTCAAGAAGAGACTTAAAGGCGTTTCCCACGAAGGTCAAGCACGTAATGGATAAGGTTGGCGGAACAGGATTACATAGTGCGGTTGGCACGCCGAGGTATTGACAGATGAAACAAAGAGTCAAAACGACGAAGGCTCGCAAATCGAGAGCGAACGATGACAATGTTGAAGCCGGCAGCGGCAACGTTTATGCCGATCTTGATTTCCGAGACGCGGAAGAGCGCCTATTGAAAGCATATTCTGAAGAGTCATTGATGGAAGCGCCATTAATAATTGCCACTCATCTCATTCCTACTTACCGAACCAAAGCAGAATGACTATCAAAGGATGCGGTTCACTGAGAATAATGGCTGCGCCAGTCCAGACTTTCGCGGTTTGAAGTCTGGCCAAATTCCGAATCGCAAATCAGTCAATAATTTTATTCGGAGCGCAACTGCTCGGCAGATGGGAGCGCCCAAGACATACTGCGGAACATGAATGGAGTTGACTTCATCTCGACAAACCCAAGCTTCCCGTAGTACTGCGTCAGTTTGTCCGTCGCCATCTTTGAGTCACGTGGTAGGTCTCCGAGTCTAAGACGTTTCACCCACGCCGAAGAATCACGGGACTGCTCAGGCTCGAACTGTAATGGAAATGGTTTCATGCCTACTACTCCGGCACCTGCACCGAAACGTTCGATTAGCGAAATAAGCACTAGCAGCCCAATTCCACTGCCTCGATACTTGGGAAGTATCTCGATACGGTCGAGAATCAACAGATTAAAGTTCCAAATCTCATCCCCCAGCAGCTTTTGTAACCGCGCTGAGAATGGTGCTTCATTCGAGCCCAGGATCGCCTCGGCGTACTCACACGTATGCTGGTATGTATCAAGGACTTCGAAAGCACTAACGCCGTGATTCTCCGCTGACCCAAAATCCGCATAATACACTCGAAACCAGCCAGCGATTCGATCTTTCTCGTCTTCAATGTCGCCACAGAGGATCTTTCCGCACACCTCATACATAAAGTCTTCTGGTTCTTCCGGTGTTAGAGGTATCGCGCGAGGTGGATCGATTCGCAGCGTCCAGAAAGAGTCTTCTACCAGTGTCATAGATGCCGCTATCTTCGCCCAGTCGTCAATTTCGAGAAGAGCTTCGATCAAGCTACATTCATACAAAGAAGCGCTTCCGAAGAATCGTAGCACGCTTCTCATAGTGAGAATTCCGATAAATGCGATTTGCCAAGAATATTGGTAGGTGGGCGTTTTGGTTTTCTATCCAACATTACGCGGTCACCTGCCGTAAATTCCTCCAAAGCCATTAACAGAGTAAATAGAAGCGGACAGCGTGGCCCCGCGATCAAAAGAGAGATTCAAAGGAACAGAAGAAGAAATGCGATTTTTACTTGGAATACTCGTTGGCTACAGCATGCGAGGCAAAAAGAAACGACTAATCACAGTCCTTGCCACTGTAGCATTCACTGTCTACATAATCTTGCCGGCAATCACGCTCTTGGCGCTCCGCTTGGACGTACAACATGAGCGCCAGTCGAGACCAGCTCAAACCAGGGTTCCGGCGCTCAAAGGATTGACTTATGAAAACGCCGAAACCAAACTTCACGCCTCTAACTTGAACATTCGGCTGTTGGCGACCCGCTACGATCTGTCACTTCAGCCTGGACTGATTATCGATCAAACTCCACAACCTGGAGAGGAAGTTGATTACGGTTACTCCGTTGGCGTTACCATCACTAAAGCGGATTCCCATGGCCATGGTCCGTAATGTCCTGACTCTTACCCCCGGCAATCCTTCTCCTCGACGTCACGTCCTATCCACCTACAAAGTTTTGGCTTGGCCGAACAGGAAATCAAAAAACTCTTGCGCAAGAAGGCCGATGGCCAACCGGAATCTGGAACTACTCCGGCTGGCGTCGAAGTCACCATGTCCTTGACAACATTATGTCTTTCAATACATACTGTGAGCTGTGAAGTGGGAGGTATCGTTTCATGACGACTTCGAGGCGGAGTTTGACGCCCTGGACGAGGCGGTGCAGGACGAATTGCTCGCCCACGCGAAATTGTTGGAACAGTTTGGACCGCAACTCGGCCGGCCGAGGGTCGACACTCTCAATGGCTCCCGTCATGCGAATATGAAGGAGTTGAGGTTTGACACTAATGATGGCGTCTGGCGTGTCGCATTCGCCTTCGACCCAAAGCGCCAAGCCATGCTGCTGGTGGCAGGTGACAAGTCGGGAGGCAGTGAAAGGCGGTTTTATCGGCAACTGATAGCCAAGGCTGATGAACGGTTTGACGACCACTTATCACGGTTGAAGAAGGATACGAGGAAATAGCTATGAAGACCTTGACTCAGAAAATCGGAGATGTTGGTACGG
>JBOGOU010000202.1:0-2172 GCA_050748205.1 Pyrinomonadaceae bacterium | reverse complement strand
GGACCCGTTGATTGAACCCGTTGCGGCCGAAGAGGCCGTCGCCCGCCAAACACCGGCAGCGGGAGATGCCCCAACTCCATCGGCCGTAGCCGAAACTACTAACGACACTACACAATCCGAAACAGTGCGAAAACAGGACTGGTTATAATTCGCTTCACGTCGATGTCAACACTCTTAAGAGCACGTCAAATAGGCAAGGGGGAAGAAGAAGAACTTGGCGGCCAGATGTCCTTTCTGGACCATCTGGACGAATTACGTAAGCGACTAGTTCGGTCCATCGTATTTGTTTTTGTAGCCACATGCGTTTGCTGGTTTGTCTCGGATCGCATTTACAGCTTTCTGGCAGTGCCCGTCGAGCGCGCCCTGGCAGAGGCCCAACGACGACAACTGCCAATCGCCGGGCTCACCGGTCACGAGACGGTTTTGGGGATCAATTCTCTCAAGGAGAACGATATCGGACGCTATGTATTTCCTGAGGAAACAAAAATCGGCACTAGCGTAATACCAGGTGGAGCCTCAGTAGCGGCGCGCGTAGCGAAAGACTCGCAGGGACAGTTGGGGATGTATACGGATGAACCGCTCTATGCCGGCAACACGGTCATTCCTAAAGGTGTCAAGCTTCCCGTGAATTTCACATCGCTGCCGCAGGCGTTTTCCGGAATCAATGACAAGTTAATCGTTACGACCGCGCTGGAACCCTTCTCGCTCTACATAAAGGTATCGTTATATGCGGCGATATGTTTATCAGTGCCCTTCCTGCTCTACCAGATCTGGGCTTTCGTGTCTCCCGGTCTTTACCCGCACGAACGTGGCTATGTGACGCCATTCATCGCTCTCTCGTCAGTGTCATTCGTGCTGGGAGCAATGTTTGCTTACTATGTCCTCTTCCCGCCTGCCGCCAAGTATTTGTTGGGACTAGGGCAGGATTTTCGACTTCTACTGAAGGCGGATGATTACTTTGACTTTATTATCATCGTAATGCTGGGAATGGGGACCGTCTTTCAGATGCCGGCTGTCACTTACGTCCTGGCCCGCATTGGCCTCGTCACCGCCGGATTTCTCCTGCGGGTCTGGAAGACTGCGACTATAGTCATCCTGATCTCGGCGGCAATACTTTCGCCGACAAGTGATATCCCCAACATGCTCTTGTTTGCCGCACCGATGCTTGTTCTATACTTTATATCGATTTTTGTAGCCTGGATGTTTGGCAGGCAGCGCACGACGGCCTGAACTCGGACCAGATTCGCTAAAAACTACTATTTACTGGGGTTTGAGCCTGCTTTTGGGGCAACGTGTTTGCGGTCGTTTGGCATCTTGACTACGGTTCTCGACGACCTTTAGAATCCTTTGCTTCTGCGCCCGAGCCGGCATCGCCGCCGTGAGTCCGTTTTGTTTCGATAGCCTCAATAGGAGTTTCTAATGTCTTACCGGAAATCAGCCCTTCGCCTGGCACTCTTCCTGTCTGTTTTGATGACGAATTCGCTGTTGTTCGCTCAAGACCCTAGACCAACCCAGGATCCGTCCGAGAAGCCTCGCAACGTCAAACCTGAGCTCAAGAAGGCCTATAAGGATTGGTTGGATAAGGACGTGACGTACATCATCACGGACGAAGAGCGAAAGGCCTTTAAGAAGCTGGCGACCGACGACGAACGGGAACGATTCATTGAGGAGTTTTGGCGTCGTCGCGATCCCGATCCCGACACGGACGAAAACGAATTCAAAGAGGAATACTACGAGCGTATCGCCTACGCGAACGAGCACTTCGCTTCCGGCATTCCGGGATGGAAGACCGATCGTGGTCGCATATGGATTATGTATGGCAAGCCAGACTCGCGAGAGACACATCCGATGGGTGGCGCCTACGACAGACCATCGTACGAAGGGGGTGGATCAACATCCACCTATCCTTTTGAAACATGGTTTTATAGGTATCTGGCTGGCGTAGGCTCGGGGATCGAGATCGAATTCGTCGACCCTACTGGCTCGGGTGAATATCGCATCGCCCGCAACCCGAACGAAAAGGACGCCCTCCTAATGATCCCCGGCGCCGGCTTGACGTTGTCGGAGCAGTTGGGGCTGTCAGACAAGGCCGATAGAATCACCGGAGGCGGCGGCGTTGGATTGGGAAACTACCAAAGAGAGCAGGATAGCCCTTTTTCCCGTCTCCAATTG
>JBOGOU010000201.1:0-62713 GCA_050748205.1 Pyrinomonadaceae bacterium | reverse complement strand
ACGACCCTTTTCGCGCTTCGCGCTCATTGCGGGCGAGACGCCCGCGGTCCCAGTAAATAGCTTGAGTGGCGGAAGCATTCTTGAATGCCGGGATCCATTGGCTACCGAAAATGGTTCCGTGAGTGAGAGCTTCTGACACGATTCACACGGCTATGGTCAAAGCAATCAATGCGTCGTCTAACACCTGGCACGCGCTGAATGTCACTGTCGAGTCTGGCGCGCATGAGGCTGTCGGCTATGCCCTGATGGAAGCAGGTGCGCTGGGCACCGAAGTCTGCGAGACTGATGGCGAGCGGCTGAAGGTAATTGCGTATTTTGACGCGCCCCCTGATCGCGAGCGAGTCCGCTCGGAGTTGTTTGAAGCGCTTGAGATTTACAGCTTGCCTTCGTCGTCGGTCCGTGAGATGAGTGTTACTGAGGTTCCGGATCACGACTGGGTTGGCGAGTGGAAGAAGAACTGGCAGCCGATGGCAGTTGGCGAGCATTTCATAATCGCGCCTCCGTGGAGCGAGATCCTAGACCCACGCGACCGAATGGTAATTCGTATTGAGCCTGGCATGGCCTTCGGTACGGGTACTCACGAGACCACTCGCCTCTGCCTGAAAGCTATCGAGAAGTACTTCGTGGGCGGAAGTTTTCTTGATGTGGGAACAGGCACAGGAATACTGGCTATCGCAGCGGTCAAACTCCATCCTGAGGCTCGCGTTGAAGCTTGCGATACTGACGAAGAGGCGGTTTGCATTGCCCGGGCAAACGCTCAATTAAACGGTGTTGCAGACATCGTCTTTCGAGTGGGGGGAATTGATGAAAGCGTCACGGCATCAGCAGACTGTGTCTGCGCAAATCTCACCGCAGACGCCATTATCCAGCTTCTTCCGCTCTTGCTTGGCGCTACGTGTGGTCATTTAATTCTTTCAGGCATTCTTGATTCACAGAAAGACACCCTCGTCGCTCGCCTTCGGGAGCTTGGGATATCCGAACCGATCGAAGCCAACGCCGAGGGCGAGTGGGTCGCGATCGTTGTTTAAGGGAAGACCGCGTCTCCGTAGAACTGAGGAGTTGATACCAAACAGCGCCGGCGCTACTTCTGACACTTCTGTTCCTGACGAAACTCAAGAGAAAATGACTCGCCGCAGATTCTACGCCCCCTCCGAAGCATTCAGCGACGATTGTCAGAGTCTGACACTCCAGAGCGACGAAGCGCGACACCTGCGAGACGTGCTGCGTTTGAGACCGGGCGATGAGGTTTACGTTTTTGACGGCGCGGGAAAAGAGTTTCATTGTCTGATCGAGGACAGTCGCCGAGACACCGCACGGCTGAAAGTTCTGGCACTGGTCACGCCTGCCCGGCCAGAATCACCACTACAGTTAACTCTTGCAGTTGCCCTGCTCAAAGGAGAGAAATTCGATCTAGTCGTGCAAAAAGCGACCGAGCTGGGTGTTGTTCGCATTTTGCCCGTAGCCACCAAGCTCGCGGACATTCGTTTGCGAGATGACTCGGACGCTCGAAAGCGCGTCACGCGTTGGCAGCGAATTGCGCTGGAAGCGGCCAAGCAGTCTGGACGTGCGCTGGTACCCGAAGTTGCCGGGCCGGTCTCTTTCTCGGCGTTAGTAGAATCTGTGACTTCTTCCGAGCAAAGAAAAATAATGTTCTCTGAGCGCGAAGGACATTCGCTTTCGGAGTTGAAAGACAGCTCCGACGACCGCCTGACGATTATCGCGCTTGTCGGGTCGGAAGGTGGATGGACCGATGAAGAGATCACGCTAGCGCGTGAGAATGACTGGACTCTTGTGACGCTTGGCGGCCGAACCCTGCGCGCCGAGACCGCGGCGATTACAGCTGCGGTTCTGTTACAAAATGTCTTTGGCGATTTGGTTTAGGTGCCAACTTTATGTTGTTTCATCCAAACTAAATTAAGAGCAGAGTCCAAAATTCATTTGTTTTCATCTCCTGTTGTTGAGGCAGGCACGGAAATCAAAAACGATCCACGAAATACCACGAAATATCACTAACAAAATCTTTGTGTCTGTTCGTGTTGCTTCGTGGATCGTTTTCGACTGGGCCAACGATCAAATTCGGAGACCACCAAATAACGCTTGCAGGACCGCGACCTGGCTGAAATCTAGACGATTGCGAACCGTGACAACATTTCTTTGGCAATCCGACGATCGCGTTCAATCTCAAACGACCAGTCGGAATCGTCCGCAGCGCCAAGAACGAACTCGAGCTGCGCGCGAGCAAGATCCTGCTCTCCTAGTTCAATCAATAATTCGGCAAAGTATACTCTGGTGACGGTATTCGCCGGGGCCAGGCTGATGGCCTTCTCGTAGTTAGTGCGCGCGCTGGCAAATCCGCGCCCCAGCCAGCGCGGCATTTTTTGTTGCAAGCGAGCAAGAACGCGCAAGGGCCCGGCCGCGTGATACGTCGCATCAATTTCGATAGCTTGTTGCAATTCGCGCCTTGCGCGTAGAGCATGCCGAATAGCGACCAACCGCGCCTCACATCCGGCCAGGAGCGCCAGGTTTACGCCTAGCCAGAAGTGCCCTTCAACCTTCGCGGGGTCTGCTTTTACTGCCTGCTCGCAGCGGACAATACCCTGGGAGTGATACGAATGAGACGATTCTTTATGACCGACTTCCTGGCCTAGAAAAAACAGTGCCCGGCCCAGTCTCCACTGAATCTCGTAATCGTTACCCCGGGACGCCTCACTTTCGAGAATCGCGACGCTCGCACGAACGTTTTCGATTCGGTGCCGCTGGGAATAGAGTTCATCCACTTGCCTGGCGGTTTTCTGAATCGAGTAATTTCCCATGGACCGTTTTGACGCCCTCCAGGTAGTAGGCGCAGAATACTGGCAAAGAGGTTGCCTGATGTCGGGAACAAAGGGTAAAAAAGTCTCGTTTTAACGATAACAAGTCTGCCAGGGGAGAGCCACGGGGAAAAGCGCTTGAGCAAAGAAGAAGCAATCGAAAAAGCCCGCAAGGATATGGCCCATCGTCTCGGTATCCGCGAGAGCGATATCGAGGTTCGAGGCGTCGAGGACGCTGATTTTCCCGACACGGCCCTGGGGGCCGGAACCGCTGATGAAATGAGCGGGCAAATGATTACTCCTGGTTGGCGAATTCGGTTAGAGGCCCGTGGCCAGACCCTTGAATATCGTGCGAACAAGAATCAGGTGAGGCTTTACAACTACAAAGGGAAGAACTATCGGCTTTAGGCCAAAGACCCAAACCCTACGAGCAATACAATGAACCGCAATAATTATCCTCTGCACATCGCGCTTGCCATAATTCTAATTCTGATCGCGGCGCTTGCCGGCCAGTTCAGGAAATTGCAGAAAGCGGCGCGCTCATCCGTTCAAATCATTCCAGCGGCCTCCGACGGGTCCGTTGTTTACGATCAAGACGAGGTCGACCAAACTCGAGAGAGCAACGCCCCGGAGGTGCTGGTGAAATTTCGGCCCGGCGTTTCGCAAGAGGCAATAAATAGAATCACCCGGCAACTCAACGATCGTGTGGAAGATGAGATTGAATCGGTGCCAGGTCTTGCGGCAATTGATGATCTGGACAACATGGAGGCGGAGGCCATCGTTGCCGAGTATCGAGCCTTACCGGAGGTGGAGTATGCCGAGCCCAGCTACGAGATCAGGCTTGATCATGCGGGCGGCGGATTCAAACACCTGCATCCGAACGACCCGCGCTTTATGGAACAGTGGGCGCTGGCAAATGACGGACGAAATGGCGGCAAAGAGGGTGCAGATATCGGCGCCATGCGCGCCTGGGTAACGACAACCGGCAGCGACGACATAGTTATTGCAGTTCTCGACAGTGGGGTTGATTACACCCACACTGATTTGCTGAACAACATCTGGATTCGCCCGGCGAGTGTCGAGCAGTATGAGGATCACGAACTCGGTTCGATCGACGACGTTCACGGTTACAACGCGCTGGAGAACGCGGGTGATCCGATGGATGACAATGGCCACGGCACTCACTGTGCCGGAATCATTGGCGCCGAGGGCGGAAACAACATAGGGATCAGCGGAGTCAATTGGAAAGTGAAGATCATGCCGTTGAAGTTCATGAACGCAGACGGCTATGGCACCACCAAAGAGGCAATCGAAGCGATCAATTACGTGATCGATCGCAAGCGCGCCGGCGTCAATGTGCGCGTCATTAGCGCTAGCTGGGGATCGAGGATGCGCTCTCGTGCGCTCGAAGATGTAATACGTAAGGCATACGAAAACGACATTCTGTTCGTGGCCGCCAGCGGCAACTCGAGCGCGAACACAGACCGGGCGCCGCAATATCCCGCCGGTTACAACATAGGAAATGTGATAAGCGTCGCCGCTCTCAATCGAAAAGACGAACTTGCTTCTTTTTCGAACTACGGACCAAAGAGCGTTCACCTGGCCGCACCAGGCGCGGAAATTCTAAGCACCTGGTTGGGAAATGAGTATGAGGAACGTTCGGGAACATCAATGGCTACTCCGGTCGTCGCGGGTGTCGCGGGCCTGGTGCTTTCAAAACGGCCCAACCTTTCGGTTGATGAGCTACGCTCCGTGCTGTTGAAGTCTGTCGATAAAATCCCCGCGCTGAACGGAAAAACCTCGACCGGGGGGCGCATCAGCGCTGCAAAGGCCGTAGGCGCCGATTAGACGCGTAGTCTCGATCCGTTTCGATGTCAGATCTGCGTTTACCCGCGAAATCCGCGGCTAATTCTTTCCGCCCAACTATTGCAGGCTTCAAACTGACCGGGTCCACTTGGCGGGGTAATGGGTCAGTTTGATGTGGCACGCGCATCCTGCGCGTGATCCCACGGGCGAGACGCCCGTGCCACTTTTCAAGCTGACCCACTACTCACGCGGCCTTAGCTTGCGTAGAAGGCGCTGCATGCCTGATAATCACTTCTGATGATTGTCTCCATTCATAAAAAAGCCATATCTGATCTTTTAAGGAGAAGATAAAGAGTGAAAGCGGAATTGCAGCAATTAGTCGCTTTACAAAAACTAGATACAAGCATACGCAGACTACAAGCAGAACTGGAAGCCATTCCCCGAAGGCGCGCTGAGATCGAAAATGAGTTCGATCAGCGCGCTTTTGAAATTAGGGCCCTCGAGAATCGCCGCGATGATGCGAGGCACACACGCATTCGTCTCGATAATGAGATTGCCGAACAACGAACCCGTTCTGAACGAGCGGAACGCAATCTGATGTCGTCAAAGAAGCAGGATGAGTACACGGCGGCGATCCGCGAAGCCGACGCCGCGCGAAAGCAGATTTCGGCGCTGGAAACTCAGACTCTCGAGCAAATGGAAATCCTCGACCAGACGGAGGCGGCGCTCACCGAACGCGCGACCGAGATCGCCACTCTTAATTCCGACAGGGAGGCAAGGCTGGAGGCTTTCGACGAGGACACCCGCTTGCAGTCGGGACAACTCGACTCGCACCGCGCCGAACGCGAGCGTCTGTTCAATTCGCTGCCGAAGCCCATGAGCGCGCTCTATAAACGCATCAGCGCTCGCATACGCGACGGAGTGGCCGTTGCGGAGGCTCGCAATGGAGCTTGCATGGCCTGCTTCATGGCCCTCAGGCCACAGGCGATGGCGGAGGTTCGCCGCGGCGAGGAAGTTGTCACCTGTGACAACTGTAATCGAATTCTCTATTACGTTCCGTCTGATTCAGCAGCCGCCAATTCGACTTCAGTCCAACCGAAAGTCGTACACACTTAGACTCTCCAGATCGTGCGCATTCTTGTTACGGGTGGGGCGGGCTACATCGGTAGCATTATTACCGAAGAGCTATTGAAAGATGGCCACCAAGTGGTCGTCTATGACAGCCTGTATAAAGGACATCGCGAAGCCATCGCGCCGGGAGCGGAATTCGTTGAGGCAGATTTGATGGATGCGGTGACCTTGCGGGCCACACTGGCCGACCACGAAATTGAAGCGGTGGTCCACATGGCCGCTGACTCACTTGTGGGCGAGTCCTGCGAGAATCCCGCCAAGTATTATCGCAACAACGTGGTTGCTGGACTGGTCTTACTCGATGCCCTACGCGAGGCGAACATCAAACGCATTGTTTTCTCCTCAACCGCGGCGACCTACGGGGAACCCGAGAAACAACCGATAGAAGAGAACGCCGCAAACGTTCCCACCAATCCTTACGGACAGACGAAGCTCGCATTTGAGCAAGCGCTGCGTTGGTACGACGAGGCGTACGGCTTTCGCTATGCAAGCCTGCGCTATTTCAACGCAGCCGGCGCAAGTGATCGCTACGGCGAGTGGCACGATCCCGAGACCCATATTATTCCTATCGCGCTCGACACCGCCGCCGGTGGTCGAGCTGTTGTCGAAATTTACGGCGACGACTATCCCACTCCCGACAGGACTTGCGTGCGCGACTACATACACGTTATCGACCTGGCGCGGGCGCACATACTCGCGCTGAAAGTCCTGGACCAGGGAAGTCGAATTTACAACCTTGGTTGTGGTGGCGCGGGATATAGCGTCCGGGAAGTTATTGAAATGGCGCGTGAGGTAACGGGAAAGGAAATTCCAGTGCGCGTTGGTCCCCGGCGCGCGGGCGACCCCGCAACCCTTGTTGCAAGTTCTGCGAAGATCAGACGAGAGCTGAGTTGGACCCCCGAACATCAGGATTTGCGCACTATTATCGAATCAGCCTGGCGCTGGATGCTCTCACATCCCAACGGCTACTCCTCGTGACTGTGGCGACAATGTGGGATGGAGCGAAGCATGGTAAAAAAAGTAGCCCCAGAGGAAAAAACTAAACTTAAACGAACAGCAGGTAAGCACGGTCCATCGATCTCACTCGACGAATTTCTCTCTCTCAAGAACCCCAGGGGCGATTTACTCCTGGCGGTCGACGGAGAAAATGTCTCGCTCACCTCGCTCGATCGAGTTTACTGGCCTGAGGAGAAGCTCACCAAATTCGATCTGCTCTGCTACTACATTCAGATTAGCCCTTACTTGCTTCCCTACTTGAAAGACCGCCCGGCCATCTTACAGCGCTGGCCTCGCGGCATAAACGCGCCGATGTTCTTCCAGCAGGATCTGGACAGCGCGCCGCGCTTCGTCAAGTCAGTACGACTTACCAATCAGGAAGGACGGGAACTCGACTACGCTGTCTATACGACGCTGCCCTCGCTGCTCCACTTCGTCAACCTGGGCACAATCGAACAGCATCCCTGGCACTCAACTGTGAAGAGACTTTCAAAGCCGGATTGGATTGCCCTGGATCTGGATCCCAAACAGGCGCCCTGGGAAAACGTGCTGGAAGTAGCACTCGTTACGAAAACCGTCTGCGATGAAATTGGGTTGAAGGCATTTCCAAAAACCTCGGGCTCGTCGGGCATTCACATCTACCTGCCGTTAAAACCTACAAACGAGTACGACCGGGTTGCGGAGTTTGCGCGTTTGCTTGCAACAGAGATTGCGGGGCGCGTCCCGAAGATCGCAACGGTGGAACGCGCTTTAGCAAAAAGGAAGCGCGAACAAGTTTATGTTGACTGGATGCAAAACGCGCGTGGCAAGAGTCTGGCATCGGTCTACACAACGCGTGCTAAGCCGAAGGCAACCGTTTCAATGCCCCTGATCTGGAAGCAGATTGAAAAAGGCGTAAAAATCACCGACTTCACACTTAAGAACGTCCCTACCCTTACTCGTAAGGACGGTGACGCGTGGGCAGATTTTTTTGCCAGCCGGCAGACGCTCAAGCTACGTCGTGGCTAGCTAAAGTTCTGGATCCGGAGTTTGCGTTATCGATACTGCTTCTCCGTAGTGTCCTAATTTCAGTTTCTTCAACTGCCTGTCGATGATGTAGGCGCTGGAATCAAAAACGATCCACGAAATACCACGAAATATTAGTAGCAAAATTTTCGTGTTCGTTCGGGTGGTTTCGTGGATCGTTTTTTCGACCAAGCAAGCTCTCAAATCCAGACCACCGAATTCTCCAATTAGTGCCAACGGCCAATCTCTCGATTACTTCAGTGAAAATCTATGACCTCCGCCCCAAAATGGGAGTTTGCCCCTTGACGCTAGAAATCCACAGAGCGTATCTTAGGCGCCTGGGTAATTAGCCCAATCGCATGATCGAACAGCATCACAGTCTGGCTCGCTATTACTATTATTACGGTCCGCTCTCCGCTTGGAGGGACGGTCGGGCGAGGGACTGTCGGCCTGCGTTGATCATGTAGGACTTCAGACAGTTTCCAGAAACCGGCCATCGGTCCTTCCAAGGGGAGGGATTGGTGGCTGGTTTTGTTTTTGGAATGTGGTTTCTGACGCCAACAGAACAATGTCAGGTCTGCTGTTGACGCACGACGTTTGAGATTGCCGAATACGAAACGGAGTTTTGAACATGACGATGACACTAAAAGAATCACCACTACTTTCCGACCATGTTGACGCGCGCCTCGTGTCAGTCGACTTCGAAGAGCCTTCTCCGGATCGCAACAGGGTTGTTCAGTTAAATCCTGACCACCCCGGCTTTCGCGATCAGGAATATCGAGCGCGACGCAATCAGATTGCGCAGATTGCGTTGTCGTATCGACCCGGCGAGCCGATTCCTGACGCTCCTTACACAATCGAGGAAAACGACGTCTGGCGCACGATTTGGGAGGCGCTTCTACCCGCACACAAACAATATGCCTGCGCGGAGTACCTCGATTGTCTGAAGCGTCTGGAGTTTGCACCCGATCGGATTCCCCAGTTGCGCAAGGTGAATGAGAAAGTCCAGGCGATTAGTGGCTTTCGTTTGGAGCCTGTCGCAGGGCTGGTTGAGCCGCGGGTCTTTCTCGAGAATCTCGCCGACGGAGTCTTTCTCTGCACGCAATACATCCGGCATCACTCGACGCCGCTCTATACGCCGGAGCCGGATGTGGTCCACGAAATACTTGGTCACGGTGTGACGCTCGCAAGCGCGCGCTTGGCGGAGCTCAATCGCTTGTTCGGCGCCGCTGTCAAACGAACCAGGTCAACAGAAGCCCTGGATCAATTATCACGGGTGTACTGGTTCACGATCGAGTTTGGCGTGTTGCGCGAAGGAGGAAGAGTTAAGGCGTATGGCACAGGCCTATTGTCATCGGCGGGAGAACTGGAGGCTATGCACAAGGCAGAATTTCGCGACCTCGATTTACAGGCCGCATCGCGTCAGAATTATGACCCGACACACTATCAACCCGTGCTTTTCTGTGCAGACTCCTTTGACGACATGCATCAAACGCTGCGTGACTATCTACGTGAGTGGTAACGGAAAACTCACGCACAGAACCATTTGCGGTAGCCAATGGAAGCTAACACTCAACTCGACGAGGACCACTCAATTACGGAACCGCGAGCGGTAGCGACCGGATGCTGAGCTCAACGCTATCACGAGGCACTCACGCACAGAACCATTTGCGGTAGCCAATGGATACTGCCACTCAACTCGACGAATAGCACTCAATTACGGAACCGCGAGCGGTAGCGACCGGATGCTGAGCTCAACGCTATCAAGGGCACTCACGCACAGAACCATTTGCGGTAGCCAATGGATGCTGCCACTCAACCTGCGCTGCAATCGCAAGTAGCACTTTACCCAACGTTAATGTCGACGTCTGCTAGGTTCAATTTCTTGACCGCCTGTCTGTGAGGTAGGCGCAAAGCAAGAACGATCCACCGAAATATCATTAACAGAGTGTTCGTGTCCGTTCGTGTGGTTTCGTGGATCGGTTGTTTCCAACCAAGCCAGCTCTCAAATTAGAACACACGACATGACGTTGAGTGCTCGCATCCGGTCGCTACCGCTCGCGGTTCCGTAATTGAGTGCTACTCGTCGAGTTGAGTGGCAGTATCCATTGGCTACCGCAATTGGTTCTGCGTGAGTGCCCTTGATAGCGTTGAGTTCAGCATCCGGTCGCTACCGCTCGCGGTTCCGTATTGAGTGGTTCTCGTCGAGTTGAGTGCTCGCATCCGGTCGCTACCGCTCGCGGTTCCGTATTGAGTGATCAGGGTTGCTTTGGTCCAATTCTATCTCGATCTACGTGTCTCCAACTGGTAAGGCTTGCGCTATTTCCAGCGCAATCTTTTCTGCCGACTTAGACATCGTAGCCTGTACGTGCAAATCGGCCGACTCGTACGTAGCGCGTCTCTCGGTATAAAGATTTCGCGCTTCCAATTCAGTCCGCGCCAACGGCCGCACCTCGGCAGCTCTGAGAATCCTCTGCCAGCAAAGATCAAAAGGGGCATCAAGCCAAATACTTATCCCAAGGTGCTCTGTAATTAACTCGCGATTTCTCTCGACGGTCCATGCGCCGCCGCCGAGCGCAAGGACTTGGGCTTGCTGACTCTGCAAGATGTCTCTCAGCACTCGCGTTTCGATTTCCCGAAACGAGGACTCTCCGTCTTCTGCGAAGATATGCCCCGGCGAGCGTCCGTCCTCTTTGACTATCTCGTCATCCAGGTCGACAACTTTCGCGCTGAGCATTCGGCCCAGGACACGTGCCACCGTGCTCTTACCTGATCCCATGAAGCCGATAATGATGATTGGGTTATGACTCATCCCTGAAGACGTCGAGAATTAAAACTGCGTGATGTCCTAATTTGCAAAGGTCGAAGAGAGTTCAGTTGGTTGGCGGACTCAAATACGGAACCGGGAGCAGTAGCGACCGGATGCTACCACTCAACATCACCAGCACCGCTCAACCACGGAACCATTTGCCATAGCCAATGGATCCTAGCACTCAACTCAGCGAACACCAGTCAGCAACAGGGACCATGTGTCGTAGTCAATGGCTCCACTTCGAGTGGAGTGGTAACAGCCGGTCGCCACCGCTCCGGTTCTGACGTTATTGAGCACTGCCTTCCTCCAGTTGAGTGGTAGGATCCATTGGCTACGGCAAATGGTTCCGTGGTTGAGCGGTGGCTCTGATGAGGGGTCGCTACCGCTCCTGGTTCCGTAACGTTCGTACGCCCCAAGGTCGCGATCCAAACCGCGAAGCTTGCGAAAGGGGCCGCTTATCTTTCGGCCACCGACCCCAGAATCGTAAAGAACTCTGGAAAAGACACGCTCACGCATTCCGCGCCCTCGATCTCTGAATCGCCCGCAGCAAGCAATGCAGCAATCGTGAACGCCATCGCGATGCGATGATCGCCATATGAATTGATAGTCGCCCCGCGAAGAGATGTTCGGCCGGTAACGAACAGCCCATCTTCAAACTCCTCCACTTCCGCGCCCATCGCCAGCAGGTTTTTGACGGTAGACGAAATTCGATCGCTCTCTTTGCTACGTAACTCCGCCGCATCGCGAATCTCAATTCCACCTGGAATCTGAGTTCCCACCACGGCCAGCAAAGGCAATTCATCAATCAATTCGGCAATATGATGGCCACGAATTTGATGCGGGCCCTCTTTAATTGTCGCCGGAAGTCTGCCCTTCACGTAAACCTGTCCGAGCGGTTCGTTGCATTCTTCGCGATACTCAGTGACGTTAACGTCTAAACCGAGCGAGCGAAGTAGAGACAAGAACACGGTGCGGGTTGGGTTCAACCCTACATCCATGATTCCCAGATTGGAACCTGGAAGTAGAGCAGCGGCGGCGATCAGGAACGCGGCAGACGAGATGTCACCCGGGACGCTGATCTCTCTTGCCGCAAGGCTCACGGGCCCAGCAAGAGAAACAGCCGTTGCCCCATTGTCATTTAACACAACTCGGTCTAGCGGCACGCCAAACCATGACAGCATGCGCTCAGTGTGGTCTCGAGTAGTTCCGTGACGTTCAATTATTTCGGTTCGTCCTTCGGCGTGAAGACCGGCGAATAACACGCAGGACTTAACCTGAGCACTCGCGACAGGCAACTCGTAGCTGATCGGTTTGAGATAACTCGTGCCTGCAATCGTGAGAGGCGGTCTTCCGTCCCGGGATTTCACCTCCGCGCCCATCATTTGTAAAGGCTCGATAATCCTTTTCATCGGGCGAGAGCGTAATGAATCATCACCGGTCAAAGTGGACGAAAAGTTTTGCCCTGCAAGCACGCCGGCCAGCATGCGAATAGTTGAGCCGCTGTTGCCGCAGTCCAGCCCCTCCTCGGCAGGTCGTAGTCTACGGTCACCCCTCACGCGCACATTGTCGCCGGATCGTTCAATCGAGACGCCGAGTCGTTCCAGGCAGGAAAGTGTGGAAGCGCAGTCCTGGCTGGGAGAAAAGTTTGTAATCCGGGAAGTGCCGTTTGCCAGTGCGCTGATGATCGCCGCTCGATGCGAGATTGACTTGTCGCCGGGCAGGCTGATCTGGCCCTGAAGCCGGCGAGCCGGTGAGATTCTCATCGCGTTAATCTTACCTTGTGAGCACATATTGAACGAGGGTTAAAGAGCTAGCCGGAAAAAAGTTAACAGCTTAAGGCTTGCCTGCCATTTTCTTGACATGGGGGTAGCCAGCGTGTTACACCCTCGGTCTTCCGGGTAGCTTTTTGCTGGTTCCCTTAAGCGCAGCCAAGGTCAGCGTGCGATGGCTCTTGGAGTAGCCATGCCTTTTACTTGTGACTGTACAGACGACCGAACTCAAGTTGCCCAGCCGTATTGAGGCTATTGAAGAAGCTGCCAATGCAGTTGCCAGAGTCGTTAACCGCTCGGGGATTAGTGAGGAAACCGCCTATGGAATAGATATGGCTGTCCGGGAAGCCATAGCGAATGCGGTGATTCACGGTAACAAGCTCGACGAAACAAAACTCGTTGAGATCAATGTAAAGAGTTCCCCAGAGTCCTTTGAGATCAGCGTACACGACCAGGGACAAGGGTTCAATCCAGAAACCATTTCAGATCCGACCAAAGAAGAAAACATCCTTAAGAGTACCGGGCGCGGCATCTTTTTTATGCGCAACTTCGTGGATGAAGTTGATTGGTCGATCTCACCTGAAGGCGGCACCACGGTACGCATGATTAAGCGACGAAATTGATAAAGGAGATTCCGCGACATGGCTGAGTTGAATATTTCTGAGCGTCAAGCCGGAGATGTAACCATCCTTGACATGAATGGAAAGATAACCATAGGCGAAGGAAGCGTTGCACTTCGGACTGCCGTCCGTCGCATGCTCGAGGAAGGCAAGAAGAAGATTTTGCTTAACCTCGCAGGCGTGGGGTATATCGATTCGAGCGGCATAGGCGAGTTGGTTTCCAGCTATACTGCGATTGAAAAAGATGGCGGCCAGCTAAAGCTGCTCAACCTCACACAGAAGCTTCAGGATCTGCTTACTATTACGAAACTACTCACCGTCTTTGACGTATACGAAGGCGAATCCGACGCCTTGAATGGATTCAAGTAGTTTCTATTTCGAATACGACTTTGAGGCCTAAGAACTCACCGGGCCATTAACGGAGACTTGAACTATGGCTGAGCTTGAGCTTAAAGAACGACAAGCAGGAGACGTAACTATCCTCGATCTGACCGGTCCTGTGCGAATGGGTGAAGGTAGCATCGCATTGCGCGATACCACGCGACGGCTTGCTGACCAGGGAAAGAAAAAAATCCTGCTCAATCTTGGCGGCGTCAATTACATGGATTCCAGCGGCATCGGCGAACTGATTGCGAACTACACTACCATCAGCCGCCAGGGGGGTCAGGTCAAACTATTGAATCTTACCGACAAGATCCAGAATCTTCTTGTCATAACGAAACTTCTGACCGTGTTTGACGCGTACGAAAACGAAGCGGAGGCCTTGAATAGCTTTAAATAGGTGCCAGGTGTCAGGTGCCCGGTGTCGGCTGCAACCTGACACCCGGCACCCAATACCTAATCCAGATGTTTCGCGCTACGTTCCGCCGTCTGCTCTCACTTGATGATCCACCCGAGCGGACGGCGCTTGCTTTTTCAATCGGAGTTTTTATTGCCTTCTCACCGTTTCTGGGTCTGCACACCGTCGCCGCCACGCTGATCGCCTTCTTATTTCGCTTTAACAAGATCGCAATTTATGCAGGCACCTTTATTAACAATCCGTTCCTTACACTGGTGCCGATCATCGTCGTCTCATATGCACTCGGGGCCTTTGTGCTGGGACGACCGCTCAGCATCCCGCCCGAGGGAATTGAGCTATTAAAGAACCCGCGCCTCTTTACCGGCGACTATTACCGCCAGATTTTCATCAATAGTCGATCTGTGGTAGAGCCCTTCGCCTTGGGAGCAATGATTCTCTCGGTGGTTTGTTCACTGCTGGCATATCCATTAACATTGCGGATGTTGCGCGCGCATCGCAAACGAAAACAAAAGTCGTCTTAGAATCCGGTTTTTCCGGACTGATCCTGGCATCTCAGGTAATCGGCGCCTGCATCTCTAAGTCCTCTGTTTTGGTTTACAGGGCATCTGCCGTGGAGCGCGGGCATCTTGCCCGCATTGAGCTGTGAGATTAAGGTTCAAACTTTCCGGCTATATGAAGAAACAGTTACTGGTTATCATCACTATGGCGTTAGCGGGCGGCGGTTCATATTCGCAAACTAAGCCAACGCCAACCCCCACTCCTGCCCCCACGCCGGGCGCTCGCCAGGTGGCTCCGCCCCAGGTGCAGCAACGGACCCCAGCCGCGTTCAATCTGGCCGAATATGGCGTTGATTTTCAGCCGGATCCGAGACTAATCGTTGTGATGGCCGCGCTTGACGTTGCTGGGTTTGACCCTACCCCGCCCGGCAGGCCCCTTTCAGCTTTTCGAGCTCAGGTGAGAAAAGACTTTGCCGACCTGGATCCGGATTTACGCAATCGCCTGCGTCTTTTCTATGAACGCAACAAATTGCCCGCTCCTGCAGCTGCTGCAGACCAGGAGGCACGTTACGTATCGCTAGCTCTGGCGCTAGGTCAACCGCCTTCGCTGGACGCACCCGAAAGATCAGAGGACCTTCCCGGCGGTCTGTTGGAAGTGCTCGACTTCACCCCGCTTGTGCGCGAGTTTTATCGACGCTCAGGAATGGACGAGCGTCTGGTTTCCTACATGCGGGCGCATCAGGCTGAAGGTGATCGGATGCGGCAACCGGCAGCGGAATTGGTGCGGGCTTTGCTCAGCTATTTGCATACGCGACCGATTACGGTATCAGCGGAGCGTGTTTTGGTGACTGCACCGTCAGGAAAGAAAAAGAACACCGCCAGGACCTACAGCTTGCGAGAACATGAGCGCCGCTTCTTTATTGTTCCTGATCTACTCGCCGCGCCGGGCGCGATTAACTTTCGCGTGATCGGCGACGAGTATTACGCCATAGTTCCTGAAGGAACTGATCCGACTTCCTCCGAGCTGCGGCGCGCATATCTGCAGTATGTAATTGACCCACTTATGTTGCGTTTCAATCGCGAGATTGCCGCTCGGCGCGATCAGATCAAGCAAATCATCTCTGAACGCGAGAAGGCAGGCGCAACTGTAACGCCCGACGTGTTTCTTGTAGTTTCGCGCTCACTTGTGGCTGCGGCGGACGCGCGCTTTGACGAAATGAGGAAGCTTGAGGCCATGTCACGTGACGCCCGGCGAAGACTCGAGAGTGCCAGAGACGATGCCGAACGCGCGGCGATTGTTCAAGAAACACGAGCAGCGTTAAATGCCACTCAGGACGACACCGTAGCCAAACTCGCGGATGAATATGAACGGGGCGCAATACTTGCTTTCTTCTTCTCAGATCAGTTGAAGGGTATCGAAAGCACAGGCTTTGATGTGGCCAACTTTTTTGCCGACATGATTTCATCTTTCGATCCGGTTCGCGAGAGCCAACGCCCTTCAGAGTATGCAGCGGCACGCCAGCGCTCAGAGGCCGCAAGACAAGCGCGTCTCGCTGCCAGAAAAGCAGAATCTGAAGCGCCCATTTATTCCGAGGCTGAGACCGTGAAGGCGAGCGCTCTGGTAAAGAAACTCTCCGAGATCGAAGATACTCTGCGGTTGAAGGACTATGTCAATGCTGAAAGCCGCTTGAAGGATCTAATTAGGGAATACCCGCGCGAGCCGCGTATCTTTTTTGCGCTGGCACAGACGGCTAGTCTCGCAGCGGCCGATGCCACAGACGAGAATGTGCAAGCTGAACGACTGAATCGTGCCCTGGGGAACTATCGTCTAGCTGTTCAGGCTGGAACTCCGGAAACGGATCGCGGCCTCATCTCGCGCGCTCACGAAGCCATGGGCCGGATTCACGCTTTCCTCGACAACCAGGCCGAGGCCTCGAAGGAATTTGACGAGGCCATAAAATTGGGCGATGTCCGCGGCGGCGCCTACAAAGAAGCGGTTGAAGGGAAGAAGAAGCTGACGCAACATGAGTAGGGGAACAGGCGTCAAGTGGCGAAAATTCGCAGGTTGGGAAGGGCGGCTTGCCCCCGCCTCGAGTTTCAATAGCTTCACCTCAGGAGAAATCACACAAGTCTGAGAGTCTCCTGTGACCGGAAGGCCATTCCAACTTGAGGCGGGGGCAAGCCGCCCTTCCCAACTGCGAATTGCCGCCACCTGATACGTTCACACCAAGCCAGCATTAAAGCTGAGAATTGAAGCTTTCGCGTTCCCCCGTTCCACTATTCCCCCATTTTTCCCTGTTTGGATCAGATGGGCCGCGGAGAGGATATGGTCTTAACGCGCCTTCCGGGTGATCGCTGAATATTTACATTGATCTCGGGAATGGTTGGCAATTCGATCCGCGGAATACTGATGTTCATCTCCGGGATTGTGGGCAGCTCGATCCGCGGGACGATCACTCGCCGACCAACCGTTCCTGGATGGAAAATCGTATCGCCCGCTTTCGGTGTCACCGGGAAAGTGCGCGCACTCTTGTTGCGGATCACCGTAAGAGTCACGTCACCCTCTTTCTTTTTGTTGAGGGCGCGTGACAGATCGCCGGCATCTTCAATCTTCTCGCCGTCCAGCGCAGTAATAACGTCGCCTGCCTTGATCCCTGCTTTTGCCGCGGGACCGTCCTCCACAACTGAAGTAACCAGCACTCCTTTTCCATCGGGTACGCCAAAGTACTCGGCAAGCTGTTTTGTTAGCGTGGTAGTGCTGACTCCGATACGGCGGTTATTGCCAAAGGAAAAAGCAAATCCATCCTTGCCCAGTTCCTCGAATCCCTCAATGCGCATCTTTCCGCCGCCGAGCGGCGCGATTTTGCCGTGCCAATCCTGCAGGGCGTTTTTGTAGTCATCACGCTTGCCGATTGTCACCGCGACTTCCTGTTCGGAGCCGCCACGACTAATACCGAGTCTTACCGTTTGGTCGGGCGCTACTTCCGAAACCAGCCGGTTCAGCTTGCGTACGCTGGTGACGCTCTCATTGTCGAACCGCAGTATCACGTCGTCTTTTCTCAGACCCGCCTTCTCTGCCGGGCTGTCTTTAATGACGCTGGTGATACCGGCCCCTCGGGCTTCACGCAGACCATAGCGACCCATGTTCTCTCTATTGATGTCCTCCGCATAAACGCCGAGGAAGCTGCCACCCTCGACAAATAGGGAAAAAGCCTGGCCAAAAGGCTCGATTGCAGTCGGCGGAGTGGGAGGCATCTGAGGCTGAGCCGGGGGCGCTTGTTGAGCCAGCGCAATAGCTGCCGTCACTAGTAGGGAGATCAAGAAACCAAAAACGCTTCTAATTGTCATAAAAAGAGAAACCTCCGGAAAGATTTTGCTGATTACACGCGCGAAGTGGCGTGAGGTTCCAAAAACAGACGCGGGGACACGGGGACACGGGGACACGGGGAACGGGGGAACGGGAACAGGGGAACGGGGAACGGGGAAAGATGGCAACGGGAAAAGAGGGGAACGGGGGAACGAGGGAACAGGGGAACCTGGGAACATCGGAACGGGGGAAACGTCTCCGCGTCTCCGCGTCTCTGCGTCTCCGCGTCCCCGCGTCCCCACGTCAGCTCCCGACCGGGCGATAGACCTCTCGTCCACTGCTCATCTCGACCGCAATCTTGCCCTCTGAGTGTGCGAGATCGAGGTGTGCTACCGCCTCAGAGACCGCGAGAAAACGATGAACGTCGTCGGTCTCAGGAAACATATTGCGTGACACATCCCAGGCCGTAGCTCCTGATTTGGGCACAAGACGAATCACTTCTTCCTGACGTTCACGGATGGCGCGCAAATACCTGTTAAAGAGTTCTTCGTAGTCGCGCACAGGCTGGCCATGCCCGCCATGAACGAGCGTCGGCGCGAAAGAACGCAGCTTCGCCAGGCTGACCAGGTATTCGGCAAGCGATGGAAAACGCTTCTTGGGATCTATGGGATCAGGCGAAAGAACTGGATTGGGAGTGATGCGCTTCAACACACAGTCACCGGCAATCACGGTGCGATCAGCTTCGCGCACAAAGGAGCAGGAGCCGGGCGTATGACCGGGCGTATGAACAATCCGCAGCGAACCGTTGGCAAACTCGAGCTCTGCATCGTCAAGCAATTCGCTGTATTCGTGATCCTCGAAGGAGTCAGCGTAGCGCCGTAGACCTTGGTACATCCGGCGCATGGCTTCAATCTCATTTTCCGGCACGCCCGCGCGCACTAATAGCGCACGGTGCTCTTCGTATTCGAGCCGTCCGACGCGATGACCGGTCTCCCAATCGTGCACCAACACTTCGGCCGAATTGGCTTCATCTCGCAGTGAGTGGGCCAGACCGCAGTGGTCTTCGTGGGCATGGGTGAGCACAATGCGGCGAATGTCGGAAACGCGAATGCGTTCACGACGCAATCCCTCGCGCAAAGCCTCGATCGCTTCTTTAGTTTTTGGCCCGGTATCGATAAGGGTGATCGGGTCTTCAGCGATCAGGTAGACGTTCACCGGACCGATGTAGAAGGGGGTGGGAAGCGAAATTGGGATGATTTTCATTCACCTTCTCCACGGGCGGCCTTTGATTGAGATCCCAGATCTCAGATTATCTCAAATCTCAGAACCCGAAGAGATCGCGAGTCAATACGCCCACTTATTCGACTCAATCAACACGTTGGCGATGCTCTGGCGCGCAGCCACTGTATTCATCGGAGTAAGTTTCGTGAAGCGGCGCAGGGCCGCAAGCAAGGTGCGCAGTTCGTCTCCCTCAGCCATGGCGGCAAGGGTGTTTTTAGCATGCGCATCGATGCGCTCGATCGCGTCGTTGCAGAACACCTGCGTCATCTCGATGTATCTTGCGGCGGCCTTGCCACCCTGTGAACCCGCCAGCTTCTGGGCCCGTAAAATCGCAGACTCCATCGCGTAGGTATCGAGAATAATGTCCGCGATGCCCATCAAAATCTCCTGCTGATCGCCCAGTTTCATCATGTACTTTTGGGCAGCCGTACCGAGAGTCATGAGAGCCACTTTCTTGGCGTTCTTGACTAGCTTCTGCTCAGCGGAAAGCACTTGCTCATCTTCTTCGAAGCCCGGCATCTGAGGCGAGAGTATTTCGTCCATGAGGGCTTTAGCCGCCGGCAGCAACCCAAGCTTGCCGCTCAAGGCGCTCTTCATCAAACGACCCGGGATCAGCAAGCGGTTGATCTCGTTGGTACCTTCGAAAATGCGGTTGATGCGGGAGTCGCGGTAAGCGCGCTCAGCGGGGTAGTCAGCCGAGTAGCCGTAACCACCATAGATCTGGACCATCTCGTCAGCCACGAAGTCGCAGTATTCAGAAAGAGCGACTTTGATGATCGAACACTCCGCGGCATACTCTTCAATAGCCCGCAAACGCGCATCCATGTCTTTAGAGTCCTCGACAGCGCCGATGCCTGCCTCAATCATACCCAGTGTGCGATAGATCATTGACTCGCCGACCCAGGTGCGAATTGCCATTTCGGCGAGTTTCGCCTTGATCGCGCCGAATGAGGAAATCGGTTTGCCAAACTGATGCCGCTCATTTGCATAGCGCACCGCTTCGTGCACCATTAGTTTCATTCCGCCAGAGCACATGGCGCCGAGTTTGAAACGGCCAATGTTCAAAACGTTGAAAGCGATTTTGTGACCCTTGCCAACTTCGCCGAGAAGATTCTCAACGGGCGTCTTTACATCCGAAAGAACCAGCGCGGTCGTGCTTGAGCCCTTGATGCCCATCTTGTGCTCTTCCGCACCGGAGGTCAGTCCGGGCTGCCGTTCAACCACAAAAGCACTGAACTTGTCGCCGTCAACTTTGGCAAAAACAACAAAGATATCCGCAAAGCCACCGTTCGTAATCCACATCTTCTCGCCATTGATGACGTAATGAGTCCCGTCTTCGCTAAGGCGGGCCGTAGCTTTCGCGGCCATCGCGTCTGAACCCGAACCCGCCTCCGTCAGGGCATAGGCGGTGATTGTTTCACCGGCGGCAATCTTCGCCAGGTACTTTTCTTTGGCCGCATCAGTGCCGAAATAAATGAGCGGCAACAGGCCGATGCCGCTTTCGGCGCCCAACGTTGTGGCGAACGATGCCGAACGCCCGATGTTTTCGCCAATAAGCGCGCCGCTCGTCTGATCCAGCCCGAGGCCGCCGTACTCTTCCGGGATGTTTGCGCCAATGAGGCCGAGATCAGCCGCCTTCTTAATGAGTTCGCGCGAAAGTTTCCAGTCGTGCTTCTCGAGATCATCGATGTGTGGGATGACCTCGTTATCCATGAATTGCCGAGTGGTCTCGGCAATCATCCGGTGCTCTTCATTGAAGTCTTCCGGTGTAAAGATTTCTGCCCGTGTGAGTTCTTCTATTAAGAAAGCCCCACCCTGGACTAGCTTCTTCTGTTCGGCTACGGCTGACATATATTTATCCTTTCACATGGGATCTAAATCAACCCTGTTCCAACTGCTTTCGGATCTCATCTGGCATGAAATCTGATAATTCGGGGTAGGTTTCCAAAATTCGTATCAAGTCGAGTTCGTCTTTCTTCCGTTTGCTAACCCTTCGTCTCTCATCGCTCCAAGCCCAAATCTTTCCACGAACTACATTTGCCAGTGAAGCTACTGGGACGTGCTGGCCGAGAACATCCCGAACTGTCGTATCGTTGACGAAATCCTGGTAACGAAGATCCAGACTAAACTGAATACGTAGATCGCTTTTCGCCATTCTTGCATTTAGAGAATGAGGAAACTCTTCGACTGAGAATCCCGCCTTGATTAATTCATCTTTGATCACGGGCAATTCTGAAGCGATTACAACAATGTCGGCGTCAAGCGTGTAAACAGGCTCGACATAACAATTCACCGCGAGCCCGCCGATCAGGCACCACGCACCACGGCGATTCAAAATGCTCACGAGAGTAGCGAAGTCGCTACTTCCGCTGCCAGTTATAGATTCAAAAACCTCTGAGGCGGTCATGGTCTGGCTTCGTGTCTCCTTCGCCGCGTTTTGGCGGACCTGATCGATCTTTTAGCTTCCAGACTCACGCTAGTCTTTCGAAGATCCCCGCCGCGCCCATACCTCCGCCAACGCACATCGTCACCAGGCCATAACGGCCCTTACGGCGCTCGAGCTCCCGCAGGATTGAGGCCGTCAGTTTTGCGCCTGTGCATCCCAATGGATGGCCCAGCGCGATGGCTCCTCCGTTGACGTTGACTTTCTCAGGGTCAAGACCGAGTGTCTTGATTACGGCCAAAGACTGAGCGGCAAACGCTTCGTTCAATTCGATCACGTCGATCCGATCAAGTGTTAGTCCCGCAAGTTTCAGCGCCTTCGGAATTGCAAACACTGGGCCGATGCCCATCTCTTCAGGCGGACATCCGGCAGTTGCATATGCAACAAAACGCGCCATCGGCTTTACACCCAAACTCTTCGCGCGCTCGTCAGACATCACTACGGCCGCCGCCGCGCCGTCAGACATTTGCGAGGCATTGCCGGCCGTGATTGTTCCTTTGACATGAAAGGCGGGTTTCAACTTGGCGAGGCCCTCAATCGTGCTATCGCGCCTGACGCCTTCGTCTTTGGCGAATACCACTTCGCGACTCTGCTTGCGTCCCTTCTCGTCAAGCTCTTCCAGCGTCACTGTGAGGGGGACAGTCTCGTCCTTAAACTTGTCAGTATCGAGTGCGGCGGTAGCGCGCTGGTGTGAGCGCAAAGCAAACGCGTCCTGCTCGTCGCGTGTCACGTTGTACTTTTGGGCAACGTTTTCTGTTGCGAGGCCCATGTTCAGGTAGAAATCGGGATAATGTTCCACCAGATAAGGATTGGGACGGATGATGTGACCACCCATGGGAATCATAGACATGGTTTCGAGGCCGCCGGCAACGGCCACCTCGGCGCCACCCGTCCTGATTTTGTCGGCAGCGAGGGCTATAGACTGCAGTCCGGAAGAGCAGAAGCGATTTATCGTCATCGCGCTGACCTCCACGGGTAGACCTGCACGAATAGCCGCTGCGCGGGCTACGTTCATTCCCTGTTCAGCCTCCGGCATGGCGCAGCCCATGATCACGTCCTCGATCTCTGCGGTGTCGAGCCCTGGAACGCGGGCGATGGCTTCCTTGATCACCGCCGCTCCCATCTCGTCGGGACGCGTGTTTCGCAACGTCCCCTTGGGGGCCTTCCCGACTGCCGTACGAACTGCCGATACGATTACTGCGTCTCTCATAGTGTTATTCCAAAGTCCGATGTCCAATGTCCAATGTCCAAAGTCCAATGTCCAAGGTCGGTATCCAACCGGACGTTGGACATTGGACCTTGAACTTTGGACTAATTCCTGAGCGGCTTTCCGGTCTTCAGCATATGCGCAATCCGCTCCTGTGTCTTGCGCTGGCCGACCAGCGAAAGAAAGGCCTCTCGCTCCAAATCCAGGACGTATTGCTCAGAGACCATCGTTGGATGGTTCAGATCCCCGCCCGTCAGAATCCGCGCAAGCTTCTCGCCAATCAAAGCGTCGTGATCGGAGATGTAACCGCCGCGCTTCATTTGGTGAATGCCAAGTCGCAGGGTAGCCAGCGCGGGCAGCCCGAGGGCTTTAATATCAGTGCGCTGCTGTGGCTGAACGTATCCAGTTGCCGCCAGAGCCAGCACTTCCTGCTTGGCATCGGCAATTAGCCGATCGCTGTTCATTGAGACGGTATCTTCTGCACTTAAAAAGCCGTACCCGCGGGCTTCCTCCGCTGACGTTGCCACCTTCGCCAGCGCAATTGTCTCAAAGGCCCGCTTTATGAACGGGAATGGATCCGCATCGTCCGCGCCTTTGGGAATAGCATCAAGCGCGCGCACAAGCATCTCTTTCGTACCGCCACCTGCCGGTATGATCCCTACTCCAACTTCCACCAGCCCGATGTAGGTTTCCGCGGCCGCGCGTACGCGATCGGCATGCACCGCCATCTCGCAGCCTCCCCCGAAGACCATGCCGAAAGGCGCGACTACAACCGGCTTTGGCGAATAGCGCAAACTCATGGTGGAGTTTTGGAAAACGCGCACCATCATGTCCAGCTCTTCCCAGTTCTCTTCCTGCGCCTCCATCAGCATCAGCATGAGGTTCGCTCCGACGCAGAAGTTCTGCCCCTGGTTACCAACTACCAACCCTACGAAATTCTTCTCTACTTCAGACAGTGCCTGCTTAACCATCTGGAGCGTGTCACCACCAATGGCGTTCATCTTCGAATGAAACTCCAGGCACGCCACCCCATCCCCAAGGTCAATCAAAGAAGCGCCCGAATTCTTCTTGATAACGCCGGTCCGGTCCTTTACCGACTTAAGGGTGATAATGCCCGGCAACTCAGCCAAGGGCACGTATTGACCAGAAGCAAAATCGTAGTAGAAGTGCTGAGCGTTCTCTTTCTTATAAAAGGAAGTGGCGCCGGCATCGAGCATCGCCGGTACGTTTGCGGGGACGCTCTGGCCTTCTTCCTTCATTCGGGCCACTGCCTTCTCAACTCCGATGGCGTCCCAAACCTCAAAGGGACCCAGCTCCCAGTTGAAGCCCCAGCGCATTGCGCGATCAACTTCCACGACGGTGTCGGCAATTTCCGGAATTCGCGCAGCCGCATAACGCAACGTTCGTGAAAGCGTCTTCCAGAGAAAGGCGCCCGCGCGATCTTTGCTCCAAACGAGGGCCTTGATTCGTTCTGCGGTGTCTTCAATGTTCCGGGCCATCTCCAACGCAGGCAGGTTCACCTTCTGCGACGGCCGATATTCGAGCGAGGCGGTGTCAAGTGTCCAGATTTCCTGCTTGTCCCCTTCGCCCTTTTGTTTTTTGTAAAATCCACCCTTCGTTTTATTTCCTAGAATCCCGCGCTCAACCATCCCTGTAAGAAACTCCGGCGCGACAAACATTTCTCGCTCGTCGTCATCGGGCAGTGCTTCATAAAGGTTCTTAATAACGTGGGAAAACACATCGAGTCCCACGAGATCGAAAGTACGGAAGGTGGCGGTCTTGGGGCGACCCACAGCCGGTCCAGTCAGCTTGTCGACTTCTTCTGTCGAGTAGCCGTCCTCGATCATGGTCTTGATGGTGTGCAGGGCGCCGAAGGTGCCAATACGATTGGCGATAAAGTTTGGCCGGTCCTTCGCCGGCACAACACCTTTACCCAGGCGCTGATCAAGAAACCCAAACATGAAACACGAGACTTCCGGTCGGGTCCACTCAGTACGGATCAGTTCGACAAGATGCAGGTAGCGCGGCGGGTTGAAAAAGTGAACTCCGAGGAAGTGGGCGCGAAAGTCATCCGATCGGCCCTCGGCAAGAAGTCGGATGGGAATGCCGCTGGTGTTAGAGGCAACGATTGAGCCCGGCCGCCGGTGCTCTTCCACGCGCTCATACAGCTGTCGTTTGATGTCCAGGTTCTCAACGACCGCCTCAATAATCAGATCGCAGTGTTTGAGTTTGGCCAGGTCGTCGTCGAAGTTTCCGACCTCAACGAGCGAGGCCGCGTCCGGTGTAAAAAACGCGGCGGGCTTGGCCTTTTTTGCGGTCTCAAAACCGGCCCGGGCGATACGGTTCTTAACGTCTGTTGAATCAAGCTTGATGCCCTTAGCCTGTTCGGCGTCCGTGAGTTCGCGCGGCGGAATGTCGAGCAGAAGCGTGGGAACGCCTGCGTTTGCCAGGTGCGCGGCAATCTGGGCGCCCATAGTTCCGGCGCCGAGAACGGCCGCCTTCTCAATTCGCATATTCGACACTCTTACTCTTTCCTCCGGTAGCTGCGGATCGGCAAGACGCCTGGAAAGCCCCATCATACTGAATGAGCGCTCATTCAGGCAACCCTAACAGCGCATTGGTCACTGGTGCAATTTCAAATCCCACCCACAGGAGTGGGTGGATGGTTCAGATCCATCAGCCAATTTTTAGTTTGAAGGGCCCCTTATGTCTTAAGGCGGAGGCGCTTGCCCCTTCCAACCTGCAAATTTCGAACTCGCTGGAGAGCCCAGCAATTGCCTCAGGACTGGGGCAAGGTTCTCTTCCGGAGTACTAACGTGAGGACGACGTTGAGCGCTACCGCGATGGCCAGGAGTAATAGCAACCGCAGACGCATATCCATGTAAATGTCCATTGCACCGAAGTAGCCGAAGACTCCAAGCAGCCAGGCAGCGACAAGACCTGAGGCCAGCTCCCGGCTGATTGTGGTGGCCCTCGCGATCAAGTACATAACGGCTAGAGCCAGCAGTCCCTGCAGTAACGCCACCTGAATGAAGTGTTGGTCTAAGGCAAAATAGAACCACTGGAGAGTAGTCGCAGTCACCATAAACAGCAGCCAGAGGATAAAAGGGCGAATCATTTTCTTGGCTACGCTCATTTGGTTTTTTCTCCTGCAAGAACTGTGAGTAGGATTGAGGAACTTCCACGTTTCCAGGGCCGCAATTTAGTCCCTTCCCGCCCGATTGCAAGCGAGAAGGGACATATCTTCAAGTGAAGCTAACGCATCATCTTCTGCAGGCATCCACTATTCTAAGCCGGCAGTTCTGATCAGCCAAGTCACAACTCGCCAGTTCCGCAAGAGTTCTCATGTAAACCGCCGACACGCATATGACGGCTGCCCCAGGCTGGGCCTCGAGGAATAGCAAACAGGCAGCCGTAGCGGCAATCGCAGCACCCACAGCCGTTGCGGCACACGCGTCACGAGCGTTCTGACAGATCCGGTTATGTCTTGCAATACACTGCTCAGGGGTCTCCCCAAAGTAAGAAGTGCACATAGAAGGATCAAAGCCTGCTCCAAAGAGGGACGGATCGCACTCGCCGCCACCAAAGCCGCCGAAGCCTCCGAAAGGATCCCAGCAATTATCCCAACCTTGCTCCGAAGCGTCGAAGCTGGGATCGGGGCCAAACGGACACTCTGTTCCCTGCAGACTAACCACTAGCCCTTTCGGTAAAGCACTCGAATGATCAAAACCAATCGAAAGGAAGTGCCCCGCTTTGTTGAATGGACCATGCAATCGCCGGACTGCCACCAATCGGCCCGCGCGATCATAGTCGTACCGCCAACCCTTGCCAATGAAGACGATTCGCTGAACGTCGCCCCGCTCATCGCGGTCGATCATCGTTTTGTTACCGTCATCATCGAGGATGCTGCCCAGGCGGCCACGGCGGTCATAGTTGAAGCGCTTGTGTCTGCCGAGCGAATCGGTGTAGTCGGTCAAACCACCCCGAGAGTTGTACGCGAAGCGGCGCGACTTTCCACCTGAAGAGTTCAGCGCCACGATGCGTCCAGTTTGATCGCGGGTTGCACGCACCCAACTGTTATCAGACTTTACAAGTCCAGCTAAGGCCCCACTCGAGTCGCGCTCAAACGTTACAGATCCGCCATGATTGTCGCTCTTTATCACAACCATCCCACGGGGATTGCGGTTGTAACGGATTGTCAGACCGGAAGGGAAAGACTCTTTGACAATCCGCCCTGCCGAGTCGCGATCCGTTCTGAAGCGGCCCAGGCCCTCGCTAGTGAAGGCTATCTGATTACCTGCGCGGTCATACTGGTTGGTTGTCTTGTGCCCTGCAGACTCGATGGTGAGCACCCGGCCGTGGGCGTCATAAGCAGCCCGGTAGTTCTCATTCGGGTCGTTGCTTTTCACGGTGACAATATTGCCGCGCGCGTCACGGGCATAATCCTTCCGTACCCCGTTCTCTGTGACTGAGGAAACGCGACCGCGCCTATCATAAGTGTACGCCTTAGATGAACCATCAGTGGCTGTTGATTGAATCAGACGATTGTGCGCATCAAAAAGAAAATTCGTCGTGGAGTCCTGCTGAGTCAAGAACCGCGTAGGGTGGTTCGCCGCATTATAGTCGATTTGCAGCAGCGATTGTTCCCGCTCATCTTTGATTCCCACCAGCGCTCCAAAATCGTTGTGTTCGTAGATAGTCGTTACGCCGAGCGGATCAGTGACGAGGGTACGCAGCGAAACAGTCGCTGAAGCAGAACCATACTCGTAGGCTTTAGTGCCTGCTCCATCGCCAGCCTCCGTCACCCTACCCATCTCGTCATAGCGTGTTCGTAGCAACGTCCTGCCTAAAGGGTCGAAGGCCGCGGTGAGCCGCCCCTGAGAGTACTCGTATAGCCAATGGTTACCTCCGGCATCAGTAACCGCTCGCAGGCGGTTAGCCTCCTGTTTGAAGCTGACGCGCCGGCCGACATTGTCTGTAACAGCGAGCAAGCGTGGGTCTTTGCCGTCTGACCATTCGAGAGTAAGCGTTCCCATGCTGCCTGTAATCCGGTTCAGATTTGTGTGGGCGTCAAAGCCGATAACAATGGCGTTGCCATTTGAGTCGGTAATCTGTGTCAAACGATAGACGCGAGCAAGTTTATGGTAGACGCGCGTTACGCCGGCGATCTGCTCGGTAATGACGTCATCATTCAGGTCGAACGATTGATGCAATTGCGGCTCTGGCGTGCTCAGAACAAAGCGCCCACTCTGATTATCAGCACGGAAAGGTACGACTGAGCCATCACCACCCTTCAGTGTGGCAGCGTCGCCATCGATGGTTATGCGATCGTCAAAGAGGAACGACCATCCTTTTCCAAGACCAAGGTCTTCTCCGCGGTCGCTTGAGTAAACTCTTTGAAACACTACCGGCATTGACCCTGACAGTCCGAAGTCATTAACGGCAAATGCCAGGTGTCCGGTAGCGGTGCTGACAAAATTAACCGGAAACCCTGCGAATATTGAACGATGAACCGGAAGCAACGGTTGGATTTGCGTCGTACGACCTATCGTTGACAGGCCATCGATCCTTTCGGCCAGCGTTCTACGCTGTCCTTTCGCTGCACACGATGAACACGATACTTTGTCGGTGTCCTTCGCGGCCTGCCCCTTATTTTCGGCACTCGATGAACTGTGCGCGAGAGTTGGTCCAGCTACTGAAAGAATGAGGAATGAATAGATCAGTACGAGGCTGAGTAAGCGCTTTAACATCTTTGATTCTCCTTTGAGGTAAGAGGTGATCAGGGAGCGAGGAGTTTTGCGTTTGGATGTGTGAGTATTTCTGAAGTGTGCGATGTGAGGACTGCACTGGAACATCCTTAATCTTTTGCTAACGAGAGTGTGAGGTTTCGGATTTCTTCGCCTTCCGAAGTCTTTAGCGAAGTCTGGAGCAGCGTACTCTTGAGAGCTCAACCGGGCAAGTCAATTTCATTGCCGGTTCTTTTTGTTCGTTAGCGATCTTTATTGATGTGCGCGATTGGGTAGCGTCCTTAGAAAGGGAGTAAACGATCCACTAAGTCACACTAAGCAACACTAAGTTCTCTTCGTGTAATTTCGTGTGACTTCGTGGATCGTTTTTGACAAACTGAGGAAGCACAAGCGCTGGACCTCAAGAATTAAGATACGACCCAGAGCCGGGCTTCGCTTCACTAGCTGCAAAGGAGGGCGTTACTTCAACCATTCATCCGCGATCTCGGTCTCTACCCTGACCGGCACGGTTCTAAGATATTCTTCGCCGGCAGCACACATTGCCTGCTCAACTCTAACAGCGATTTCCTCGGCCTCGTCTGCGTCAGTTTCAACCACGATCTCATCGTGAATGATGTTCACGATTCGCGCGCCGGTGTCGCGCAGCCGGTCTTTCAACAAGCGCAAGGCGCGCTTGAGTATGTCAGCACTCGTTCCCTGGATGGGCGTGTTCTTCCCGTTTCGCTGAGTCATTGAAATCTGTTGCCGGTCCTGTTCGTCAAAGCGAAAACGGACCAGCCGTCCCGAACCAGTTCGCGCCTGGCGCTCGCTCACAGCCCGGTTTGCGGCCTCTCGCAAGTAGCTGTCGAGACCGCGATAAGTGGCGAAATACTTACGCAAAACGTTCTCGGCTTCCGGCACACCCAAACCGGTCATGATTGAGAAGCGCTGAGCGCCAATGCCATACACCACGCCAAAATTCAATCGTTTTGCGAAATCCCGCTGATCCTTTGAAACCTGATCCAGCGGCGCATTGAAAACCTGAGCGGCAGTAACACGATGCAAGTCGGCTCCGGAGTTGAAAGCCTCGATGAAACCTCGATCTCCTGAGAACTCAGCCAGGATACGCAGTTCGATCTGCGAGTAGTCGGCGATCACAAGTTTTCGTCCCGTCGGGTGACCGCTGAAACAACGGCGATACTCGGGAGCGTGCGGTACCTGCTGAATATTAGGATTAGTGCACGAGAACCGCCCGGTCGGAGCGCCAATCTGGCGAAAGTCGGCGTGCAATCGGCCAGTCGCCGGGTTGATTAGCTCGATCATGTTCTGGCCGTAACTCGTCAGTGCTTTCTGCACCGTGCGGTATTCCAGCAGCGTCGCCACTATTGGATACTGTGCGGCGAGCGGCTGGAGCTTCCAGTTGCGTGTGGAGTCCGGGACTGGTATGCCCAACCTGTTTAGCGCCTGCGTCAACTGCTGGTGGGAATCGAGATTGATGTCGGCACGCTCCGGCCCGCCAAACAAGGATCCTTGCGACGATTCTTCCGCCAGCACGTCCTGTAGCTGATCCGCCAGCTCTGCGCGCCGCTTTTCGACGATCGCCAATTGCTCGAGCCAGCGATCTTTGTGCATGTAAAAACCCGCGAGCTCGATATCAGCAACAGGCATGACGCATTCAAATTCAAGCTGGGCACATTTAATCAAGGCCTCGGCCCGCAAACGCTCTATGAGTTTCTCTCTCAATGGAAGCAGGATTGCAGCATCACGCGCGGCGTATTCCAACTGCGCTTCCGACAACTCAAAGTTCCAATTGCTCAATCGCTCACTTTTGTCGACCGTTTCGTTCAGATGGCGCGCGGCGACCGTCTCCAGACCGTGGCGTTCTTCGATGTCGCCGGCGCTGATCAACTGACTAGCCAGCAACGTATCGAACAAACCCACAAGCTCCGCTCCCAAATTATGCTTGATGAATTTGGCGTCGAATTTGGCGTTATGAGCAATCTTGATCGGGCGAGGCGCTTCCAGCAGACGTCTAAGCGGCTCGAGCGCTTCATTCATTAGCAAGTTGCCATTGGCAAATGAGTCGAGATCGATAATGCTGACCCCGTCGGGAGCAGCTAGTTGAATCAGACGCAGACGACTGGTGTAGGGATCAAGCTCGGTTGTTTCGGTGTCCAGACCGACAGCGTGTTGTGTGGAGAGCCGTTCGATTGCCTCCCGGAGTTCAGCGGCGGTTTTGATTACTTTGTAGTTCACAATTGACTCGCCATTAGTCGCTTCAACATCAGGATCTGTCCCTTGTGCTGCGCTTCATGATCGATCAGGTGATGCAATATCCAGCGCAGGCTCTGCTCGTGCGTTGCCCCTCGTTTTTGATAACTGAAGATACGTTCCAGATCATTGGCACTAAACGACGCCAGCAGGTCCCTTGTCTGATTGCGAATCTTCTCGATTGTCTGCAGACAGAATTCTGCTGTATAGCCGTGACTCGCAAATAGATTAGGCTCATCGAGCACGTCCCAGAACGGCGCCCTGCGATCTGCGTCAGTCAATTTGTGACCCGCAACGTTGCATTGCATCCACCACCATTCAGCCTCCCCGATGTGCAACACAAGCCCGCCGATCGAGTGGGCGCCGGGAAACGCAGGACGGTCAAAGGCATCGCCGGAGAGGCCGGTGACGGCCCCGCGCACTTGTTCGCGCACCTCTTCCATACCCGCGAAATAGAATCCAATCTCCCTGGATACATTCTCCGTCGGCAAAAGTACGCGTCGTTCTGGCATCTACTTCTCCTTTTTCAGGCCAACACTCGCAAGTATTAGTCTTTTTCCGGCGTTATGTGGCGCTTGCTGAGCTTGCCTGCAGCGGGGTGCGCACGAGAATCAACAATAATATCGCGGCGCTCGCGCCCAGGCACGCGGCCAAAATGAACGCGGGCGCCGGACCCCACCAACTCCAGACTGCACCCATCAGCAGCGACGCCGGCAGCACGGTAATGCTGAAAGCCAGATTATACAATCCGTAAGCCGTCCCTCGCTGTTCCGGTCTTACAAGATCGGCAACCAGCGCCTTCTCTGCGCCTTCCGCCAATCCAAAATAGATTCCGTAGATCAGGAAGAGTATCCAAACCGAAATCTCGTTCGTTACAAAGGCGAAGCCCGCATACACGGCCGCATAAAGGATCCAGCCTGAAACAATCAATCTGCGCCTTCCGAGCCGGTCTGACAGATCGCCGCCGATTAGCGAGCTCAGCACTTTGCTTACATGCAGCATGGCCCACAGCAAAGGGATTGTGGCCACGGAAACACCAGCAGACTGCGCGCGCAGCAACAGAAAAGCGTCTGATGAGTTTGAAAGAGTAAAAAGTGCAACGATGACGAGAAACGCTTTGAAATTGCGGTCGAAGCCTTCCAGGGAAAGACGTGGCGGCTTCGCAATGATTTCAGATTCGCCGACTACTCCTTCCCGGGCGTTTGTCTTGCGCGAAGACTCGCGTACGAAGAATACCGCAACCAAGACAGCCGCGATCGCTGGTATTGAGGCAAACAAGAAGATCTTCTTGAAGTCTCCAGCCGAAGGCGAGTTACGATCAGCGGCAAACAACAACACCAACAGATAGCCTATCAACGGACCGACGACCGCGCCGGAGTGATCCATTGCTCGGTGGAATCCAAACGCCAGGCCGCGTTCTTCGATCGCGACAGTATCTGCGATCATTGCATCTCGAGGCGCGCTGCGGATTCCCTTACCGACTCGATCCGTCAGCCGAATCGCCAGCACCTGGTACCAATTTGTCGCAAAAGCGAGCAGCGGCCGCGCGAAGCTGGCCAGAGAGTAGCCGAGGACAACAAATCCCTTGCGCTTCCCGCGCCGATCGCTGAAGTATCCGGCGAAAAGTTTGAGTAGACTGGAAACCGACTCCGCCACTCCTTCAATCAAACCGACGATTCCAGGGCTCGCTCCCAGAGTTATAGAAAGGAAGACTGGTAAGAGAGGATAGATGATTTCACTGGAAGCGTCGTTTAGCAGGCTGACGAGACTGATCGCAAAGACGTTGCGCGGAAGCTTCCTGTAGCGACGCCAGAGACCGGGAGTTCCCTCATCGAGCCTTGTGGGACTTATGCGCGCATCAAATTGATCGGCGGCATCGGTATCGGTTTCACCCATTGTGTCCGGCCGTCAGTGAGAAGATGCGCGCCTGGTTGGCGCTGGACGTGGTTTATCTTGCCCGGGCTTGGATGTGAGTCGATTGGTCCACCACCAGAAAATGCCGCCGCCAGCCAGGGCAATTAGAATGATACCGACAATGACCATGCGGATGGCCCACCGAATCGCCAGGCGAGCGATGACGATAAGAATTGCCACCAAGACAACGGCCCAGATTATGAAAATGGTCGGGAAGTCCATGGATCGTGTCAGTGCTCAGTTGACGGTTGTCCGCCGTCGTTCTGCCATCTGCCGTCTGCCTACTGTTTTTTGTAGTTCGCTCGCACTACTGTCTTGATATTGCCGCGCACGTGAAAATCGCCCTCTAGTTCTACGCTTAACGGATCACATGCGCGCACAAAGTCTTCCAGAATCACGTTTATTACGTGCTCGTGGAAAATTTTTACATTCCGGAATGAGTTTATGTAGAGCTTTAAACTCTTGAGCTCCACGCAGCGTTCGTTCGGGATGTACTCGAGACGTATCGTGGCGAAATCAGGAAAGTCGGAGAAGGGGCAGATTGCCGTAAACTCGGGAATCTCGAAATTGATCTTTATTTCCCGGCCGGGAAACTCGTAAGCGAAAGTATCCAGCGGGAAGAGATTCATGTCTTCGCGCGGCGTCGGACGGATGTCCAGACATTGCTGGTTGCCAGCAGGAGTAGTTTCAGTTGGCGCCATCTTTGTTCCTCGATTTCGCGTCCGATCTTAGCCGAGGCGAGGACTAACAGCAATCTGGCTCAAGCGGGAAAAGCTAAGTTGTTTGGGATAACTATTGTTCTTTGGCGCGCCGTTTTTTTGAGCCACAGATGAACACCGATCAGCACGGATTGGAAAGAATTTAATGGAGCAGCGCTAACAGGCCGATCTCAACTCTCGTGAGCACCACTCACAGAACCATTTGCGGTAGCCAATGGATCCTAAGTCTCAACTCGAATGAAAGCACTCAACAACACGAAATGATACAAGTTGAGCTGAGGATCCACTGGCAAGTGGTTCTGATGGTTGAGTGCTGAGATCCATTGGCTACCGCAAATGGTTCTGTGTCGAGTGATGTCGATGGTCAGCGTGATGCGGAGCCTCTTGTTTTCAGTTCAATCCGTGTGTATCCGTGTTCATCTGTGGCTGAGACCTGGGCTGATCTGTTCCCAGCCGGCGAGATGAACCGAATGCGGTAGACCGTCAGGCGTAAGAATTCGGATTCCGGCCAATGGTGAAGAACTTGACCAGGACCAACCCAGCGATGAAACCTCCGATGTGGGCCGCGTAGGCTACGCCGCCCTGTTGCGAGCCACCGCCGAGAAAGCCAAGGCCACTGATTAGCTGAAACGCGAACCACATACCGATGGCCACGTAAGCAGGAACATCCGTTAAGAAGCGAAACAGGATGACCGTTACCCGACGCTTCGGATGGAGCAAGATATAGCCGCCCAACACACCAGATATCGCGCCTGACGCTCCCAGGCTCGGAATGAGCAGGCTACTCGGATCAGTGGCAAACATTGCGGTGGTAATCACGTGTGCGAGAGAGGCGATGATGCCGCAAATTAGATAGAAGATGGCGTATCTTCCGTGCCCGAGGCTGTGTTCCAGGTTGTCGCCGAAGATCCAAAGGAACAGCATGTTGCCAAAGATATGCGCAATGCCGCCGTGCATGAACATCGAGGTGATCAGAGTCAAATAGACGCTAAGAGGGGTCGGCTGCAGCCCGGGAACAAGAAGTTCCTGACCGGTAACCGGGTGTTCGATAACGCGATCCGACGTGGCAATATCCCTGCCAGAAATAATCTCCTGCGGCACGGTGGAGAATGCATAGGTAAAGCGGTCGTTCGTGCCCAGTTGTTGCAGAAAGACAAAGACCAGAATGTTTATGGCGATGAGGATGTAATTGACTATCGGTGTCGTAGTGCGATCTGTGTTGTCGTCGGATATCGGAAAAATCATCTGCTCAATCTCCTCACAGCGGGAAGGAAGTTTTTATTCTGAAGGTGTGCTCAGATTGTCGCGAGCATGTTAACAAAGAGTTATGCTGGCCCATTCTCAACCCGCTTCAACCTTCACACCGGCCCGAACAATTGCCGGCTCGTGTGACCGCAGCAGTTCATAGCCCTCTGAGCGCGCGACGTAAGTGGCGGCAGTGATGTCACCCGTCACGTTAAGCGTGGTGCGGCACATATCGAGGATGCGATCGACTCCCAGGATGATAGCGATCAGCGCCGGGTTCACACCGATAGTAACCAGTACGCCGATAATGAACGGTATCGAGCCGGAGGGAACACCGGCCGTGCCGATGCCACCCAGGATCGCGAGATACACGACCATTAACTGCTGCCCGAGGGAGAGGTCAACACCTGCAAGCTGCGCCAAAAACAGGACAGTGACGCCTTCGTAGAGAGCAGTCCCGTTCTGATTCGCAGTTGCACCTACTGTCAGCACAAAACTATTAATCTCCTGGGGCACTCCCAGGTTCTCTTCTGAGATGCGCAAAGCAGTTGGCAGAGTCGCATTCGATGACGACGTCGAAAAAGCGGTGAGAATGACAGTTTTAATGCGTCTGAAAAACTCCAGGGGCGACATGCGCGAAAGGAAGTAAATAGACAGTGAATAGACGCCAAACATGTGCAGCGAGAGTCCGACCAGGACTGTGATGACAAACCAGGCCAGAGCCTGCAAGAGATCCAGTCCGAAGCGCGCGGTATTAGTAAATAGCAGACAGGCAACTGCATAGGGCGCAAACTTCATGATCATCTCAATGATCTTCGCTGTGATCTCGTACAGAGCTTCGAGTACACGCAGCAGGGGCGCCGTTACCTTAATAGGCAGTAGAGTGATGGCGATTCCGATTACCAAAGCGAAGAACATAAGATGGAGCATGTTCGGCGTTCCGGCCGATGTCGCGGTACTGGGGTTTGAAGGTACTCCCGCAACGGCTGCAACCGGGTTCGACGGAACGATAGTCTCGACCACTTGCATGAGTGGCGTCGGGACTGAGCCCGACTTCTTCGCCGCTTCCACCTGCTTTGTCGCGTCGGTGGCGTAACGCAGCTCAAGGGCTGCTTTCGTTTCGGGATCAATGCGGGTGCCGGGCTTGATCGAGTTAGCCAGTGTCAGGCCAATAACCACGGAAATTGCCGACAGCACGAGACAGTAACCAAACGACTTCAAGCCCACCCTTCCCAGTTTGCGGATGTCGCCAATTCCCGCAACACCTATCACCAGCGAAGAAAAGACCAGCGGCGCGACGATCATCAGCAGCAAGCGCAAAAACAGTTGACCAACAGGTTGCGTTGCGTGGTCGATGATCTTGTTAACAGCAGGGTTATCGCCGCCCAGGGTAAAGTTGACCGTGACGCCGGCAACGACGCCGACAGCCAGACCAATCAGTATGCGTGTGTGGAGCGGCAGACCCTTTGGCTTGTCCGGCGTCTCCTCATCAAGATCGGTTGTGACTTCGCGCTCGAAAGCGTCGGCATCAATGATTGGTTTGGTCAGGTTATCGTCTTTTTCGTTCGGCATAGGATTCTCAGTTTCGAGTTTCAGAGTTCCGAGTGCGAGTTTCTTTCTTACAATCCAAACGCGAAACCAGCTCTTTCATCTTCCCCAGCGCAACTTGTCGCGCAGAACTTCAAAGTAGTTTCTGTTCATCGGCTGCACTAAATTGAATGTCGTTTGACTCTTGCGAATTACGACTCGATCGTTGACCTGCAAGGGAAACCCAACCTGGCCATCAAGCGTTAAGGCCACGTCTTCCTGCTCTGTTTTCAGGCACAATTCAATTACCGAATCATCCGGGACTACAATGGGACGATTCGAGAGTGTAAAGGGACAAATCGGAGTGATTACTACCGCGTTCATGGAAGGATAAATCACCGGGCCACCTGCTGAAAGGTTGTAAGCCGTTGAGCCGGTGGGCGTAGAAACGATCAGCCCATCGGCGCGGAATGAATTGACGAACTGTTGATTCAGGTAGGCATCAATCTCAATGATCCGAGCCAGCGCGGACTTGTTGATGACCACGTCGTTGAGTACGCGCGATCGGGTTACCTGTTCCTTGCCGCGTATAAGCTCAACCGCGAGCATGAGACGCGTATCCAGGCGGTAGTTACCTTCCAGGATAGACTCGAGGGCGCTATAAAGTTCTTCGATGCGAAACTCAGCCAGGTAGCCCAGTCCACCGTAATTTATGCCCAGCACCGGTACTTCCCGGTCGCCGACCATACGGGCCGTGGCGATCATCGTGCCATCGCCTCCGAGCACGAGCATTAGATCGACGCTCGCCGCTAGTTTGTCAGGATCGAGTACCTCGACAGCGCAGCCTGTCTCGTGCTCGATGCGATCACGCTCGATCTGCGGGCCGCCCACCAGATCGATGCCGCGCTCGCGGAGCCATTGAATAACGCCGCAGATGGTCTTCAAGGCATCTGGTTGATGCGGCTTGACTACAATACCAACGCGCTTTATCGAAGACTTCGTCATCCGCTTTTCGGCAAGGAGAACGCATTTCGGAAGCACGAGCGCTCCCGAATCTGTTATGGAGGGACTACTGCAGAACTTGAATAAGTTTTATTTGCGAAAACCGACGGGATGATACGCGGGCGAGCTTTTGAGTGTCAACGAACCACTATTTCATTGCCAATTGCCGATTGCCAATTGCCGATTACTCAACGCCGACTGCCGACTGCCAACTGCCAACTGCCGACTGCACACTGCCTACTTCCACCTGTACAACGCGAGGAACTCAACATTTCCGTCCGCTCCCCGAAGCGGCGATTCAATCACTCCTTCAACTCGAAAGCCCAGCGCCTCAGCCGCGCCGTTGACCTCCGCAACCACACGAGCATGCTTCTCCGGGTCGCGAACGATGCCTCCACTGCCGACTTCGCCGCGTCCCACTTCGAATTGCGGTTTGATCAGCGTGATCAGACAACCTGTTTCCGTTAACAGGCAGGCGATTGCGGGCATGACCTTGGTGGCCGAGATAAAGGAAACGTCCATCACCGCGAGATCAAATTTGCGGTCGAAGTCTACCGGCTTGAGGTAACGTGCGTTTACACCTTCCCTGACTTCAACCCGCGGGTCATTTCTTATTCGCCAGTCGAGTTGGTTGTGACCGACGTCCAGAGCAACCACGCGTAAGGCACCGTGTTGCAACAGGCAGTCTGTGAATCCTCCCGTTGAAGCACCAACATCCAGGCACTCGAGATTCTGTACGTCAATACCGAAATCACGCAAAGCGGCTTCCAGTTTGAGCCCGCCGCGGCTGGCATACTTCGACGTCAGATCATCGGCGCCCTTAACGCGAATTTCGGAGTCGGAGGGAACAAGATCGGAGGGCTTGGCAATACGCTGCTCGCTGACAAGTACCAGCCCCGCCATGATCATGGCTTGGGCTTTTGTGCGCGACTCGGCGTACCCGCGTTCGACAAGTAGCTTGTCTATTCGCTCGCGCCTCATTTGGGTTTACTTTACTGCAAAACCCCATTGCGAGCGCGATGGATTAGGCGAGGGCGTGTTGACCTAATTTCAATTTCCTTTCCGTCTTTGTCGGAGGTAGGCGCGAATTCAAAAACGATCCACGAAATACCACGAAACATCACAAAAAAATCGTCGTGTTTCTTCGTGTGATTTCGTGGATCGTCTTATACGCTCGGCAGAGCCCCGGATAACTAAGAACCTTCCACGAGGTCAGATCATTATGGTTAGGCTTGACGGCGGGCTTGAGTTATTGCGCGTGGTGTATCCACGAGATTGAGGTCATCCGCACAACTCAGGCATAGCCACACCAGAATGTGGGGTGCATCAGCCCAAAAGAAGGAGCCCACCTTAGCGGCCACCTGCATTGCCTGGTCGACTGGCAGCCGTTGCAATGCTTGAATATAGAAAACTCCGTTGTAGAACTCCCCGTTTGCGCCTTCTTCTCTATGAACACACTCTCGTTCGCGAAAAATCTGCTTTTTCATAGAAATGCCCTACTTCCTCGCGCCGCATCGCGAAAAAATGAACTGTTAAGACACGTCGGGGTTACTCTCGGTGAGAGTCGATTTTTGGGGCAAGCGACCTGTCGGGAAGTGAATACTCAATCGCTTGCGCCAGATAATGCCATTCGTTGGGAGAAGAGTCAACAACCTTGAACGATTACAAACACTGGAAATGCTTGATATCACTCAACCTAATGCTTGATATCACTCAAATTAATGGCGAGCCCGCCCAAATTTGGAGCGCTCGCTGGGGTCTCGAGTTTTCATGGAAGACACACTCGCCCCGTAAGAACCTAAGGACGTGGGGCGCCCTCGAATATCTCCCGAATTCTCAGTAAACCGTCGGAGGATTGGGCTTTCCGTCGAGCCTCTCGTTCGGCCTCGCGCCTCTGGCGACGGGCCTCCCGTCGCTCAGCACGACGAGTGCGCGCCTCATCCTGCGCAAGATCCTCAGCCCTATCCTGTTCAACTTCCCTTGCCCTTGTCGGAACAGTCGCGCTTCCTGCGTCGCGAGCCGCCTGCTTCCTCGTGAGTGAAGAATTACCCACCTTGTCGATTTGGCGTTCAAATGGCCGATCTTCAGTGACGGCCGAAGGAGCGGAGGGCGCGGGCTGAGACGAGTTGATTACCGAACCGCCTGCGTCGCCTGAAGTTGAAACGGAATTATCCCGTGCTGTTGCAGGAGCTTCATCCGGTTGCTGACGATTACTGTAAACGAGCGTGGCCGTAACTGCACCGAGCATAAGCACAGCAACCAGCGTCAACCCAAGAACCAGGCGACGCCTTCTGCTGCTTTCGGTTTTCACTTCATGGAGCGGGACAACCGGCCGTGCCCTGAGTAATGTTGCTTCCTCATCAAAATGGGGCACGGAAAGAGATCCATCCGCAGTGGAAGTCTGATTGACCCATGCTCGATCCTGTTCCATGACAACTATTCAATCCTCTGCACGTACTTTACCGCTCGAACTCGCGGTCCAACACTCCAGACGCAGCAACTCAAAGGCCACAAGCCGAAGGTCCGGATGTCGCCCACGAAAGCGGGAATTTCCGCGCCCAGTAAGTATTTTCGCAATCGTTTTACGACTTAGTGGCTAACCATATCGTGCAGAAAAGTAACGCGCCCGTCTGGCAAAGCCGAACGGGCGCGACACTTGTCGTATTTTGAATTCTATTCTATGAGCGGACCTTTTGCGGTTTTGCCCGGCGGTCGTCAAGAACCTCAATACTTTCCTTTACGCGCGTATAGATTCCATCCGCATCGAGGCCATACTTAGCCAGGAGCAATTTCGGATCACCATGTGTCACGAGCCGGTCGGGAATTCCCATGCGAACCAGGCGAACCTTGTCCTGCAGTCCGTTCTCCTCCAACAGCTCCAGGACGGCGGATCCAAAACCGCCGGCGAGGTACGCCTCTTCTACCGTCACAATCAGCCGCTTCGTGCGCGCCAATGCCAATAGTAAGGGGGCGTCGAGCGGTTTCACAAAGCGTGCGTTAACCACCGTCGCCTCGATTCCCTCTTTCGCGAGGTTTTCCGCAGCCTGTAGTGATGGGTGAACCATCGCGCCATAAGCGACGATGGCCATTTCACCGCCGTCTCGCAATATCTCACCCTTGCCAATCTCGAGCAGCTCCGGTTCTCGATCGATTGGCGCGCCCACTCCGTTTCCTCTTGGATAGCGCATCGCGGCAGGCCCGACGTGCTCAATCATGGTCAGCAACATGTCCCGCATCTCGCCTTCGTCTTTTGGCGCCATAACAATCATGTTGGGAACTCCACGGAGATAGGCGATGTCCAATAGTCCATGATGAGTCGGACCGTCTCCTCCAGCAATGCCGCCACGATCGAGACAGAACTTGACGTTCAGATTTTGAATGCAGACATCGTGGACCAATTGATCAAAACCACGTTGCAGGAAAGTAGAATAAATCGCGCAGACCGGCTTTAGACCTTCGCACGACATGCCCGCCGCAAACGTCACACAATGCTGTTCGGCAATCCCGACGTCGAAGGCGCGATCCGGAAACCGCTCCAGAGCTTCGCAGACACCAGTGCCGTCAGGCATCGCGGCCGTTAAGGCGACTATCTTTGCATCCCTCTCCATCAGCTCGCAGAGAGTATGGCCAAAAACCGCAGTGTATGTGGGAGCCTTCGCCGCTGACTTAAGGGCCTTTCCGGTTTCGAGATCGAACGGCCCCGTGGCGTGCCAGCGGTAATAATCTCTTTCAGCCTGTGGGTGGCCTTTGCCTTTTGTTGTGAGAGCGTGAACGATGACCGGCCCATCCTTAACCTGTTTAGCCTCACGCAGAGCGGCGACCAGCGCCCGCGGGTTATGGCCGTCGACGTAGCCGACATACTTAAAACCCAACTCGCTCACCAGTGCGCCGGGCAGCACCGCCGCGGCGATGGCGTCCTTCACAGTTTTCGCGGCATGATGAAGGCGTTCGCCCAGCGACGGAATTGCAAGCAGCGTCTCCTCAACTTCGTCTTTGAAGCGATGATAGCCCTGGGCCCCGCGAATGCGATTGAGATAGCCGGTTAGAGCTCCGACTGCGGGAGCGATCGACATCTCATTGTCGTTCAGCACAACGATCAGCCGGGTCTTCAAGTGTCCAGCCTGGTTTATGGCCTCCATGGCCATGCCGCCGGCAAGCGATGCGTCTCCAATTAGCGCCACTACGTGGTGGTCCTCGCCTTTTCTATCGCGTGCGATTGCCATTCCCAGCGCAGCTGAAAGAGACGTGGAAGCGTGACCCGCGCCAAACGTGTCGTATTCCGATTCGTCGCGGCGTAAGAACCCGCTGATGCCGCCATACTGTTTGATGGTCGGCAGCAGGTCGCGGCGGCCAGTCAGGATCTTGTGCGCATAAGCCTGGTGCCCGACGTCCCAAACCAGGCGATCGCGCGGTGTGTCGAAGGCATAGTGCAGGGCCACTGCCAACTCTATGGCGCCCAGCGACGCGCCGGTGTGACCGCCGATGCGGGACATTGTTTCCAGAATGTATTTGCGAATCTCGTCCGCGACGGTTTGCAGTTGATCGTGTCGCAGACGACGCAGGTCGGCTGGTGACTCAATAGTTTCCAGGAGACTCATTGGCCGTTATTGTAACGTGGTAGTTCCGCTTTGACCACTTCACAATTTCTCAAGATTCAATCACAAAAGCGCCGGCTCGTAACCGGCGGGAAACAGAGTAGCACGTCCTGCTTTGTGTTGCAAAGTACTCTGCGCTGCACTTGATAGAAAGCTAATGGGTCAAGTTTCCCAGACCGCCACCCGGCGGGGCGCGTCTAAGGTGTCGCAAAGAGTCATTCTGCCAAAAAAGGTCATCAAAGTCTGGCAAGTCATCCGGCAGTCGCTCTTGTAACGGTCCAATGAGGTCAGACCACCACGCGGTAGCGGGTGGGTTCTCTCGGTGGCTATGTTCAAGATGAAAGGAGTACGAAGAAAGATGTTTTCACAAGGAAGTTTGCCGGTGGCGCTAATGTTGATTTTGACCGCTGGTGCGGTCGCTTTCGCACAAGAGTCCCAAACCCCCCAAACCCCCGTGACTACCCAGACGCCTTCTCCCGAGCGCGGTATGCGACCCGAACGGATGCGAGAGGGCCGGCGTCACGACAGGATGCAGAGGACGGACAGAATTGGACGTCCAGGATTCGGACGTTTAGGTGGCTTCCATGAGTTGAACTTAACCGAAGAGCAGCGACAGCAGCAGCGGGCAATTGTCCAACGTCACGTGGAAGGCATAAAAGCGCAGCGTGAAGAGCTCTTCAAAATGCGCGAGAAGAGAATCGCCGGCACGTTTACCGCGGATGATGAGGCACGAGTCAGGGCCTTGCGACAGGAAATTCACAACTCCATGCGCGGCATGCACACGGAAGTGGAAAGCCTTATAACTGCCGAGCAGCGCACGAGGCTGGAGCAGCTCAAGAGCGAGCACAAAGCACGCCGTGAAGAGATGTTGAAGCGCCGGCAGGAGCGCCGGGAGAACATTCCCCAGTAGTTACGTTTCGATCCCTAAGGCCAAAGGCCCGGCTTCGGTTAAGAGGCCGGGCCTTTCTTTCGCACGAATCCACAGAGTCACTCCCAAGCTTGAGGAGCCCTCCTTAACAGTCGGGCTACTGCCCCAGGGTTACTCTCGTTTGATTTCGTGTAAAGCGGCATTCAGCGCCCGCATATACGCGCTGGCTCCTCACTGGGACCGCGGACGTCTCGTCCGCAATGTTCTGACGAGGCAAACCCCATTAAGTTTTTACCAAACAGCACAGAGCCTCGCCGGTAAACGACTGCCCGGCGAGGCCCTGCTCCCCCGCAGCACACTTTCGATTTCCCACCTCACTAATCGAGAGCGACTGCCATCTATAGCTGTCGTCATGAGTAGTCGAGCGCTATTTACCACGCCGTTTTCTGTGTACAGGAATTCCATTGCTAGTTTACCTTTCCAATTGGTGGAATCGGTCTACCCGTGGCAAGGCGTGGCACGGCGAGGTAAGGCTTGGAAAGGCACGCTTACTCGCGGCGATTAGGTTACAACCTTTTTCGCCGCTTAGGTTTTTTAGGACAATATCCAAGGGGCGTCACGGTCACTCACCTCCGGCAACGCCCCTTTCGGCCTCATACTCTGGGGATATGAGGCACGCGCCCGCGCTCACTGTGTTTGCCTTATTCAGGTGGCGCACAGTCGCTCTTGGGTCAAGGCTTGGATCTAGTCCATCTTTTACTAAACGCTCATACAAGACATAACAGGCTTCGTGTACATCCGTGTACTGGTAAAGCTCCTTGATACCAAGCTCCAGCGCCGCAATAGCCTCTTGCGGCCCTTCCGGGCCTTTGGCAATGGTTTGCTGAAGAATCGAAAAGGTTTGCGCGAGGATGAAAGCGCGGCTGGGATCGCTGGCGTAAGGTTCCAGAACGCTTTCCCAAGTCTCTTGAAACGCCTCAGTGAGCATGGCAGTAGGCTGGTTTGCTGCTATACCCTTGTGTGCTATAAGGGGCTATATGTCAAAGAAATCTTCACAAAAAATGCCAGGGAAGCTAAGGCAGATCCGCGAGCGCACAAGGCTCACTCAAGGCAAATTTGCAAAACACGTCAAAGCAAACGAACAGGCGAGTGTTTCTGCCTACGAACGCGGCGAGCGAGAACCGCCGTTGCTTGTCTTGTTGGCCTACGCGAGGCTGGCTGGAGTGCCGATGGAGAACTTGGTTGATGACAGTTTCGACTTGTATTTTGGGGCAGGTATTCCCAGCGAGGCGATAACCGTAATTGAGAAACCCCCATAATCCCGGGGAGCGCCACACATTTACCCACTATCATGTAGTGACCCTGCTTGTATTCGCCGCCGTTGCTCGATTCGACTTCAGCTAAAACGAATGAGGTAGTACGACTGGAAGCTGGGGCAAGAAACGTTTTTTTGCGATAACGAAACATCGAGCCAAGGATAGGGCCGTTATGACGACCGCACAAGAGAGTTCTATTGGCCATTCTTACTAATCGTTGGCGGAACTAATTGACCTTGAGCCAGATTAGGTGACGCTCGCGGGCAAGTTCGGCGTGCCAAAGCATTCAGAGTTGGAACCAGATTATTGCTTGGCTTCGCCAGACGGAGACCCTCCGTAAGGCTGACGCCTAGGCCCAAAAACCTAGTCTTTCCTCACAATTGCAGCAAGCAAGTATAATCCCTATTTTGTTGGAATCCTGATAGCTTTCAGATACATGATGTTAGAATCCGAACCCGAAGACCCGCCCCCAATCGCTTCACTTCGATTTCCAGCGGGACGCGCGGTTTTAGGGTAGCCCGCCAGTTTGCCTTCTTACTCGTTTTTGGCGGCTAACACCACTCCGTAACACATCCGAACGAATTAGAAATGGCCACGACTGAACACACAATCAACGATGCCCTAGCGGCGGCATTGAGATTGACACGACGCGCCTGGCGAGATTCCAGGATCGTGAGGTCTGAGAATACAGGAATGTTGAGGGGAACTCATGAGAGACCCGATATTCTCGTGCTGGAACCAAACGTATCACCCGTCGTGATAGAGACTGAGGTCTTTCCGGCGACCACGGTTGAGGAGGAAGCTGTATCGCGGCTCGGAAAGACCCTACGAGCGACGGGGCGGACCTTTCTTTCGTCTGTCGCCGTGCGTTTGCCACTCAGCCTTCGCGCAAAAGAAGGAAGGCAATTACAAGTGGAACTGTCAAACGCTGATAGTTTGGAAATGGCGGTCTATACAGGCAGCGATCCGGCTGTGTATTCTCGATGGCCGCGTTCTGGTTGGATTCGTGGTAGTGTCTCGGACCTCTCAATTCTGACGCAGTCAGCTTCTGTCCCACCTGACGTTATTGAGGAAGCCGCAAACCAATTAGTCAGCGGTGTTAGCGAAGCGGCGGGCCTGATGGAGGATATGGCAAATGCCAATCCGGGTGCGATTCATAAGATAAGTAAGGAACTATGCCAAGAGGACGGCGAACAGACCCGGCGTATGGCCACGACCATCCTAGCAAATGCCCTCGTCTTTCAGGAGACTCTCGCAGGAGGCCCTGGTGAACTGGCGAGCGTAAGGTCGCTCGAAGAACTACAAAGTGATAGTGGCCTTATTAAGTCCGCCATTCTGGCCCAGTGGCGACGAATCCTCAGGGTTAATTACTGGCCCATCTTTGACATTGCTCGGCGCATACTCGAAGTGATTCCGACGGCGGAGAGTAGGTCACTGATTGAGGGCCTAGCCGAAACCGCAGAAAGGCTCCTTGAAAATCGGTTGATGCGCTCTCACGATTTGACGGGCGCAGTGTTTCAACGCCTGATTGCGGATCGAAAGTTCCTCGCCGCATATTACACCACACCCGCATCAGCGGCGTTATTAGTTGGATTAGCGATCACGCCGGAGGCGACCCCTAGGGGCGGGTCGTGGTCTGATGTCGACGATGTGAATAGTCTCCGCATTGCCGACTTTGCATGTGGGACAGGAACGCTTCTTTCGACCGCCTATCAGCGCGTGAGTCAGTTGCACGAGTTGGCGGGTGGTGATGCTGAGGTGCTTCACCCCCAAATGATGGCGTCTGCTCTGATCGGTTGCGACGTTCTGCCGGCAGCGGCGCACCTCACTGCGTCTATGCTCTCCGGGGCGCATCCAACCGTAAAGTATGAACAAAGCTCAATTCTAACCGTCGCTTATGGAAAGCAGGCAGGCAATACCGTGGCGCTCGGCTCGTTGGACTTACTTGAACCCCAAGGAAAGTTCGAAATCCTGTCCATTACCGCGAGAGCCGCCGAAGGTATGGGTGAAGCCGAGAAGGAGACTTGGCGGTCACTGCCCCACGCGTCTTTTGATGTAGTGATCATGAATCCACCATTCACTCGCGCGACGGGACACGAGGGCAATAAGATTGGCGTTCCCAACCCAATGTTCGCGGCTTTTAGCTCAACTGATGAGGAGCAGCGATTGATGGGTGAGGCGACGAGGCTATTGACGGCGGGTACAAGTGCTCACGGCAACGCAGGCGAGGCTTCAATCTTTTTGGTTCTCGCGGACCGCAAACTAAAACTGGGCGGCGTATTGGCCCTCGTCACGCCCCTCAGCCTCATGTCGGGTGACGCTTGGGAAGATTCGCGCGGCCTTTTGGCTAGGAGCTACAAGGACTTGGTACTGGTCTCGATTGCGGGAGCCAGTGATGAAGATATGTCGTTTTCAGCAGATACGGGGATGGGTGAATGCCTCGTCGTTGGTCACAAATCCAGAACGGGCAGTGATCGCGCGACGTTTGTCGTTCTTAACGAGAGACCCGTCTATCCGTTATTAGGCGCGAGCACGGCGGACCAGATTCATCGTCTGATCGCAAATAAGAACCTCCGCACCCTTGAGGATGGGCCGATGGGCGGCTCTCTCCTAACCTTTGGTGAGGATGTGATCGGCCAAGCGATGGATGCCCCCTTGCCGGGCTCGGGCGGATGGAACTTGGCGAGGATCGCCGACCTCTCATTGGCCCAAGCGGCATATCAACTCGCCAATGATGAGCGTGTCTGGTTGCCCAGCATGAGCAAACCAGAGGGTACAGATATACCGATTACTACGGTTGAGGAAATCGGTGAAATTGGTCCCTATCACTCGGATGTCAGCGGCAGCACATCAACAGGCGCCATCCGGGGGCCATTCGACACCTCTGTGGTAAAGCCAAATAGCGCACCAACGTATCCTGTGCTTTGGGCGCATAATGCAGAACGTGAGCGGTCAATGGTGTTCGACGCAGATCGGGAAGGACTCCCGCGTCGTGGATCAACGGCTAAGGAGCGAGCCATCGTTGACCTCAAAGTGGCGACCATTTGGGCCACTGCGTCACATTGCCACTTCAACCAAAATTTTCGATTTAATAGCCAAGCGACGGGAATGCAGTTCACGCCCCGCAAAACCATTGGTGGGCGTGCATGGCTATCAATTCGCCTTGACTCGGTCGAACAGGAAAAGGCGCTGGTTCTGTGGGGGAATACATCCTTCGGTTTGTTGCTTCACTGGTGGCATGCCAACAAGCAGCAGTCAGGAAGGGGTAACATCGGTAAATCGGCGCTACAAACTTTACCGATCCTCGACGTAACTGTCCTCAGCCACAAACAGCTTGCCAAAGCCGTTAAAATATTCGACGCCAATCGTGGAGAGATCCTTTTACCATTCCATGAGATTGATAACGACCCTGTTCGTAGGAAACTGGATGGGGAGTTTGCGCGTGAGGTGTTGGGTTTGGTATCGACCATCCTTGCACCGGATGGGCCACTTGATGTCCTTCGAATGAAGTTGAGTCGAGAGCCTTCGATCCGTGGTGGGAAAGTAGGCTAACAGGGCTCACTCCCCGGGAGGAATGAACCCTTCTAGCACGTTGGACCGTCCCGGTCTTGCTTCGTTGACGGGCATGTTCCTCTCTAGATAACCGACGTCGGGATTAAGACTGCTAGCGTTTAGCGGCATGACGTTTGCCTTTGTCCTTTGCGGCGAACGATAAAAGGAATTTCTCGCCAAATTGAACGATCTTTGAAGTCCGAGTCGACTAAACTGACCGTGATCAGTCAAAATGATCGAGCTCAAGGGATCAGCGCAGTGCTCCCATGAGACCCAAGATTAGGGCATAAACGCCCGTGATATCGCCAGCGATGCCGGTGATGTCACCCGGAGCCGTCGTGGAGATGTTTCCCAACTTCGTGGTAGAGATGTTCCCTGTGGTCGAGATGTTCCCCGTGGTGGAGATATTCCCCGTGGTCGAGATGTTGCCACAAGCACTCACTGACGAAGTGGTCGAGATGTTGCCAGCAAGGGCCGTCGAGGATACTGCCAAAACGAAAAGTAATGTGCAGAGAATCGATTGGATGCGTTTCATTGGTCTTTCTCCTGGTGAACCGAGTGTTTACTGGGTTGGGTTGCCTGCACGGGGAATTGCGACTTGGCGAAGTTGGCGCCCTGTGCTGGCGACCGTTAACAATTAATCAAATAGCCGTTTCTACCACCGCTCTTCTTCAAGAGTTGTGCCAAAGTCAAAAGATAAAGTCTGTATTGACGTAAAGTCTTGTACAACCGATGTTTAGTTCTAGCCCTTGTCCAGAATCTATCATTGCGGTGAAACCGCTGAGGTGTGTACCAGGTATCCGAGAATTGGCAAATCGCTAACTGTTTGAGGGCTAAATGGGCTGTTCACATGGATAAGAGAGCCTGGCTTAACTCCGCAACAACGTTGTATACGCCGGTAACACTGGGTACGCCGTATCCAGAAGATCCGATAATCCCTTTTTGGTAATTCAAATCTGGTAAGAAAAAGAGTTCCGATGCCCGTCGACACCAAGCTAATCAGGCACATTCACACTTCCTCTCTTAACCAAAGTGAGCGAGTTCAGGCCTGCTGCAGCATTGCGCGTGAACAATTGGAAGCGGGAGATTTTGAAGCAGGTTGTGCGGCCCTAAGAGAATGGTGGACCGTCGGCGAATGGCCTAGTCAGAAAGGGCTTAGCCAGTTAGCAGCCGCCGATCTGCTCCTGACCGCCGGCACACTGAGCGATTGCGTTGCAAGGACAAGCACCGTCGCTGGCGGACAAAGGCTGGCTGAGGCGCTTCTGAATGGGGCGATCGCTCTGTTCGAGCATTCCGGTCAAACGACGCGAGTCTTGGAGAGTCGTATCGAGCTGGGATGCTGCTACTACCATCAAGGTCTTTTTGACCTCTCTCGCACGACACTACGCGCTTCGCTTGCGGCTCTACCTGATAATGAGCGTGAACTCAAGGCAGCCGCTTTAATTCGACTGGCAACGCTTGAGCGTCACGCGGGTCGCCTGCACGATGCGCTCAATCTCTTGAATGAAATCCTTCCTACTGCGGAAGCGACGGGTGCGTGGGTCAAAGGTCGTCTTCATTCCGAGTTTGCGACGACGTTGAAGGAGCTCGGTGTTGCCGAGAACAGAAGTCATTATTTCGACAGAGCATTGGGTCACTATAAAGAAGCCTTACTGCAGTTTGAAAATCTCGGCAATCGTCGGTATGCCGCGGCGGTCGAAAACAACCACGGCTACTTGCTGCTGACACTAGGGAGATTCGAGGAATCCAAGATACATTTGCAGCGTGCGCGGAAACTTTTCGACGGATTTGGCGACACCGTAGGCTGCGCCCAAGTCGACGAAACCCTCGCCCAGCTTTATCTTGCCTCTGAGCATTACGGCCTTGCGGAACGCTCCGTCAGAACTGCCGTGGAAACCTTGGAAACCAGTGGTGAAGAGGCTCTGCTCGCGGAGGCTTTGACCACACACGGCTTAGTACTTTGCAAACTGAGCCGGCGTCACGAAGCGAAGCCGATCCTGGAAAGGGCCCGGCGTGTGGCCGAACGTTGTGGCGATTACGAGGGCGCCGGCAAAACGTTGCTAATCCTCATCGAGGAGATGTGTCAGCAACTTAATGACGACGAGCGGCGCGAGATTGGCGTGCAAGCCAGCCAGTGGCTCACCAACTCGCAGCAGGCGGCAACCCGCGAGCGTCTGAGAAACTGCATGGACCGGATCGCGTCGGCGCATGCCGAGCACGAACAGCGACGATCGCAAGCGGCTCATGCCGAGAAGATGGCCGCCCTCGGTGAGCTCTCCTTTGGCGTGGCCCACAACGTCAATAACACTTTGACCGGGATTCTTGGCCGGGCCCAACTACTCAAACGCACCACTGACGCAAGCAAACTCGCCGCCGGCCTGGATCTGATCATCAAGAGTGCAGACGATGGCGCGCAGATCATCCGGCGCATACAGGATTTTGCCCGCCAGCGTCCCAGCCGTGAGTTTGTGTTGGTCTCCGTGGCCGAGCTGCTCAAGGACGCCTGTGAGATGACGCGCCCACGTTGGGAATCGCGACCCGAAAGCGTGTCTATACATTTTGCTCTCCTCGCTGATTGCAAAGCCTTCGTCATGGGCGACCCCGTCGAGCTGCGCGAAGTACTCGTGAACGTGATTTACAACGCCGTTGACGCGATGCCCAACGGCGGCGAGATTCGGCTCAGCGCCCAGGAAGTGGATAGCCGCGTAATAGTGAGCGTATCTGACAACGGCGCCGGCATGCGGCCTGAAGTTAAGTCGCGGCTCTTCGATCCGTTCTTCACGACCAAAGGACGCCATGGAACAGGCATGGGCCTGGCGGTCAGTTTTGGCATCATCCGCCGTCACGATGGCTCGATCGAAGTTGATACTGAACCCGGCCGTGGCACAACATTTCGTTTCTCCCTGCCCAGAGCTGCGAATACGCAGACGCATGGGGCGACCCCTGCACACGAGATGCAAACGGGAACTTCGGACGGCGTAGTTCGTGTGTTGGTGGTCGACGATGAAGACGTGGTGCGCGAGGTCCTGATCGAAGCTCTGGAGGGTGAAGGATGCGAGGTTGTCTCGGCTTCCAGCGGCGAACAGGCGCTGAAGCTTTACGACGCTAATCAGGGCCGGTTCGACGCCGTCTTCACGGATATCGGAATGCCGGAAATGAATGGTTGGGTGTTGGTCACGGCCATCCGGCAGCGGTCGGAGACCATTCCTGTGGCGATTGTGAGCGGATGGGCCGATGCTATCTGCTGGGACACGCGCAATGCGGCCAAAGCCGATTGGGTCGTTTCCAAGCCCTTCGACATAGGCAAGATATCTGAGATCGCGAATGAGATCGCCGAGCGCAAGAAGGCCGCAAGTCTTGCTGAGTAGTTAAGAAGACTTTCCATTCCCAAAATTTCATTTCTCAAGTTTGACAGCTCACAGTTGGGAAGGGGGCAAAGCGAAGCGCGCCCCCGCTCAACTTTCTCCGCCATTCACCTCAGAGGAAAAGATCCAAGTCAGAGAATCTCACAGTCCGGAAGGTGGGCTTGCCCCCGCTCAGGTTGCAGCAGCTTTTACATGAGAGGAATTATTCAAGGTGGAGATTCCCCCTTTAATTTTGAAGGGCTCCTGATTGTGAGACTCTCTGACTTGAATCTTCTCTTTTCTGTTGAATGGCCTTGCATCTTGAGCGGTGGCGCGCAACGCTTTGCACTCTCCCACCTTAGAGACTTTCAAACCTGACACGGATTTTAAGCGGAACAACTAGGCACTGGCGCTTAGATCGTAGCGTTCGAGCTTGAGGTAGAGACCGCGGCGTGTGAGACCAAGTTCGCGGGCGGCGCGTGAGATGTTGCCACCGTGTTTGCGCAGGGCTTCCGAGATCATGCGACGCTCCACTTCCGCTAATGCATCGGCGAGGGTGACGTGCATCGAGTCACCAATCGAGGCGAGTGCAGCCGCGGGAGAAATTGGAGCTGAAGTCTTCTTGAGCTCGGGCGAGAGTTGTTCGGGGGTGATTACCGCACCGTCTTCGGCGCGGGCAACGACACGTTGAATCTCATTGCAGAGCTGGCGCACGTTGCCGGGCCAATCATTCACCATCAACAAGTCAACAGACTGCGGAGTGATCTGTATGTCCTTCCGGCCAAACTTCGATGAGTAGTGATTTATGTAGTAGCTGACAATCGTCGGGATCTCCGACCGACGCTCTCGCAAGGGCGGCACGCGCAAACGGATCACGTTTAGGCGATAGTAAAGGTCTTCGCGAAAACGTCCCTGCGCCACCATCTCCTCGAGATCGGTGTTGGTCGCGGCAATGATGCGTACGTCGACCTTGCTGGGACGCTGTTCGCCGAGTGGTTGAATCTCACCTTCCTGCAAAAATCGCAAAAGCTTCGGTTGCAGATCCAGCGGCAGATCTCCGATCTCGTCGAGGAACAGTGTGCCGCCGGCAGCCGTGCGGATCACGCCTTGCGAATCAGTAACGGCGCCCGTAAACGCACCCCTGCGATAGCCAAAAAGATACCCTTCTGAAAGCTCCTTTGGGACGGCGGTGCAGTTGAACGGCACGAACACCTTCGTGCGGCGCGACGACAGCGCGTGTATCGCCCGGGCCACCAGTTCTTTGCCGGTGCCTGATTCGCCCGTCACCAACACTGTCACATCAGATGATCGAATCTTGTTGACCTCCTCGACCAGCCGCGTCATCGCCGGGCTTGAATGAATGAACCCGGGCATAAGGCTCGCGCCCGCGAGTTCGTCAGGCTGCTGCAGACCGGTTCCTTTATGATGGCTGGCGCGGAGCGCGCAAACATCCAGGCCTAAACCAACGATGCGCAGCAGTGGCTCCATTGACAGGCCGCCGGGCAGCTTCGCATGCCGGCGTGGCGAAAGGTAAAGAGTGGCCGGCGGTGCATTCGACGATTTGAGCGGGATAATCATCGCATCGTGCTTGCGTGCATAGCGATCCCGATGCTCTTCGGTGTCGAGCAGATCGAGTTCCTCGGCGATACGGGTGGCGTCTGCCGGCGTACCACCGTGGGCAATCACGACGCGCGGATGATGATGTTCGCCTCGTTCAGTGATCAGTACTCGCGCGGCAGTTGTCTCCTGCCTCATGATGGCGGCCAGCTCGCGCAACAGCAGTTCCCTGGAAGCGACAGCTTCGGCCAGACGCAGTGTCAACAGTTGCGTCAGCGACGACTGTTCCGCGGTTTGCGTGAGGGTCGCCTTATCGAGGTTAGTGATGGCTGCTTCGGCGCGGGCGAGATCCAGACGCGCGCCTAGTTCGCGGAAAGTGCTGACCGCGCGGCTCAGTTGTTCCAGCGCGCGGTTCGGCTGCGAAACAGTATAGGCGCGACCGAGTTCGTGGTAGGCGCGCGCGGCGCGATAGCGATCGCCAAGCATGTCGAAGACTGACACGCTGCTGCCGAAGTGCTGGGCCGCCGCGGTCGCGTCTGACTCTGCCATCGCCAGCATGCCCGCAAGTCTCTGCGCTTCGCCGGCAAACCCCAGGTCAGTGGGAGAATCGGTGACCTCTGCGGTTACCTTTTGCAGCTCCGTTGCAGACTCGTCTAATGCCTTGTTGCGCAGGTGTGCCTCCGCCAAGAGCAGGCGCGACTCGCAGATTGCCTGTCGATCGCCAATCCCTTCCGCCAGCACCAGCGCTTCTTTTCCTTTGGAGAGGGCCTGGGGACCATCTTCCATCGCAAGATAACAACGGCCGAGCGTGCGCAGCGCCTGACCGGCGTACCACTTGTTACCATTCTCGGTCGCCAGGCTGACTGCTCTTTGCAGGTAAGACTTCGCCTCGTCCAGGTCGCCCCGGAGCATGTGTAACTCGCCGAGCGAATCCAGGATCATTGGGATCTTGGCGCCGCGTTCATCTACCTCGGAGGCGAGCGACAGTGCTCGCTCCAGAGCCTCCTGAGCGCGTGCCCATTGCCCGATCAGAATAAGGTTGATCCCTAAGTTGTTGTAGCCATCCGCCGCATTCGTCTTATGGTCGGTGCGCTCATAATAAGAGATGGCCTTTTCGAGATAGCGAATCCCTTCTTGTGGCCGTTTGAGAAACCAGCAGGCGCCCGCCATGTTGGCGTAGATTTTGCCCAGTACATTGCTGGCCGGTTTGTCGCCTACCAGCTTAAGTGCCTGCTCGAAATTCTCGAGGCCTGCTTCGTAATTTCCTTCCTGCGTGTCTGCCAGAGCGACTCCGAAGTAGGCTTCGGCGAGTCCGCGCCACTCGCCGGTCTGGCGAAAGTGTTCCAGGGCGCGCTGACCGTAGTCGCGGGCAATGGGATACTCGCTGATAGTGCGATAGACGCGTGCGAGGGCGCCATAGACTGGTCCAAGTTTCGCCTCGACGCCACTCTCAGAAAAATCGCGTAAAGCTGATTTAAGAATGGAAATCGCCTTCGGGTGGTCTCCGTTATAGTTGTAGGCGAGACCAAGCTGCACGCGCAGGTGACGTACTGCTTCTTCGTCGAGCCCGGCGCGCGATTCCGGGGTCTCGTACATCGCGACGGCCGCCAGAGATTCGCGGTAATGTCCCTGCATCTCGAGCGCGGTTGAAAGTGCGCAGCGCGCGAACGCGAGCAAGGTAGGATTGTCACGAGCGGAAGAGATGAGTGATGTCAGCCGCGAGCGTGCTTCGGTGGAGAGTCCCTGGTCAAGAAGCGATCGCACTTCAGCCAGCTCCTCCAAAAGGGAAGCCTGGGAAGGTTGACGGGAACGCAAGCGCACGCGGGCGTCAGCGAGATCAACTACACCTCGCCCCGTTGAGGTCTCATCTGTCTCCGGGCCCGGGGGTCCGGAACCTACACGCTTAGCCACTTATTTCCCTATAAACGCACAATTGGTAAAGCTTTTCATGCTGCGCTTCGGGCCGTGAAGCTGGAAGGTTGGGGCGCGGCTCCCACACAAATCAAAACGCGCACCTTTTCTGCACTAAACGGCGTAGAATCTAACACATTGAGGGAAACGCGTCTACCATCCGTTTCCTGAGGTTGTTGACCAATTGAACCAATTCTTATCCCCTCGAGCGCGTGGCATCTTTCCCGTGGAGCGCGGGCATCATGCCCCTGGAGCGCGGGCATCATGCCCGCACTTCCCGCAAAATCGAGGATTCAACCTGCTGGAGCACATGAAACGAATATTCAAACTAGCCATCCTCATTCTTCTGCTGCCAATGTACGCGTCAGCCCAGGACCAGGAAGACTGGCCTTCGCTTGGTTATCTGAGAAATGACTACAAATCCGTCCCCGTCGTTGCTCACATACTCATCCGAGAAGCTGAGATAACCGCGAGAGTGGGTGGCTACGAGAATTGGAGAGTGTCATGTGAAGTACTCGAATCATTTAAGGGCAGATTTCGGAGAGGCGACGTCGTAGAGTATTTTCACGGGGCAGAGGCAGGCTTCAAAAAGGAATACTTCACGGGACAGAAGATCGTTTTTCTGCTCAGTGAATATGACAAAGAGAAGAAAGGTTTAAGGTATTTCGTATTAGAGAACTCGACCTTGCCGCATAAGCCTGACTTGGCGAGGAAATTACGGAGTATCAAGAAGGGTTTTGCAAAAAGGCGTAAGCCACCGCCTGCGTAGACCTTACCTTACCCGTTTGCTTGACAGCCTCTTGGCTTTCGCATAGAGTCCGCAGCACCTCGCTCAGTTCTCTCGTTCAAGCGCGACTCCCAAGCCTTTTGCGTAAGTCTCGCATAAGCGAACGTTTCATAACCGGCGAACCCAACTCGCCAGGCTTCCTCGTATTTGCAAGTTCCCTTTCCCTCCCAAGGAGCCCAGATATGAAGCACATCCCCCGCTTTGCCACTCGGCCAGTGAAAGCAAACCGTCGCTTTTTATCCCGGTCACAATACCGGCTGTTAGCGCCTTTCTTATGTGCGTCGTTGCTAATGACGTCGATCGTTCCGCTGGACAGAACGAACGCGAGAACCATCACAGCAGGTCAATCATCCGCGATTCAACAATTGGCTCACCTCGCCCCGAGTGGATTAGGGATGTTGCTACTTCGCACGGTTCTGATGCTGCTCCAGGGAGGACCACCCAGTGTACCTGGGCCAAACCTGCCTGACTTGGATGCGGCCCGCCAAGAGCAGGAGTCTGACCCCGTGATCGCACCATCGATTCCTTCAGTAATACCTTGTTTCGATTGTGAGCCATGCCCGGAATGCACGAACAATAATCCGCCCGTCGCAATTATAGGAGGACCATACAGCGGCCATACGTCGGACCCGATCAGTTTCGATGGCAGTGCGTCTTTCGATCCGGATGGCGATCTGATTACGTTCCAATGGACCTTTGGCGATGGTGGAACGGCAATCGGGCCATCACCAATTCACGTCTATACGACGCAAGGAACTTTCACTGTGACACTCACTGTTACTGACAGTCACAGTTTGACAGATCAAGCGAGCACGACAGCGAGCGTTGCTGCCCCGCCGGCCCCAACTCCAACCCCGCCGCCACCCGGTCCAGGAAATGCCGCGGTGTTTGTTTCTCAGAATGTGCCTGCTCAGGTGGCCGCAGGCCAGCCTGCTAGTGCGTCAGTAACGATGAGGAATTCGGGAAACACAACATGGACAGCCGCTCGCCTATACAGATTGGGATCTCAGAATCCGCAGGACAACAGTACCTGGGGTCTGGGCCGTGTGAACTTACCACACGATGTGTTGCCGGGCACCGAGGTGACTTTTAACTTCACGATCATTGGTCCGCCAGGAACACCCTGGAATCCCGAAGGAGGGGGAATCTCATACCAGTTCCAGTGGAAAATGGTGCAGGACGGCGTTGAGTGGTTTGGCGATCTCACCAGCAATCAGACCGTTGTGTCCTATTCAAACAGTCTGCCGCAGTACTTTGGCCCCGCCAATCAATATGCGGCTCGCCTTGAGCCCGCGAATCGAACCGGTCTGGGCGGCGAAGATCTGGTGTCCGGCAATTTCAATTGGTCCACATCCGTGCTGAGTCTTGCCGGGCGCGGTAGTTTGAATCTGAATCTGGGCCTGGCTCTCAACTCACTGGTCTGGACGAGAATAGGTTCGGCCATCATATATGACGCTGACCGTGGGTTTCCCGGACCAGGCTTCCGGTTGGGATTTCCCTCCATCCAGCCCCAGTTCTACACACCACAAACCGGTGTCTATTCTTATCTCGCGATCATGCCTTCAGGCCGGCGGGTTGAGCTTCGCCAGGTGACAGACCGTATCTATGAAGCCGTTGATTCGTCCTACCTGGAACTCGATGATGGCGGTAACGGTCTATTACTGCGCACTGCCGATGGCAGTCAAATGAGCTATCTGCTCATAAATGGCGAGTATCGCTGCACCGGAGTCAAGGATCGGAACGGCAATTTCATCACCATCGACTACAGCCAATTTGGCCGGATCGTGTCAATCACCGACACGCTGAATCGAGTGATTACGTTCGAGTACGATTCTAACCAGCGCCTCCAGTCAATCAAGCAGAACCGAAGCACCGGGATGCACACTTGGGCTACTTTTGGCTACACGACTTTGGTGGTGGCCACCAAATTCCGTGACGAAACAAACAAGCCGCTGGTCGTGCAAGGGCTGCCGGCGAATAACACGATCTCTGTTCTCAGTCAGATCGGGCTGGATGATGGCTCGCGCTACGCCTTCGAGTACAGCTCGTGGGGACAGGTTTATCGAATCAAACACAAAGCAGCTGATGGCCACGACCTAAGCTCCGTTTCGTACAATTTGCCACTGACCAATGCTTTCGTGGAGACGGATTGTCCCCGGTTCACGCAACGGCTCGACTCAGCTGAGAATTGGAATACTGACGTAGAGGCGAACTTTGAGTTTGATCCGAACGGCGCCTGGGGAAGCGCGACCACAGCGGATGGCACGGTATATAAGGAATCCTACTCTGCAAAAACGGATTACTCGGATTGGCGGCGGGGGTTGACAACGCTTACGGAAGTGTTTGCAGGCAATCCGAGTGCACTGAAGAAAACAACAATCACGAGCTGGACGCAGGACAACACAACTTTATCGTATCCACTCAACCCCAGAATTACCTCAGTGCAAACTGCAGATCCACAAGGCAATCGTCAGATGACAACAATCGAATACACTGCATTTGGTTTACCCTCTGACGTATTCCAATGGGGACCTCATGGCAGCACTGACTGGACGTTACTCCGTCGCACGCATAGTGACTACGATCTCTCTGCTGTCTACATCAACCGACGGATCATTGGTTTGGTGAAGGGACAATATCTTTTCGGGCCAAGCTCTGCCCCGCCGACAACCAGTGCTCAAGTCTTATTTAACAAGACTACTTTTGAATACGATGCCGGCGGAGATTTTCTTCAGCATCAAGGCGCGCCTGTGCAGTTTGACGCCGCCAATTACGGGATTGGCTTGGTGCAAGGTCGGGGAAACGTCACCAGTGTTCGCCGCTGGGACGTGAACAATGAAACGAATATCAGCCAGTCAGTGGTCTCCACCATTGCTTACAACACGCAAGGGTCGTTAATTTTCAGCCGTAATGCGGAAGGGCATCAGACAACGATTATATATACGGACGCCTTTTCAACCAATGGGGAGAACACAACCACGTTGTCCTTCTCGACGCTCGCTTATCCAACCACTGTAACCAACCCGGGCAATTTCTCTTCGACTGCAAAATACAATTACGACCTCGGCTTGGCCACCCGGGTGCAAGACCCGAAAAACGCGGCCCAGACTACCCAATACGATTCGGCAGGAAGAATCAGCAGAGTCACCAACAAGGTCAACAATGCCTACACCCGGTGGGTCTATCCGGCCAGCCAGACCATCATTAACAAATTCACAACAATAAAGAACCTGACTACTGAAGCATATTCAGCCACCGTTCTTGATGGGGCAGGACGTGTGCGGGCGCAAGCCGGTGATCATCCCACTCCCAACAGCACCGGACACTACGCCGGCAAGTTCACTCTTTTTGATTTAATGGGACGGGCAATTCAGCAAACGAATCCGACCGAGATGACCAACCTGTGGATTGCTGCCGGTGATGATGCGGTGGGCTGGTATTCCACTCTGCAAAGCTACGACTGGAAAGGCCGGCCGTTGGTGACGACAAACTCCGACAACACCACACAGGAAGCAAGCTACGATGGTTGCGGCTGTGCCGGCGGAGAAGTGGTGACACTTACGGATGAAGGGACACTTGACGAGAATGTCCCCAAGCGCCGGCAACAGAAGATCTACTCCGACGTTCTTGGTCGTACCGTGAAAACTGAAGTACTTAACTGGCAAAGTGGGTCCGTCTACTCAGCGACCGTCAACACCTACAACGCGCGCGACCAGATAATTAGCCTGAAACAGTATCAGGGCGCGGCGGCAACAGATGGAAGCTGTCCTGGCGGCACTTGCCAGGAAACAGCATCGACCTACGATGGCCATGGCCGACTAAAAACTAAGCACCTGCCTGAACAGAATGCCGGAGCTGCCACGGTCTGGGATTACTTTCCTGACGATACGATTCAGAAAATAACGGATGCCCGAGGTGCAGTATCAAACTTTACTTACAACACCCGTAATCTGGTTGAGCTCGTGACCTGTGATCCCCCCGCAGGTATTGCTGACACGGCCGATGTCTCTTATGGCTATGATGAGGCCGGAAACCGGACCTCAATGACCGATGGTCTTGGGGGCAAAACATATACGTATGATCAACAATCCAGGCTTAGATCTGAAACTCGGACCTTCCCAATAGGTACGTTTTTACTCAGTTATGACTATACCCTTACCGGGCAATTGGAGAAAATAACCTATCCTGGGGACATAACCATCAACTACGGTTACGATACAGTTGGGCGACTCTCGGGAGTTACTGGCTCAGACAACCTCTACAATGGTGTTTCAACTTATGCCTCCCTCTATGCGTATCGCGCTTTTGGCGGTTTAAAGCAGATGACCGACGGCAGTAACCACACGGCATCCCTTGGTTACAACAAGAGAATGCAGATTACCCACTTTGAAATTAGCAGCGCGGTAAGCCAGAACTACGAATACTACAATGACGGCCGCATTAAGCTTGTCGACAACCTGAACGATGCCAACTTCGACCGCAATTATTTCTATGATCATGCCGCACGGCTTACGATCGCCGGAACTGGCGCAGCGGTAAGTCAGGAGAGTGTAGATATCCCTTCCTGGGAGACTTTTGAATACGACCCCTCTGGACATACGACGCGTCGTTACACCGAGGTGTGGGCCCAGGACGATTACCTGGATGTGGGGAGCTATCTGAACAATCGACGTAACGGTTGGGGCTATGATGCCGACGGGCGCCTCAAGACGATTGATACCCGGCAATACAACTACGATGCGGCAGGACGACCGGAGATAATGACAGGCCAGATGTGGGGTGGCGCTAGCTACCTTCCGACGAGTCTGGCCAGCGGCTTTGATGGTGATGGAAACAGAGTGAAGGAGGTGTCTACTAACCCTGGGTTCACATTTACTACTCACTACCTGAGATCTAGTGCCTTGGGGGGAGCCATCGTTCAGGAGATCAACAGCGCGCCTCAGACAATCGGTTATGTCTATACTCCTGATGGTCAGCTTTTGGCGAAGCAGATGGGCGGCGTCTTATGGAAGCACCGCTCGCCGCTTGGTGCGACCGAAATAGATGCGGGTCAGGGGGGCTTTGGCCGTCGCGAGTTGGATCCGGTTGGGGCAGACGTACCGCTCACGCAGCCGCCGCCGCAGAGTCATTTCGGTGGAGATGGAGACATTGACGGCAGTCGCATTTCTACCAACATCGACTCGTTATTTGCAGATCTGGCAAATCCGGCTGCAGGTTGCACATTAGATCGATTATTCGCGCCTTGTGATTGGATTACTCGCTTGTCACGAGCCGACGGACTCGCGGAAGAGCATCTGACTGTCCAACGACGCTATCTTACCAAGAACGGGCAACCAGTAAGAACCGCGCGAGGAGGTTTTGCATCGGAGTTGGGACTAAAATTCGAACCAAAACCCCTGAGTTATGCTGGTCTTGGCATCTTAGTGAGGTCTTTTCCGCTGTATCAAGATGTGGCGAACCCAATGGGCAACGAGGAAAGCGGCTTGAACTTGTACTGGGAGGATGAGCTATTTACCTTGCCGCAGAACCCCCGACCGTTAACGACAGGCGAAGTCGACAAGCTTCGAACAGACATGACGACGATGCTAGCCAAACCCAACTGCGGTACTTTCATCAGTGGGGTTCTGGGTGAGTTGGGGAAATTGCCAAATGGCGTTCACTCGACGAACCTAATGACAATCTTTGAAGCGGTCAGATCTCAGTCGAACGGCGGGCTTTTCAGTAATCCAGGCATATCGTTACCGGCAGCAGCCAATGCTTTCGGTTCACTGAGTGCCAACAATGCCCAAATCGCCTTTAAAGCAGCGCCGACAGCTGCGGTGGCTATGCACGAGATTATGCATGTGGCAGCGGGGACCGGGATCGGATATGGTCACATCAATATGGCGCAAGCAGCGAATAATTCGGCGAACGCTATGGGATTAACCGTTCTAGCCAAACTCCCTCAGGCCGGAGACTATAAGACTTGGAAGGAGTTCGACTCGGCTAGTTCTACCTATTTTAGCCAAGCACTATATGATGCTTGTGTGAGGGACAAACCATGGCAACCACCACCTCGACCGCAAAGACGTTGACCGCAGCTGTGTGCGTGCTCTTTGCCGCAGCTGGCTTCTGTTCCGCCAAAGCGTGGCGCGATATAGTGCCATTACACTCAACGTGTGAGGACGTGAAACGGATCTTGAATGTTTCCGAGTGTGGGTCTTCCTATGACACGAACGAAGGCAGGGTGGACATCAGCTTTTCGAGAAAGCCTTGCGCCGATGGGTGGAATGTTCCGCCGGGGACGGTTCTGCATATCGCCGTCACCCTAAAGGCGCCGCAGCGGCTCGACCAACTGGGTCTTGATCTAGCCACCTTTAAGAAAGAAGTTTCCTACGACTCTCCAAACTACGTTGCTTACACGAACAGAGAAGAGGGCATTACTCTTTCAGGAACGTCGGACGGTAAGGTGGATCGCATTGATTACTACGCGGCGTCGAAAGACGAGTATCTGCGCTACCCTGATTCGTTAGTAAAGCAATCGGCGGGGTCGAACGGTGATCCTCAAAGTACGCACAAGTTCGATCAGTACGGAGATCTCACGATCACGAACGAACAGGAACGTCTTGATGACTTTGTCAGACAGCTCACCAGGGAAGTCGAGCAGATATACATAATCGTCTACGCCGGACGGCGCGCTCACATCGGAGAGGCCCAGGCGCGAGCTGCCCGTGTCAAAGACTACCTGGTCAAAGTACGGGGTATTGATCAAGAGCGGATCGTGACGGTCGATGGCGGATACCGTGAGCGCTTGACGGTTGAACTCTTTGGTAGGTTGAAAGGTGGAGCGACTCCAACCGCTTCCCCAACGGTTTGTCCGAGCGAAGTTAAACTTATCGCTGGTAGCAGAGTTAGCCGTTAGATCTTTTCATCGCCTGGTCTGTTCGTACTGCATGACGAGGGCGGAGACGACTCTGACAATGTGCTCCTGCTGACGGCGCGGCAGGCGTGAGACATCTTCGAAGATCCTTTGCACCTTTCCGGTTGGTCCGGCTTTGCGGCTGGTCTTGAGCGGTGTGACTCCATCACCGATAAGTTCGGCCGCTGAGACTTCCAGCGCGGCAGCAGCCTTCTGGACGACTTCTAAAGCCGGGTTGGCGGCGCGCCGTTCGTAGTAATCCACCATCTTCTGCGTGGTCCGCATCCGTTCCGCCAGCTCACGTTGTGATAAAGCTTTTTGCCGGCGCAACGCGGCGAGCCGTCTGCCGAACGGCGGCGCATCTTTTTGTGGTGGTCTTCCGCCTGCTCCTGCCATAGTGTCGGCATTATACGAGTCGCTTTCTTCCATCATCTTCAGCACACCTCACTTTAACTTCCGGCTTGCCCCCGTTGCGAAATTACATTAGTATCTACCGCGACAGTTAGCAAGGGCCGGCCTTTTCAACTTTTCCACTTGACAGCTTTTTCAGAAACCAACGAAAGGAGTGCAAGAGAGTGGCGCGGATACCGGAAGCAGAGATTGAGCGGTTGAAGCGAGAGATCTCACTTGAGCGATTGGTGGAGGCGCGCGGCGTGGTGCTAAAGCGCAAGGGCGCGGACCTGGTAGGCCGCTGTCCGTTCGGGACGCATGCAGACGCGGAGCCGAGCTTTGTGGTGACGCCGGCGAAGAATCTGTGGCACTGCTTTGGGTGCCAGCAAGGTGGGTCGGTGATTGACTGGGTGATGAAGACGGAAGGCGTGAGCTTTCGGCATGCAGTGGAGTTGCTGCGTGACGACAACGCATCGCTCGTGACGGCGGCGACGATGATGCCGGCGGGACCACATTCACGCGCGACGCGCGCAGGGTTGGGAGTGAAGCAATCAACAGTGCCGAAGCTGCAGAGTCCGTTGGATGCGACGGCGGATGATCGCGAACTG